>NZ_JBITGS010000026.1:0-174381 GCF_044457265.1 Streptomyces sp. NPDC050564 | reverse complement strand
ATTGCCGTTACAACAGCCCCGCCCCACCGCCATTTTGCCCCCCCGGCCGGGGGGCCCCCCGGGGGGCGGGGGCCCCCCCCCCCGGGGGGGGGGGCCCCCGGGGGGCCCCCCCGCCCCCCCCCGGCCCCGAGGCCCCGCGGTGCGCATGGCTCACGTGCGCGCCGCCGCCGAGCACGGCGTATTCGGCCTCGTACAGTGCGGGAGCCGTCACCCGCTCGTCCCACAGTGCCAGATCGAGCTCGTCGATGATCGCGTCACCCTTGGTGACGCCGAGGTCGGGGTCCCGCGCGGCGAGCGTGATCGCGTGCTTGCCCGCGGTCAGCCACACCTGAGTGTCGGTGTGGCCCCACACCGTCCGCTTGTAGCCGAGCGGAAGCCGCAACTCCTGCGGGTCCGCCCCGTCCACGCGCAGAAAGACGTTGGTGGGGCCCTGTTCCCTGACCAGGTCGTCGAGGTTGTACGAGTTGGCGAAGACCCTCAGGTCGTACGTGCCGTCCTCGGGGACCTCGACGGCGAAGGCGAGGGCTCCGTCCGAACCGGTGCGCAGCCCGCCGACATGATAGGTGCCGCAGGAGGCGAACTTCTCGACGTCCGAGGGCGAACCCTCGGGTCCGTTCCTCGAGTAACCGCCGCCCGTGTACGTGGCGTTCTCGGCCGCGTACGTCGCCCGCCAGCCCACCGACGGCAACGCGGGAACGGCGTCCCGGCCACTGGGCGAGAGGATGACCTCGTACGCCGACATCTCATGGAGGTCCGACAGCGGCAGGGCCGCTGTCCCGTCCACCACGGGCAGTTCGCGGTCCTGGAGCCGCGACGGCTGGGCCGACACGCCGACTTGTCCGGTCCAGGGGATCTCATGAAGCCGCACATGCACCGCGTCACCGAAGACCTCGGCCGGGACCCGGGCGAAGACGATGTCCGCGGCGCCGCCCTCGCCGCCGAACAGCAACCGGGCCTGCCTCTTGTCCCGGTCGAGCGTGGCGACGCCCTGGAGGCTGTACTGGACGTTGGGCCGAGGCGCGGTCACGCGGACGGTGTGACCGGTCATCCGGCCGTAGGCGTTGAACAGCCACCACTGACCGTTGCCCTTGTTGGCCTCGACCGCCGAGTCGTTCAGGTTGCCGTCGATGTTCCAGTACGCCATGTCGGCGTCGATCTTCGACTCCTCGATGGCGGAGATCCATTGGACCATCTGGCCCGGCACGGACAAGTGGTAGTTGTGCGCGTACTCGTTGATGTTCACGGGAAGCGGGCCGATCCCCAACTCCCGTTCCATCCGCCGGTACTCGACGACATAGGTACGGATCGCGGCGGGGGTGGACAGCTCGTGCCAGGTGATCACGTCGGGGAGCACGTCGTGGGCCTTGGCGAACTCCAGGAAGCCCTTGACCTCTGCGTACAGAATGCTGGTGTTGGGGCCCGCGACGCGCGCGTCCGGATCGAGGCGCCTGATGAGCCGGACGGCGTCCTTCCACGCGGCGAAGTAGTACCGCGGGTCGGTGCGCCAGGAGATGCGGTTGTAGCTCCACTCCTGCGTGCCGAACATGTTGCCTTCGGGCTCGTTGAACGGCACATACACGACGTGGGACTTCAGGGCCCCCATCGCCGACACCTGAAGGACCTGCTTCTCGATCAGCGTCATGAAGCCGGCGAGCCGCTCCTCGCCGGTGGCATCGGGCCACTGGTAGGGGAAGCCACGGTAGATGTCGGCCAAGTAGACGTAGACGTCCCTGCCGCCGCAGTCGACGAAGGGAGGCAGGGTGTCCAGCGCGTCGGCGCCGGGGTGCTGGATACCGTCCTGGGCCTTGGTGGAGACCGTGCGGACATACATGCCCTCGACGACGTTGCGGCTGGGTACGCCGTCGCCGTACAGGCCGTAGAGAGTGCCGCTCGCGCCGCCGTGGAAAGGTCCGGTGTCGGTCCCCAGGTCGATGGTGAGCGTCACTCCGCCTCCCTCCCCGAGGCCTCGATGTCCCTCAAGGCCTTTCATGTTCGACATGTCGTACATCAGCCGGAGCGCCGAACCAGCCTGCCCGAACGTAGGAGTGGCGCTCACCTCATGTCAACGGTGCATCACCGCGGCAGCCCCAGCCGGCCTTCCAGCTGGCCGAGCAACTCGCCCAGCAGATCGGCCAGTTCACGCCGGCGGCCGTGGTCGATCCCGGACAGGACCGTCGTCTCGTAGGCGAGTTGCTCGGGGAGGATGCCGTCTACGAGTTCGCGCCCCTCGTCGGTGAGGCGGACATGCGCGACCCGGCGGTCGCGAGTGTCACCGCGCCGCTCGACCAGGCCGCGCTCGGTCAGCTGCTTGAGCCGCTTGGTGACGGCGGCACCGGAGGAGAAGGTCTCGCGGGCGATCTCACTGGGCGTCAGCTCGTGTCCGGTGCGCCGCAGGGTGCCGAGGACGTCGAACTCCGGCCGGGTGAGCCCGGCCCGGCGCAGCGGGGCGTCCTCGGCCTGCTGCAGGAGCGCGGCGCAGCGGTTGACGCGGCCGATGACCTCCATGGGGCCGGTGTCGAGGTCGGGACGCACCGTATGCCACTGCCGCACCACGGCGGCGACGGTGTCTCCGGGCGCGGTCCGTCCGGCGGGGGCGCCGCCGGTCTCGGCCCGGCCGGCCGGGCTGCCGTCCGCCTCCGTCGGCCCGGCGGGGGCGCTCCCCGCCTCGGCCCGTCGGGGCGGGGTGGTGTCCGTCTCCGCCCGCCCGGCAGGGGCGCCCTCCGTCCCGCCCCGCCCGGCGGAGGTGCCGTCCGTCTCCGCCCGCCCATCCGCTGTCGTCATGCTTGTGCGCCCTCCACGGAGTGCAGTCCCTGCCGTCGTACCGTCGCCGCGAGCGTACGGTGTCCGGCCTGCTCCGCCCGCATGACCCGCTCTTCCGGCAGGGCGCGCTGCCACCATTCGCCGGCCGCGGCGTCTGCCGCGGCACGCAGGTCGACGACGGCGGCGGCCAGGCCGCGTCGGGCGGACTCCAGGGCGCCCGGCCCCGGACGCTCTTCGGCCAGCGTCGCGTCGGCGTGGTCGCGAGCACGCTCCACCGCGGACAGAGCGCGCTCGATGCGGTCGCCGGCCCGCCGGTTGGTGACGGCGATCGCGGCGACGAAGCCGACGAGGGCGCCCACGACGGTGTCCACGACCCGGTCGGTGATCAGTTCGCCGGGCTGCTGGACCCGCGCGAACTCGGTGATCAGCAGGGCCATCGGGGTCACGCAGATGCTGCCGAGCCAGTAGTTGCGGCCGATCAGCGCCTCGGCACCGAAGTTGAAGGCGAGGCAGCACAGCACGAGGACCGTCTGACTGAGGTGGGCGAGCGGGGCGACCGCCGCGAAGACCAGTACGCCGACGAGATTGCCGACGACGCGCTGCACGCCACGGCTCCAGGTCAGGGTGACGTTGGCCTGGTAGAGCGAGGCGGCGGTGACCAGCGCCCAGTAGGGGCGGCCGACGCCCAGCGCGAGCGAGACATAACCGGCGAGGGCGCAGCCGAGCGCGGTGCGCAGGGCGATGGGGGCGAGGGGGCTCAGCCGGCGCAGCAGCGGCCGTTCACCGAAGGCGAGCGCGGCCTCCACGCCCAGGAGTTCGTCGGCGGTGTCCGCGAGGTCGTCCGGGCGCGGCACGGGTCCGGTGCCGCGCAGTTCGCGGGCCCATCCGCGCAGCCGCCCGGGCTCCGTGTCGGCGGGCGCGGCGAGCGCGACCTCGGCCCGCACGACGAGCCGCTCGAGGGCGCGCCGGGGTGCGGAACGGGCTCCGGTGGACAGCAGCGACTGCCAGGCACCGTGCACGGCGGCGGCCGCGGCGGCTCGGGCACGGGCGTTCCTCGGTGTCTCGACGTACACCGCGGCGGCGTTCAGGGCGCGTGCGGTCGCACGCCGCTCCGGCCCGTGCGGGCGGACGAGCCCGGGGGCCATGCCGACGATCCAGGCCCAGGCGCCGGCCGCGGCGCCGAGCGCGAGATGGCCCGGTACCTGGCCGAGGGTCTGCGGCGCGAACAGGGATGCGGAGGAGATGAAGGCGAGGACCACATGGCCGGGCGGACCGATGCGCGTGGCGTCGCACAGCACCTTCTGGACGGCGGCCAGGAGCGCACCGACCGTGACCAGTACGACGGCGTCCGAGGTGAGCGAGGCCGTGACAAGGGCGACGGCGAGACCGCCGAGCATGCCGAGCACCACCCAGGCGAGGGCGCGGGCTCGGGCCGCGTACGGACGGTTGTGGGCGTACAGCGCGCAGAGCGACCCGGCCATCGTGTACATCGCCAGGTCCAGCCGGCCGAGCGCCAGGAGCGTCAGATTCGGCAGAGCGACCGCGACGACGGCGCTCAGCGCGGGCTTGAACCAGATGTCGGAGGGCCGGCCGAGGCGCAGGACACCGGTCAGCGGGAGGCGCTGCACACGGGGGGGCATGGGGCTGGTCGCACTACTCATACCCATAACCTTAGCAGGTGTTTTACTCATAAAATATCTCGCGGATCACATTCCCCATCTGCGGTGCACCCCCGCACGCTCCCCCGCGTACACCCTTGCGCTCGCTTGCGCACCGCCCGCCGCGGGCATGCCCTGACCAACTGTCGACCGACTGTCCGATGTCCGATGTCCGACATCGTCGAGCGGGGAGGTACGCGGTGCATGGACCTGCTTCGCCGGGCTGGCTGCTCGTGGTGCTGTGCGCGGCGACCGGGGCCTACTGCCTGCTGCGGATGCGCAGCCCCGTGGAGGAACAGCGCCGCACCGCGGGCGGCGAGGCGCTCATGGGCTTCGGCATGGCCGCGATGGCCGTACCCGCGGCGGTGGCCACTCCGCCGCGCTGGGCCTGGTTCGCCTATGCCGCTGTCTTCGGCGCCACCGCCGTACGCGCCCTGTGGACGTCCCGCACGAGCCCGCACCACCTGCATCACCTGATGGGCGCCGTCGCGATGGTCTACATGGCGGGTGTGATGGCCGCCTCCCCGGGACACCACCACGGCGACTCGGGTGTCCCCCTGCTGACCGGCGCACTCCTCCTCTACTTCGCCGGCTACGTCCTCCGTTCCGGCGTCCGCCTGCTCCCCCTGGCCACGGCCGCATCCGGAGCCCCTCGCACCCTCGGCTGGGGCGACCGCCCCGAACTCTCACAGGCCTGCCGCCTGTCCATGGGGATAGCGATGCTGGCGATGCTGGTCACGCTCTGAGCAACCGCCGCGAACGCCACGATTCCCGGGCCTGCGGATGTGCCCTTGGGGTAGGTGGCGGCACATCCGTCAGTCCCAGCGCGGTGAGCGGCCTTCCGCCCGTGCGAGCTGATCAGCCATCCCTGTACGAAACCGTGGCGTACGTCACTTGGCGTCGCCGTCCGTATCCAGTGGCGACGCACCGCTCATAGGCTTCGCCCCATGATGGTCCCCGCGGCACTGTTGCTGCTCGGCGCCCTGGCCGCCGTGGTGGCTCCGCGACTGCTCGCCCGGGCGGACTGGCCGGACCGTGAACCGGTGGTCGCCCTGTGGGTGTGGCAGTGCGTGGTGGCGGCCGTTCTGCTGTGCTGCGCGCTGTCGATGACGCTGAGCGCGGCCGCCGCGTGGATGGCGGTGCGCGGCCATGTGTTCGGCTCGGCGCCGCGCTCGGTGGTGGACGCCTACGCGCTGAGCACGGGCGGCACTTGGGCGGCGACAACCGCCGTGGCACTCGCCTGCGGGGGTGCGTGGACCGCCGCGATGCTGGCCCGCGAAGTCGTACGGGCCCGGGCGCGCCGTCGGCAGCGGCGGGCAGAACTCCTCGTACGCGCCCCGCTGTTGCCCGGCGAGGAGCCCGGACCGGATCGACTGGTGGTCCTGGAGGGCGAGCGCCCCGATGCCTGGTGGCTGCCGGGTGCGGCACCTCAACTCGTCATCACCACGGCCGCGTTGCGCCGCCTCAAGGGGCGTCAGCTGGATGCCGTACTCGCCCATGAGCAGGGTCACGCGCGGGCCCGGCACGACTGGCTGCTGCACTGTTCGGCCGCGCTGGCCACCGGCTTTCCGCAGGTGCCGGTGTTCGCCGCGTTCCGCGGCGAGATGCACCGCCTGGTCGAACTCGCCGCCGACGACATGGCGTCGCGCCGCTTCGGCCGCCTCACCATCGCACTCGCCCTCGTGGAACTCAACGAGGACCGGGGCGTGTTCGGCCCCTGCCCCACTCCGGGTGCCCACGTACCGCAGCGCGTGCACCGGCTCCTCACTCCCCCGGACCGGCTCACGGCGGCACGTCGGCTGCGCCTGACGGCGGCGGCCGCGCTGGTGCCGGTGATTCCGTTGCTGGTGGCGTTCGTGCCGGGGTTGCGGGCGCTGGGCTAGCCGCCTCCTCCGCCCCGCCGCGCGCCCGCGGACCCGCGCGCCCGCATGCCTGCGGCCGGTGGGTGGGTCGGGGCCGTGCCGGTACATCCGCCCGTCGCCGGTGGATCAGACGTTGGATCGTGGGGAGCTGTTTCCAGATCCGAACGTAAGCGACGGGCATTCGATGTACCGGCACGGCCCCTACCGTGCGCTCGCGACTGCGGGCGAGTGAGGTCCTCGGCCCGGACCCGTCCGTACGTCCACGGCTGCGGCTGCGGCTGCGGCTGCGGGTAAGTGCGGCACGCGGCACGACCCCTTCCGTGCGCTCGCCGCTGCGGGCGAGTGGGGCCCGCAGCCCAGACCCACCCGTACGTCCACGGCTGCGTCCACGGCTGCGGCTGTGGCTGCGGGTAAGTGCGGCACTCGGCACGACCCCTTCCGTGCGCTCGCCGCTGCGGGCGAGTGGGACCCGCAGCCCAGACCCACCCGTACGTCCGCTGTTGTCGGTGAGTGGGCCCGCGGCGCCACCCCTTCCGTGCGCTCGCGACTGCGGGCGAGTGGGGCCCTCGCCCGAACCCACCCGTACGTCCGCGGCTGCCGGTGAGTGGGCCCGCGGCCCCCACTCGTCCGTACGTCCGCGGCTGCGGGTGGCCGCATCCGTGCGTGCGTGGTTTCGGGTGAGTGGGGGCTTGCGGCATGGCCGCGTTCGCCGCCAGGCCCGGTGTGCCGAGGTTGGCCGCGTTCGCCGCCAGGCCCGGTGTGCCGAGGTTGGCCGCCCGCTTCGCGAGTCGGCGAGGATCACCCCTATGCCCTCCCCGCCCTACCCTCCGGGTCGTCCGCGCATCTCGGCCCGCATCGCGGTCGCTCTCGCCGTGTCCGCCGTGCTGCTCCTGCTGCTGGTCGCCTTCTCCTGGCACCCGTTGCTCACCCTCGACGGCGACATCGCCCGCACCACGCACACCTGGGCGGTCGACCAACCCGGCGCCACCCATGCCTTCCGGATCCTCACCGACTGGGTGTGGGACCCCTGGACGATGCGCGCGGTGTGTGCCGCCGCCGTGCTGTGGCTGGTATGGAGCCACGCGGCATGGTGGCTGGCGCTATGGGTGGCGGCCACATGTGCGCTGGGCACAGGAGTGCAGCAGGTCCTGAAGTCGGCGGTCGGCCGCGAGCGCCCGGTCTGGCCCGACCCCGTGGATTGCGCCCACTACGCGGCCTTCCCCTCCGGGCACGCCCTGACGGCCACCGTGGTGTGCGGGCTGCTCCTCTGGCTGCTCCACCTGTACGGCGCCGGACCCGCCCTGCGGCGTACGGGGCTCGCCCTGGCCGTGGTCTCCGTCGTGGGCGTCGGTCTGACACGGGTCTGGCTCGGCGTGCACTGGCCGTCGGACGTCGTGGGGGGCTGGCTCATCGGCGCGCTGATCGTCGCGCTGGCGGTGACCTTCTACGAACGGTGGCCCGGCCGACGCCGCCTCGACCCGCGACGATCACCACGCCCTTGACCCGCGGGAGCCATGCCCCGAAGGATCACCCTCATGACGATCAAAGGCGTCCTCTTCGACTTCTCCGGAACCCTCTTCCGTATCGAGTCCAGCGATTCATGGCTGCGCGCAGTGCTCGCCGAAGCCGAACTCACTCTTCCTGAACCGGAGTTGACCCGGACGGCGCAGGCCCTGGAAGCCGCCGGCGCGCTGCCGGGCGGTGCCTTCGCGTCACAGCCGCTCCCGGACGACCTCGCCGAGATCTGGAAGGTCCGCGACAAGTCCGCCGAGCTGCACCGCGCCGCGTACACCGGCGCCTCCCGCCAGGTTCCGCTGCCCGACCCCCGGCTCCACGACGCGCTGTACGACCGCCATATGGCACCGGCCGCCTGGAGCCCCTATCCCGACGCGGCCGAAGTGCTGGACACGCTGCGCGAGCGCGGAGTCGCGGTCGGTGTGGTCAGCAACATCGGCTGGGATCTGCGGCCCGTCTTCCGCGAGCACGGCCTCGACCCGTACGTCGGCGCGTACGTCCTGTCGTACGAGCGCGGCATCCAGAAGCCGGACCCGCGGTTGTTCAAGGCCGCCTGCGACGCGCTCGGGGTCGCCCCCGAGGACACGCTGATGGTCGGTGACGACCGCCGGGCGGACGGCGGTGCGGCAGTCCTGGGGTGCGGGGTGCACTTCGTGGATCACCTGCCGGTGACCGACCGCCCGGACGGACTGCGACCGGTCCTCGACCTGATCAGCTGACGCCTCCTGCGCGCCCTCAGCCCTGATAGTCCTCGACCTGCGACGAAGGACGGACGCGCGCCTCGTCCGGGTTCTCACCGAACTCGGACTTCGCGCGCCGCTGGCGCAGCAGGTCCCAGCACTGGTCGAGCTGGCGCTCCAGCTCTCCCAGCCGTTCGTGTTCGGTCTCGCTGTCGATCTGCCCGGAAGCGAGGGCGTCGCGCAGTCGTCGCTCGTCCTCCACCATCGCCGTGATCCTGGCCAGGATCTGCTCTTGATCCATGTCCATACGCCTCCTCGGGGACTCCAGCCCACTGTAAGGAGGACGCGGTGGCTCTGCGAGACGTATCGGCAGCCGAAAGTAGCCTCAGCACACCATCGGCGCTTTTGCGCGCCCACCCTGGACGATCCCCCGCGTCGCCCAGGGCAGACGGCAGCTCGAAGCCGACCCTGGAAGGGTCTCGGCCCGAACGCGTTGAGTATAGTTGGCTGGCAGCCAGTCAACGCAGGAGTTACAGCATGTCCCCGCGCAGCGCCTCGGTCAATGAAGAGTTGCGGCGGCGTTCCCGGGAGCGGCTGTTGCAGGCCGCGGTGGAGCTGGTGAGCGAGCGCGGCTACGAGGCGACGACGCTCGGCGACATCGCGGATCGCGCCGGATCGGCGCGTGGACTGGTGTCGTACTACTTCCCCGGCAAACGCCAGCTCCTGCAGTCCGCCGTGCACCGGCTGATGCACCGCACGCTGGAGGAGGCGCTGGAGCGCGAGCCGCGTACCGAGGACGGCCGGGAGCGGATGGCGCGGGCCATCGACGCGATCCTGGGGCTCGCCGGGAGCCAGCCCGTGCTGATGCGCCAGCACATGGCCGGGCTGCTGCAGGCCGAAGGGTTCGTGCAGTGCCCGGAGCAGCAGCGGCTCGCGCAGTTGCTGCGGGACGCCGTCGCCGGGCACGGCTCGCCGGACGCCGCCACCGACTACCCGATGCTGCGCGCGCTGCTCATGGGCGCGGTGTACGCGGCCCTGGTGCCCGGCGTGCCGATGCCGATCCCGACCCTGAGGGCGGAGCTGTTCAAGCGCTACCGCCTCGACTGGGAGATGGGTGTCCCGCCGGACACCGAGGTGCCCGGCGGGACGTGCGAGACGGATCTGTCTCGGTTCTTCGCGACCGGCCGTCCGAGCGACGATCAGCCCGATCGGACGGCCGATCGCCCCGATCCGGCCGGCGGTCTGCCCAAACAGTCCGACGGTCGCTCCGATCGGCCCGATTGATCAGTCCGATCGGCCCGTCGGTCAGTCGAAGTAGTCCGGCTGCGTCTGGACGTTGAGCTCACGCAGATGGACCCGCTTCGCCGGATCCGTGCGCCGGTCGCTGAGCTTGAGCACGTCGAAGCCCTTGGCGATGTCGTTCGAGTAGATGTAGCCGTTGTAGTAGTACGCCGACCACGAGCCGCCGATCTGGAGGGTGTCGGTGGTCAGCGGGCCGCGCTCGAAGTAGGCGATCTCCTTCGGGTTGGCCGAGTCGGTGAAGTCCCAGACGGAGACGCCGCCCTGGTACCAGGCCTGGACCATGAGGTCCTTGCCCTTGACCGGGATCAACGAGCCGTTGTGAGCCACGCAGTTCTCGGTGTCCGCCTGGTGGCGCGGGATCTTGTAGTAGCTCTTGAAGACGAGCTTGCGGTGGTCGCCCTTGCCAACGATGTCGTAGATGCCGTCGGCACCGCGGTTCGGGCCGATCGCCGCGTTGCAGGTGGCCGCGCCGCCGCCGCCCAACTCATCGGTGAACACGACCTTGTCGGCCTTCTGATTGAAGGTCGCCGAGTGCCAGAACGCGAAGTTCACATTGTCCTCGACCTGGTCGATGACCTTCGGGTTCTCCGGATCCTTGATGGAGAACAGGATGCCGTCGCCCATGCAGGCGCCCGCGGCCAGGTCCTTGGACGGCAGGACCGTGATGTCATGGCAGCCGGTGGTCTTGGAGACGCCCGGGTTGGTGGGCGCGCCGGGGTTGCCGCCACCGTCCGGCCCCTCGCCCGGGAACAGCACCGGGAAGTTCACGACGGCCGCCTCTTCAGGGGCGTTGCGCGGCACCTTGATGACCGAGATGCCGTCGTGCGGCGGCTGGCAGTCGGGGAAGGTGGCGCTCGGCGAGTACGACGAGACGTAGATGTAGACGTTCTTGCCCTCGGGCACCAGCGAGTGGGTGTGCGAGCCGCAGGCGGTCTCGACGGCGGCGACGTACTTCGGGTTCGCCTTGTCGCTGATGTCGAAGATCTTCATGCCCTCCCACGACGACTTCTCTGTCGCGGGCTGCGAGGTGCTGTTGCAGGAGTTGTCGCTGCGCGAGGAGTCGGTGGACAGGAACAGCAGGTTGCCGGAGACGGAGACGTCGTTCTGAGAGCCCGGGCAGAGCACCTGCGCGACCGTCCTGGGCGCCTTCGGGTTGCTGATGTCGAAGATGCGGAAGCCGTCGTAGTTGCCGGCGAACGCGTACTTGCCCTGGAACGCCAGGTCCGAATTGAGCCCGGTGAAGGCCTCCTTGGGGACATTGGCGAGGTGTTCGATGTTGTCGGAGTGGACGATCTCGTCCTGCCCCGGTATCTCACCGCCGGCCATCGCGGCCTTCGCCTCGGCGGCGTCACTCTTGGAGACCTGCTCCCGCGCGGCGGGACTGTCCCCGGGGTCGGGGGTCGCGGCCGCCGGGCCGGCCGTGAGCAGCGCCGCCAGGAGTCCGGCCGCGGCTGCGGCAACTCCCAGACGTCTGCGCCGCGTTCGGGGGTCGTTCAACAGGATCACTGTGTCCTCCCTTGTAGCCGTTCGCAGTCGAACGGTTCACGGACCCCTGAAGTATCGTCCGCCCCATCGGGAGATCAACAGATGGCAACGTACTCGTAATGAATGTTTTTGATCAGTCAGGTGCGGAAGCGTGCTAGGACGGTCCCAACACCCTTGAGGTGTCCGCCCCTTCGTGTGCCACAGGAGGTCGCTGTGCTTGTTCGCCGTACGGCCCGTGCGTCCCTGCTCGCGGTGTCACTGTTGGTCGCCGCGCTCGCGCTCGGAGGCTGTGACTCCGACTCAGAGACCAGGTCCGGGAAGGCGAGCGGGCCTTCGTTGATCGCACCCGGCAAGCCCGGCGAGGCGGCCGAGACGCTCTCCGCGAAGGACGCCGCACAGCAGCGGGCCGACGACGACTCCCCCAATTCGGCGGACTTCGGGTACGCGCGGATGATGATCGAGCACCACTCACAGGCCCTGGAAATGACCGAACTCGCCCCGAAACAGGCCGAGTCGGGCCAGGTGAAGCGGCTCGCCGCACGGATCGCGGCCGCGCAAGGCCCGGAGATCACCACCATGAAGAGCTGGCTGAAGGCACACGACGGCGAGCAGGCCGGCGCGGAGCACGAACACGGGACGATGCCCGGCATGGCGACGGAGGCCCAGCTCAGGAAGTTGCGCGCGGCCAAGGGCATGGCGTTCGACGAGCTCTTCCTGAAGCTGATGATCACGCATCACGATGGAGCGATCACCATGGCCATGGACGTGAAGGCGCGGGGCAACAACATCCAGATCGAGGAGATGGCCGACGACGTGATCGCGCAACAGACGAGTGAGATCACACGGATGCGCACCATGGCGTAACCACCGTGCTCACCGCCGAGCGTGACGGGGGGCCAGGAATCCCGCGTCGCGCGCTCCCGCGATCAGCCTGAGCGACTTGCGCCGACTGTGCCCGGTGGCGCACATGACCGCGAGCACCGGGTCGATGCCGTCTCCCTGCGCCGCGCGGTACTCCGCGGCGACCAGCCACCGTCCCTCGATACCGCTCGGCCACGGGGGCCGGGCACGGCGCGCCGACGCTTCCTCCGGTGCACACGACGGGGCGGTCGGCGCGCCAATCGCCGCGAAGAGCGGTTCCTCGATCCAGTCGGCGAGCACCGCGAGGTCGTCGAGGGAGAGCGGCGGCTGGGCCCGTACGTCCTCGACGGACACGTCCGCCTCGCACGCCACGGCGAGCACGTCGACCTGGGCGCCGTCCTCGAAGGCCGGCCGGACGTAGAACCACGACGTGACGCTTTCGTGCTCCCGCACTTCCCACGCGGGCCACACGGACACCGCACCGTCCGATCGGCACCGGTCGGACAGATTAAGAAAGGATGCTTCTAGCACATACGGAACGTAACCGCATGATCACATTCCATGAGAACGGACACGCACACGCGCGTCGCGCGCCGCACCCTGTCAGCGGAGCACCGGCGGTGCGATGCTGGAACCAACAGCGATCTCCTGTCAGCGTTCTCCGTGATCCCTCGGGTAAGGAGTTCGGCCGTGCTGCATGTCGCCGTCGTAGGCTCGGGGCCCAGCGGGGTCTACAGCGCACAGAGTCTCGTCCAGCAGAGCCAGGATCCCGGAGTCCGGGTGGATGTCCTGGACCGACTGCCGTGCCCGTACGGCCTGGTGCGTTATGGAGTGGCGCCCGACCACGAGAAGATCAAGTCACTGCAGAACAATCTGCGGGCGGTCCTGGAGGACGAGCGGGTGCGGTTCCTGGGCGGTGTCCAGGTCGGCCCGGGCGGGGTACCGGTGGCCCGACTGCGGGAGCTGTACCACGCGGTGGTCTACTGCGTGGGCGCCGCCACCGACCGCCACCTCTCGGTGCCCGGCGAGGAGCTGGCCGGCAGCTGGTCGGCGACCGAGTTCGTGTCCTGGTACAGCGCGCACCCCGACTCCGTGGCCAATGGATTCGTCCTCGGCGCACGGTCGGCCGTGGTGATCGGTGTCGGGAACGTGGCCGTCGACGTCACCCGAATGCTGGCCCGCGGCGCGGCGGAGCTGAACCCCACCGACATGCCGCAGGCGGCGCTCACCGCGCTGGCCTCGAGCAAGGTGACGGAGATCAGCATGGTCGGGCGACGCGGCCCCTCACAGGCCCGTTTCACCACCAAGGAGCTGCGCGAACTGGGCGCGCTGCCGGACACCGACGTCGTGGTCGACCCCGAGGAGTTGGCCCTCGATCCGGCGTATCTGGACCCGTCTGGCCTGCCCGCGGCCCAGCGCCGCAATGTGGAGGTGCTCCGGGGCTGGGCTGCCGCGCCGCCGCAGGGCCGTCCGCGACGGATCCGGCTGCGCTTCTTCCTGCGTCCCGTCGAACTGCTCCGCGAAGGAGGTACGTCGCCGGTCGACCGAAACCGAGCGCTTGAGGGAGGCCGTGTGGGTGCGGTCCGCTTCGAGCGGACGGTGCCGGACGGGCAGGGCGGGGTGACGGGCACGGGGCGGTACGAGGACATCGAGGCGCAGTTGGTGCTGCGCTCGGTGGGCTATCGCGGGGTGCCGCTCGAAGGGCTGCCGTTCGATGCCGACCGCGGCACGGTGCCGAATCTCGCGGGGCGGATCCTGCGGGACGGCTCGATCTCCCCGGGCGAGTATGTGGCGGGCTGGATCAAGCGGGGTCCGACGGGTGTCATCGGCAGCAACCGGCCGTGCGCGAAGGAGACGGTGTCCTCACTGCTCGAGGACGCTCCCGGCCTCGTACGACGGGACGTGCCCGAGGATCCGCTCGCGGCGCTGCGGGCGGCGGGGGCCCAACCGGTCGAGTGGGCCGGCTGGCAGGCGATCGAGCGGGCCGAGGCGGAGCTCGGGGCCTCGTTCGGCCGTGGTGTGGTCAAGCTTCCGGACTGGGAGTCGCTGCTGGCGGCGGCGCGGACGGCGGCTTCGTAGCAGAGTCGCGCGGCCTCTGTGGGCATGACATCTGACGGCAACACACCGGAAATCAACAAACTGTTCAAGACCCTTACGGTCTCGTGCTGTTGAACCGTCCGTCCCCACCCGCCGCTCCAGGAGTGCCCATGGCGACCACAGCACCCGTGCATCCCGTCGACGAGGTCCCACCCGTACGCCAACTGGCTGCCTTCGGGCTGCAGCACGTACTCGCGATGTACGCGGGAGCGGTGGCCGTGCCGCTGATCGTGGGCGGCGCCATGAAGCTGTCGCCCGCCGATCTGGCCTATCTGATCACCGCGGATCTGCTGGTGTGCGGGATCGCGACACTGATCCAGTGCCTGGGTTTCTGGCGCTTCGGGGTGCGGCTGCCGATCATGCAGGGCTGCACCTTCGCGGCCGTGTCGCCGATGGTGCTCATCGGGACGACGGGCGGCGGACTGCCCGCGATCTACGGGTCGGTGATCGTCGCGGGCCTCGCGATCGTCCTGCTCGCCCCGGTCTTCGGGAAGCTGCTCCGATTCTTCCCGCCGCTCGTCACCGGCACGGTCATTCTGATCATCGGTGTCTCGCTGTTGCCGGTGGCCGGCAACTGGGCGGCCGGCGGCGTGGGCGCGAAGGACTTCGGCGCGCCGAAGAACCTGGCCCTCGCGGCCTTCGTGCTGGCCGTGGTGCTGGGTGTGCAGCGGTTCGCGCCGGCCTTCCTGAGCCGGATCGCGGTGCTCATCGGCATCGCCGTGGGCCTCGCGGTCGCCGTCCCCTTCGGATTCACGGACTTCGACGGGGTCGGGGATGCCGACTGGGTCGGGATCAGCACGCCGTTCCACTTCGGGACGCCGTCGTTCCACACCTCCGCGATCATCTCGATGCTGGTCGTGGCGCTGGTGACGATGACCGAGACGACCGGTGACTTCATCGCCGTGGGTGAGATGACCGACCGGCCGATCCAGCCGCGGACGCTCGCGGACGGACTGCGCGCCGACGGTCTGTCGACGGTCCTCGGTGGGGTGTTCAACACCTTCCCCTACACGGCGTTCGCGCAGAACGTGGGCCTTGTGGGCATGACCCGGGTGCGCAGCCGCTGGGTGGTCGCCGCGGCGGGCGGCATCCTCGTGCTGCTCGGCCTGCTGCCCAAGCTGGGCGCGGTGGTCGCGGCGATACCGGCGCCGGTGCTGGGCGGCGCAGGTCTGGTGATGTTCGGAACGGTCGCCGCGAGCGGTCTGCGCACCCTCTCCGAGGTGGACTTCAAGGGCAACAACAACCTGACGGTGGTGGCCGTCTCGGTCGCGGTGGGCATGCTGCCGGTCGGGGTGCCGACGATCTACGCGAAGTTCCCCGACTGGTTCCAGACCGTGATGAACAGCGGGATCAGTGCGGGCTGCCTGACCGCGATCGTCCTGAATCTGCTCTTCAACCACCTGCCGGGGAAGGCGAGTTCGGCCGAGGTCGGCGCCGAGCCGAAGGCCGGTGCCGCTTCAGCCTGAGCTCAGACGGGCGGCCTGGCGGGCGGCGGCGCCGAGAACGCTGCCGAGAAGGCCGGGGAAGAGGTCGTCCAGGTCGTCCGAGCGCAGGGCGTTCATCGGGGCCCTGCCCCGGTAGATCTGCCGGATCACTCCGCTCCCGCGCAGCACCCGGAAGGGGTGCGAGGCCACAGCGCCGGCGATCCAGCTCGCGCACGCCAGTCTCACCTAGTGTCAGTGCGCTCTCCAGCCAAAAGCCCCGTCCGTCTCCACGGGGATGGGGAGACGGACGGGGCAGCTCAGGTCGAGCCGTATCTCCCGCAGCCGATCCGTGATGGCACGGCGGGCAACGTCGAGGCTGGAAGACGGGTAGGGAGATTGCATGACTGTGCGCGATCCCGATCCCGATCCCGACGACACATGGTGAGCGGGTCCCGAGCCCTTGCAGATATGGGCCCCTCCGATTCATGAGTGACCAGCGAAGATCAGCCGCCAGCGGGGGAGAATCCGCTCACGTCCACGTCGCCGTAGTCGATGAACCGCTTCACGGCCGCGAACCTGCGACTCCCCGCTACCAAAGCGGGTGCTCTGACCTCTGAACTACGTCCCGTTGCGCGGGCATTGGCTACTCCTGTAGCCTTCCGCCGTCCAACTTCCGTCCATGGAGGCTCTGTTGCAGCTCACTCCTCGGTGGAGAGGTGCCCAGCACCCAGAGGCATAGCGCCTCACCACCAATGCCGGGTCACTCACCTAGGTGAAGTGTGTCCAACCCGGCGAGTTGAGCACAACAAACGGAGGTATCCATGTCGACGACCAGCCCGGCTCAGTCGCGCGTGTGTAACCATCGCGCGCTTGAGGTAACCGCAGTCTTCCTTGGCGCTACGGTGGTGGCGCTCGTTGCTGTTCTTGTTGCCGTAGTCACCAACGCGAGCCCGATGGGGGCCGTCAGCGCAGGCGTCAGCGCTCTCGTCAGTGCGTTCGCCGTCGGCATCGGCGCCGCCACGTACGTCAGGCACGGGAGCTAGCGCAACCGGGGGCGGTCTCTCGTGGATCGCCCCCAGAGCTCCCGGCGCGACTCGAGCGCACGACTACCGTCTTACGAGGACGACGCTCTGGCCAACTGAGCTACCGTCACCATGAAAGCCCGTGCAGGGTGAGCATCCGGCCCCCAGACCCGGGTCAGCTCTCCTGGAAGTCGCTGGGCCGGTCGTCCCGGTGGATCAGGTGGCCCCGCCGCTCGGCCGCGGCGCGCGGCATCAGGGTCCAAGTGCCGTCGGCGCTCGCCCATTCCGTCCCCCATGCGGGCCATCGACGAGAGGTGTCGATATAGAGGTCGGCGCCGTAGCCGAGGAGCTTCTCCTCGGGGATCACGATCCGGCCGAGGACCGGGACCTTCTGCGCCTGCGCGTCCAGCGCGGCGGGCGGGGTGCCCTTGCCGAGCGGGAAGCCGGTACCGGGCGCCGTCGGCGCCGACTGCGGGTGAATTCCCATGAGTTGGACGCGGAATGAGTACGGATAGAGGGTGCCGGTGTTCCGCGCGTACGGCGCACACCGGCACCCTTCCCGGCAGCGGTCCCTGTCAGGCGGCCAGCGCGGTCGGCGCCTCGGCCTCGGCGAGCAGGCCGACCAGCGTCGCCCGGGCGCGCGCAACGCGAGAGCGGACGGTCCCGATGGGACAGCCGCTGACCTCGGCGGCCTCCGCGTAGGGCAGCCCCATCAACTGGGTGAGGACGAACGCCTCGCGACGGTCCTCGGGCAGGGCGGCCAGCAGGTCGAGGAGCGCGATGCCCTCGTCGAAGCCGGGCAGGCCACACGGCTGGGCGAGCTCGACCGCCACCTGCCAGTCGCGGGTGTCGCTCAACCGCGGCCGGGCGGCCGCGTGCCGGAAGCTGTCGATCACCGCACGGCGTGCGATGGACAACAGCCACGCGCGGGCAGAGGAACGCCCCTCGAACCGGTGCAGGCTGCCCAGCGCCCGCAGAAACGTGTCCTGGGCCAGGTCGTCGGCGGCCTGTGGGTCTGCGGACAGATGGGCGACGTAGCGCACGACGTCGCGGTGCAGGGCGCGCACGAAGCGTTCGACGGCATCCGGGTCACCGCCACGGGCAGCCAGCGCCCAGGCGGTAATCGATTCGTCGATCGATGCCGTGTACTCGCTCTTGTCGCTTGTGGCGCGCGACACGGGCAGGGCAGGAGTGATCACCAGGTGTCCTTCTCGGGTCATCCGTGATCCGGACCGGCACGAGAGCGCGGCGGTCCGGTGTGAGGTACGGCCGTACGGGGAGGTACGGCCGATGCCCGAAGCGCGCACAGGCGCTTCGGGGAACCGGCTGTCTCAGGCGACAGCGGTCCCCACGGGCGGACCCCGAGAAGTGATCGCGTGAACGAGGAGAAGGCGCCGGGGCGCGCGGTCCAAGGAGCCGCGGTGCCTGCGGATACGCGGACGGTGCGGCGGCGTGGGCAGCGCGAGCAGCAGCCGCAGCGGCGCGGCGAGTCGGCCGGCCACGGCCCGCAGGATGCGGAACGCGGCGCGCTCGCCGTACGCGAGCCAGAGGCCGCACAGCAGCGCGGCCAGCAGGTGGGCGGCGAGCATGCCGAACGAGGACATGCCGCTCGCACCGGACCCCAGGTGAGCCATGTCGTCCGAGCCCATGTGGCCCATGTGCGCCATATCCATGGAGTCCATGGGCATGGAGTCCATGTCATGTCCCATGGACCCCATCGGCCGGCCACTCATGCCCAGAGAGCCCGAGCCCGAGGCCGAACTCGCCGACTGCGCCAGCGAGAACGCCGAGTGGAGGGCCCCCTGGGCGACCACCACCACGGACACGATCAGCGCAAGCCCGCGCTCCCGGCCGGCCAGGCACCAGCCCACGCCGCCCGCAGCCACGGCTCCGCCTGCCATCGCCCACCAGGCCACCAGGGAGCCGGACATCATGACGTGCCCCAGGGCGGCGAGCAGCACACAGACGGCCGCGAACATCGCGGCCCGTACCGTGCGAGAACACCATCCAGCAGTCATGACGGCCCTCATCCTTGCATCCGAGGTTCGGTCGCCATGAGTGGGTACGGAAAACTGTCGTGAGTCCCGTCAAGCGCGAGCCCGTGATCCACATCACTGAACTGGGCGGGAACTCACCGCAGTTCGGGCCGACCCCTGTACCCGGACGGACAGACCACTCACGCGGCATGCACAGCATGGGCCATGGACCGGAGCGGGAATCAGCGCCTGCCTCGACCTGTCGCTCGCCCTCGTCGCCGACGACTTCGGCGAGGCCATGGCGCTGCGCGTCGCCCGGCAGCTCGTTATGTACCTGAAACGGCCGAGTGGACAGAGTCAGTTCAGCGTTCCCCTCGAACCCGTCTCCACGACACGGCGCATCGAAGATCTCCGCCACCACATCATGCGCAACATCGCCGAAAAGCTCAGCGTCGCGGACCTCGCCGCCCACGTCCACGTCAGCGAGCGGCAACTCACCCGGATCTTCAAAACCGAACTCGGCATGACGCCGAGTGCCTACATCGAATCAGCCCGCGTCGAAACAGCGCGCAGGCAACTCGAATCCGCCCAAGGCACCCTCGAACGCATCGCGTCCAACTGCGGGTTCGGCACGACCGACACCCTGATCCGAGCGTTTCGCCGGAAGCTCAACACGACACCGACGGGTATCGACGTCGATTCCGAGCCGGCCCCAGCTGTGGGTGACGAGTCGACAGTCCGGCTCCAGGAGCGCCTCGCGGATGCCGGTCGTGCTCGACGAGCCGGGATCTCGCGGCGAGGCGGACGGGACGAGCTGCGCGATCGAATCGGTGAACAGGTGTGCACCAAAGGGCTCCGGCAGGGCCGACGGTGAGGACCGCCACCCGAGAACGTGCAGGTGGCGGCCCTCACCCGGCTCCGTCGCTCCCCTTCAGCCCACCACGATCACTATGAAGGAACCGTTGTCGAAGTAGCCGCGGTTGTTGTCGAAGAATCCGCGGTGGAAGTCTCCACGGTCGCCCCGGTGACCGTATCCGTAGCCGTAGTCGCAGTCGTTCCACCAGCCGCCGTAGCCGTACCCGCAGTCACGGTGGAAATCGCTGGAGGCCTGGGTCGGGACGGCTGCCGAGGCCGTACCTGCTGCGCCGATCGCGGTTCCGCCGGCCATGAGAACGCCGACGGCGGACACCACGACGAGACGCCTCGCGCGTTGTGCATTCATGGACTTACCTTCCTTCCACCCCCACGTGCGGTTTTCGAGGCACGAGACGGATGGCCGCGGCCACAGGACCGAAGCCCAGGCGCGGTCGTAAGTATTGCCGCCGGAAGAAGCGGGGCTGTCGGCTCCCTGGTGATCAGGGACTGCGCCACCGGTGGGCGTACCCCGCATTGCGGCCTTCACCAATAGATGCTAGTCGCCCATCGACCGCAGGGCATCCTGGACGAAACGCGGTACGAGGCCACGGTCGCCGTGCCGCGCCGTCTTCCGGGACGTGCCGATGGCCGTACGGCCATGGCGGTAGTCGTACGGTCAAAGCGTGGATCGCACGGTGACGCGGCCGACCGTACGGTCACGGTGGCAGCCGGACGATCAGGGCGCGCCCTCGCCCCGGGCGGACCACGACGGCCACGATCCTGATCCACCCGCTGCGCTGGAAGTGCAGGGTGAACGGCACAAGATCGCCCGCGCGCCACCACGGACCGGACCGTACCGCCACGTCCAGACCGTGCGGCGACATGGTGAGACCGCCGCGGACCGGCACGACGGCCGAGTCCACCGGGTCCCGGTACGCCGCTTGGCCGCTCGTGGTGCGTTGGCGTGGGAGCGTGATGTCGCCGTCCAGCGCGGACGAGGTGATGTCGACCAACCGGTCCTCCGCACCTCCGGAGTTGGAGATCCGGAAGAACGCGGCGGTGTCCCGGCGGCGCCGTAGGGGAGGAAGACGCGCCCGGAGGTGACCTCGATCCGTGCCGGGCTGCCCGCGTTGCCGGAGCCGGCCCAGGCGGTCAGCCCGGCGAGGGCGAGGCTGCACGCGGCGACGGCACGAGCACGGTGAGCAGGGTGTCGGTGAGCCGGCGGCGGGTGGGCCGCCGGAGGTGGTCGGTCATCGGTTGCGGCTCCGAGCGGGCGACGGCGTGCGGCTGCGGGGCGACGACGGTCCCCGGTTTCTGGCGGGCGCCCGCTGCCAGGCGCGCAACCGCAGGCTGTTGCCGACCACCAACAGCGAGCTCAAGGACATCGCCGCCGCGGCCACCATCGGGTGGAGGAGGCCCACCATGGTGAGCGGAACGGTCACGGCGTTGTAGCCGAAGGCCCACGGGAGGTTGGCACGGATCGTGCCCAAGGTGCGCCGGGCGAGTCGAACCGCATCCCCCAGCGCCTCGATGTCACCGCGCACCAGCGACACATCCGCGGACCCGATCGCCGCGTCCGTGCCGCTGCCCATGGCGATCCCGAGGTCGGCACCCGCCAGCGCCACGGCGTCGTTCACACCGTCCCCTACCACCGCGACCCGACGGCGGTCCGCCCTCAGCTGCCGTACGAGATCGGCGTTGTCCTCGGGGGAACAGCGAGCGTGCACCTCGTCGATGCCCAGCGCGGCCGCGACCGCCCGGGCCGGCGCCTCCAGGTCGCCGGTGGCGAGCACCGGGCGCACCCCGAGGCGCCGCAATCGGTCCACCGCCCGATAGCTTCCGGGACGTACGACGTCACCGACCTCGATCAGAGCCTCGGCCACCCCGTCCACCCGGACCAGCACGGGCGTGTGCGCGGCGGCCTCCGCCGCCGGGAGGGCGTCGGCCAATGTCGCGGCCAACTCCTCGTCCGCCGCCAGGACTTCGACCAGCCGGCCCTCGACCCGGCCGCGGACTCCCCGGCTCGGCAGGGCACGGAAATCGCTCGCGTCCGGCAGCGGCTGCTCGGGCATGGACCGACGGGCTTATGAGGTGATCGCCCGTCCCAGTGGGTGCTCCGAGCCCTGCTCCACGGCCCCGGCCAGCCGCAGCACGGCGTTCCGCCCGAGCCCACCCAGCGCAGCCGTGACGCGGGCGACGGTCATATGGCCCGAGGTGAGGGTGCCGGTCTTGTCGAGCACCACCGTGTCGATGTGCTGAAGCTCCTCCAGCGCCTGCGGGCCGTTGACCAGCACGCCCAGTTGGGCCCCGCGGCCGGTCGCGGCCATCAGGGCGGTCGGTGTCGCCAGGCCCAGCGCGCAGGGGCAGGCCACGACGAGCACCGCCACGCACGCGGTGATCGCCGCCTGTGGATCGGCCCCGGCGCCGAGCCAGAAGCAGAGCACCGTGACCGCCAGCGCGAGCACCACCGGCACAAACACCCCGGCCACCGTGTCGGCGAGCCGTTGTGCCCGCGCCTTGCAACTCCTCAATGCGGACGAGTCGTTCGCCCTCGCCCTCGCACACCGAGACTTCCTTGACCGCGAGTCGGACGAGCGACCGCAGTGCCGCCCCGGTCCCCTGCCGCGCCCGCGCTTCCAGGAACCGCCCGGCCAGTACGAACAGCGGCACCCCGACCGCCGCCTCCAGATAGACGTGCGCCGTACCGTCCGCGGGGACGGCAGCCGCAGAGGGCGGGCGGTGGGCCGAGCTTCCGAGTCGTCACGCCCCAGGAGTCGGGCCGGTTGCGGAGGTGGTTCCGAGGGCGTTGTATGGCGCGCGTCACCCGAGGCCGCCGGGGCGACCCTACATATCGTAGGGTTCCACCATCAGCCTCTTACGGATCGGGGGACCCCATGGAGGATCATGACACCAGACGCACGGGACGCGGGCCGCTGTCCGTGCTGGCGCTGCTCGTGCCGAGCCTCGGGATCGCCGCGGTGGGCGTGTACCACCTGTGCGGCTTCGATCTGCACGCCGTGCACGGGCGCCCGCACCTCGACGACGGACTGACCGTGGCGGGCGTGATCATGGCCGTGGTGATGGCGGGCGCGGCCCTGGGCGATCTCCTCTGGTGGGCGGCCAAGCGCGACCGTCCGGTCGGGGACGACGGAGAGCCCTGCCCGCCTCACGCCTTGAGGAGCCCGCGGCCCAGCCAGTCCGAGTGGCCGCGCACACCCGGCAGGGCGAAGAAGTAGCCGCCACCGGTGGGGCTGATGTAGTCGACGAGCGGCTCGTCGATCAACCGCTCCTGGGTCGCCTCGAATTGGCGGACCACGTCCTGCTGGTAGCAGCAGAAGAGCAGTCCCATGTCGAGGTTGCCCGCCCTGTCGATCCCCCGGTCGTAGTTGTAGCCGCGACGCAGGATCCGGGTGGTGTCGGTCTTCGCCGTACGGGGGTTGGCGAGACGGATGTGGGCGTCGAGCGGAATCGCCTGGCCCTGGGGGTCCTTGCCGTAGCGCGGGATGTCCGTCTCTCGCGCGCCGTCGAGCGGGGCTCCGGTGTCGCGGCGGCGGCCGATCATCTTCTCCTGCTCGGTGAGCGAGACCCGGTCCCAGAACTCCACCAGCATGCGGATGATCCGCACGACCTGGTAGCTGCCGCCGACCGCCCAGTCCGGTTCGCCCGCGGTGTCGGTGACCCAGACCAGCTTGTCCATCTCGCGGGCGGAGGCCGTGTCGGGGTTGGCGATGCCGTCCTTGAAGCCGAGGAAGTTGCGCTGCGCGCCGGTCGGCCGGGACGGGTTCTGGAAGCCGTCGACGCGCCACTTGATCTGCATGGCGCCGCGCGTGTGACGGGCGATGTCGCGCAGGGCGTGCAGCACGGTGTCGGAGTTCGCGGCGCACAGCTGGAGGGAGAGGTCGCCGTGGCATTCGGCGGCGTCGAGGTCGTCGTTGGGGAAGGTCCGCATCGGCTTGAGGTGACGCGGCCTGCGGTCGGCGAGGCCGTAGCGGTCGTCGAAGAGCGAGGCGCCGACGCCCACGGTGACGGTGAGGCCGTCGGCGGGTATGTCGGGGCCGAGGAGTCCGCTGTCGGAGGGCGGGGCGCCGACGCCGAGGTCGGCGGGGGTGCCGCCGGCGGTGAGGAAGCGGGCCCGTTCGGTGATCGTGCGCAGCAGGTCGGCGAGTTCGGCCCGGTTGTCGGCGATGACATCGAAGGAGACGATGGCGGCCGCCTTGGGGGCGGGCGTGGTGATGCCGGCCTGGTGGGCGCCGTGGAAGCCCACCGTGCCACTGCCGGTCGCGGCCGCCGCCGGGGTGGCGCCGCCCGCGATGCCGGCCCCGGCGAGTCCGGCGCCCGCCAGCGCGGCGCCCGCGGCGCCCACGCCGAGCGCCGTCTTGGCGAACGTACGACGGCCGAAGGGGCAACCGCCCTGCGGGGCTCGGTCCTGGCTCGGGGTGGTCATCGGGCGGGTCCTTTCCTGCGGGCGCGGGTCCCGGTGCTGCGGTGCGGGTGATGGGTCGGCGCTGACGGGCTGCTCACGCGGCCTTGCGGATCTCCAGGAGGTCCGGGATCGGGGCGAGTTCCTCCAACAGCCGGCCGAGCGAGCCGTCGAGGCGCTGCCGGTCGGTGACGGAGAGCTTGTCCAGCGGCGTCCAGGTGCCGTCCTTGGCCCGCTGGGCGATCACCAGCCGCTCGGTGCGCTTCATCCAGGTGTCCACGGCCGGGGTGACCTGGGCGTTGCGCTTGTCGATCAACGGGCGCAGCAGGTCGAGCAGTTCGCGGGTGCCGTCGAGGTTGGCCTCGGTGGTGGCCAGCTCGGTGCCGCTGCCGTAGTCGGCGTTGACGCTCAGTTCGCGGTGCAGGGTGTTCTCGAGGATCTCGTGGGTGCGCAGCGGCAGGTCACCGGGGGCGAAGTCCTGCTTCGGGAAGTCCTCGCGCAGCGCGGCGACATCGGAGGTGAGTCGCTTGGCGTACGGCGCGAGTGCAGTGACGGATGCACCGTGCCACAGACCGTATTCGATGCGGTGGAAGCCGGTGAAGGCCGGGTCCGCGACGCCTCCCGCGAGTCCGGCGGTACGGCCGTTGATCTTCGCGTCGAAGTCGGCGAACGTGCCGTAGGCGGCGCCGAGCGAGGCGTACCGCTGGTGCGCGGTCAGCCAGTCCTCACGGGCCTTGTCGAGCTTCTTGGCGTCGATGTCGCTCTGCAGGGCGCGCGTCCTGGTCAGCAGGTCGGCCAGTCCCTGGTCGACGTACTTCCGGTACGCGGCCAGCGGCGCCGAGAGGTCCTTCTCCGAGACCGGGAGTACGGCCCTGGTGGTGCCGCCCGAACCGACCCGGACGGCGGCCGAGGTGACCGCCTTCCCGCCGTTGGGGACACAGCGCCAGGCATACGAGCCGGTGCCGACGGTGGCGATCAGCGCGCGGGTGGTGCCGGGGGCGATGCCCTCGACCTCACCGTAGACGGCATTGCTGACCGGGTCGATCAGGTAGATCTCGGAGGTACGGCTGCCGCCGTTGCGCACTTGGAACGTCTGACGGCCGGGCTTCGGCGCGGTGAACCCCTTGCCGCAGTCGGCCGCCGCGACCTCGACGACCGGCGTGCCCGAGGCGGGCTTCCCGCCGCTCACCGCGATGGCCACGCCTGCGATCAGGGCCGGGACGCAGAGGAGGGCTACCGGGATCGTCCAGCGCGGGATGCGCCGGGGGGCCTTGGGCTCGGGCCGCGGGGGCTCTGACTGCGCCGTCGTGGGTGCGGGCTTCGCCTCGGGGGCCGGCTTCACGGGGGCCGGCGCCGTGGCCCGTACGCCGCGTACGAAGAGCGTCATCACGATCGCCAGATAGGCGACGTAGACGGATATCTGGAGCCAGGTCATCTGCGGGGTGAGGTTGAGCGTTCCCTGAATGACCGTCACGTACCAGGAACCGGGGTCGAGATGCGCCGTCAGGTCGAAGGCGTACGCCGTCCCGCCCGGCAGCAGGGTGGACTCCTGCAGGTCGCGCATCCCGTACCCGAGGACGCCCGCGGCGATGACGATCAGCACCACACCGGTGATCGTGAAGAATTTCGTCAGGTTGATGTGCAGCACGCGCCGGTACAGGCCCCAGCACAGCGCCGCGGCGATCAGCAGACCGGCTGCCCCACCGGCCAGTGGACCCGACGAACTGCCCGCGGCCTGCGCGGTGGTCCACAGGAAGAGCGCGGTCTCCAGTCCCTCGCGCCCCACGGCGAGGAACGAGGTGACGACCAGCACCCCCGCGCCCATGCCGAGTGCGGCGGTGACCTTCTCCTTGATCTCTCCGGAGAAGCTCCGGGCCGAGCGGCGCATCCAGAACACCATGGCGGTGACGAACACGACCGCGATCAGGCTGAGCGTGCCCCCGAACGCCTCCTGGGCCTTCCCGGACAGGTTCGCCGAGGTGAAGGTCAGGATCGCGCCGAAGCTCATGGACAGCCCGACAGCGGCGGCAACGCCCGTCCACACGTGGGGCAGCCGGGCGCGCCGGTCCGACCGGACGAGCGTGGCGACCAGCACCGAGACGATCAGCCCCGCTTCCAGTCCCTCACGAAGACCGATCAGAAAGCTGGGAAACGCGTCGTCCCACACCACAGGCCTCTCCGAAGCAGCGCGTTCGCGGCCGGGCGGCCACAAACGCGGCTTAGTGTAGGCATGCCTAACTAGTCGTCAACGCGGCGGACAAACACCCCTGCACCGGACGGGTGATCCGCCGTAGCGGCCACAGCACACCGCGAGCACTGGGCTCGGCCACGCGGCAGAGCACGCCGACAGGACCCGCCCAAACGACTCTGGCCTGCGGAAATATCGCAGTGAAGCGGCAATGCGGCGGGCGCGGAAGTCGACAACGGGTGCGACTTCGCCGCACGGCGGAGCAACTGGCCCGGCCCTTCGGTCGGCCTATCGGAGCGCCAATTCTTACCGCCCCCTTACCCCCTGACCTCGCGATAACCCTTCTCTTCCCTACAACATGTAGGGTTCCCCGCCTCTGTCCCCCACCGGTTCGCCCGGCCTCCCCCAAGGTGATGCTCCACGGTGCCCGAACAACAGTCAGCGCTCCTCCCGGAACAGCGGAACCCGAAGTCGCGCCGGGCCGACCCGGCCGGACGAGCGGCCATCGGCACGCGGTTGCGCGCCGCCGCGTTCACCGTCTGGTATCTGCGGCTGCTCGCGCTGCTCAATATCGTCGCGGTGGTCTCGCTGCCGTTCCGCCAAGAGGTGCACGAGCACAACGGAGGCGGGTTCTTCACCCCGTATCTGGCCACCGCCGGGCTGATCTCGGCGGCGCTGGCCCTGTTCCTCGCCCTGGTGATGCGGCGCCGCAAACGGGCAGCGTGGATCTTCAACCTGCTGATGGCCGGGCCCCTCTTCGCGCTGTACGCCGCGGCGCTGACCCAGGAGCGGTATCAGCGGCACGCCTTCAACTGGATCTCGGCCCTGCTCACCGGCCTCTTCGTCGCCGCCCTCCTGCTCGGGCGCAAGGAGTTCCACGCCGTCGGGGACCGCTCCAACCCTCGACTGGCCCTGGCCGCCGGGGCCGGTGGGCTGCTGGTCAGCGCCACCCTCGGCACCCTGCTGGTGAGCGCCACCAACCACGTGACCGGGACACCGCTGAGCGACCGGATCGCGTACACCCTGTTGCGCGGGGTCAGCGTCGGCCCGCTCGCCGACCGCTTCGACAGCGTGGTCGCGCCCCGCTGGGTGGACGTCCTGATCAACGTTCTGATGGCCGCGACCTTCCTCCTGGTGCTGTACGCGTGCTTCCGCGCGCCGCGCGGTCGCGAACTCCTGGGCGAGGAGGACGAGTCGCGCCTGCGGGAGCTGCTCGCCCGGCACGGCGAACGGGACTCACTGGGGTACTTCGCGCTGCGCCGCGACAAGGCGGTCAAGTGGTCCCCGAGCGGCAAGGCGGCCATCGCCTACCGGGTCGTCGGCGGCGTGACCCTGGCCTCCGGCGACCCGATCGGCGACCCCGAGGCCTGGCCCGGCGCGATCGAGGAATGGCTCGAGGAGGCACGCCGGCATGCCTGGACGCCCGCGGTGATGGGCGCGAGCGAGGAGGCCGGCACCATCTACGCCCGGCACGGCCTGGACGCCCTGGAACTCGGGGACGAAGCCATCGTGGACCGGGCCGACTTCACCCTGGAGGGGCGCGCGATGCGGGGCGTGAGGCAGGCGCACAACCGGGTGCGCCGGGCCGGTTACACCGTGCGCATCCGGCGGCACGCGGACCTCACCGAGGCGGAGATGGCCTCGTTGACCGACAACGCGGAGCACTGGCGCGACGGCGCGACCGAGCGCGGCTTCTCCATGGCGCTCGGACGGCTCGGCGACCCTGCCGACGGCCGCTGCGTCATGCTGGAGTGCCACGACAGCGAAGGCGAGCCGCGGGCCGTGCTGAGCTTCGTGCCGTGGGGCGAGCGGGGGCTGTCGCTGGATCTGATGCGCCGTGACCGCGACTCCGAGAACGGCCTCATGGAGTTCATGGTCATCGAACTGCTGCTGCGCGCCCAGGAGATCGGCGTCGAGCGCGTGTCCCTGAACTTCGCCATGTTCCGGTCCGTCTTCGAGCGGGGCACGCGGCTGGGCGCAGGACCCGTACTGCGCCTGTGGTGCTCGGTGCTGACATTTCTCTCCCGATGGTGGCAGCTCGAGTCCCTCTACCGGGCCAATGCCAAGTACCGGCCCGTCTGGGAACCGCGCTACATCCTCTTCGAGAAGAGCAGCGACCTCCCCCGCATCGGCATCGCGGCAGCCCGCGCGGAAGGCTTCCTCGCCCCGCCCGCCCTGCCGCGTGCCGGATTCAGTGTGCGGCGCCCGAGGCCTGCGTCGTCGGGTGCGGCGCGGCCGGCTCGGCAGCCGTGCGAGCAACCACCGGTGTCGCCTGCGGTGCCTCCGGCTCGGCGTTCTCGCTCTTCATCGCCTTCGCCTCGCTCTTGAGGATGCGCATCGACTTGCCGAGCGCGCGGGCGGTGTCCGGCAGCTTCTTCGAGCCGAACAGCACGACGAGCACGATCGCCACGATCAGCAGGTGCCAGGGTTCCAGTCCGTTGCGGAGCATCGCGCCCCCACCTTCCTCGCATCGGTCGGGGGCGCGCTCGATCGGCCGCCACCCATGATGGTTGCTACTTTGCGCAACTGTACAACTATCAGGTAGATGGCCCGCCCGCCGCCGACCCCTTCCTGGCGAGCGAGAGCGCGGCGCCGTAGAGGGTGAGGACCGCGGCGAGGAGCACGTAGTAGAGAACCGGCAGGACGGTCATACCGAGGAGGGGGCCGAGCGGGGAGAGGGGCAGCAGCAGACCGGCGGCGGCGAGGGCGGCCGCGGCGCAGCCGACCGGGCCGGGAAGCCGACCGTCCTGGGCCGTACCGCGCCCGATGCGCAGGAGCAGCATGACCAGGGCCTGGGTCATCAGGTTCTCGGTGAACCAGCCGGAGTGGAACACCGTGGCGTCGTCCATGGTCTCCGGCCCGTTCAGGGCGAGCGCGAGGATCCCGAAGGTGGCCAGGTCGGCGACGGCGTTGAGCGCGCCGAAGCCCGTGATGAAGCGCAGGAAGGCGCGGGGCCGCAGCACGCTGGGGCGGCGCAGTGCGTCCGGGTGCGGACGGTCGTACGCGAAGGCGAGTTGTGCCGCGTCGAAGCACAGGTTCTGCGCCAGGACCTGCGCCGGAAGCATCGGCAGGAAGGGCAGCAGCAGGCCCGCGGCGAGCATCGCGATGACATTGCCGAGGTTCGAGGAGAGCGTGCTGCGCAGATACGTGGCGATGGTGACGCTGCTGCGCCGTCCGGCGACGACCGCGTGCTCGATCGCGGTGAGGTCCTTTCCGGAGAGGACCACGTCGGCACTCTCCCGCGCCACGTCCACGGCGTCACGCGGAGCGATCCCGACGTCGGCAGCACGCAGCGCGGGCAGGTCGTTGACGCCGTCGCCGAGGAAGCCCACGGTGTGCCCGCCGGCCCGCAGGACGGCGGCGAGCCGGGCCTTGTGCTCCGGGGTGCAGCGGGCGAAGACGGTGGTATGACGGACGGATTCGGCCAGTTCGGCGTCGGTGAGGGCGCCGACGCGGTCGGCCGTCATCGGCTCACCGGGGTCGAGTCGCAGGTCGCGGCAGGCGCGGGCCGCCGTGCCGGGGTGGTCGCCGGTGAGGATCTTGACGGTGATACCCCGTTCGACGAGGACCTTCAGCGCGTCGGCGGCGGTCGGGGTGAGCGCGTCGCGGAAGGTGAGGAATCCGCGGAAGGTCAGGCCGCGTTCGTCGGCGGGTGTGTAGTCGCGGCCGCGGGCGGGGCGTTCGGCGAGGGCGACCGCGAGCACCCGCAGTCCGTCGTCGGCCTCGCGTGCGGCGAGGCCGAGCAGGCGCGCCCGTTCGGTCTCCTCCAGAGCGCACCTCTCCAGCACGTCCTCGACGGCGCCCTTGACCACGAGAGTGTGGACGCCGAGCCTGCGCGGGTGGCGTACGACGGCTGTGGCAAGGCGGCGTACCGGGTCGAAGGGCAGTGCCGCCACCCCGTCGTCCGGTTCGTGCTCCGGGGCGGTCGCGTCCAGTACCGCCTCGTCGAGAGCGTCCGGCGCGGGCAGTTCGGCCAGCTGGAGGGTCCACCAGGAGTTGACGGCGGCCCAACGCAGGACATCGGGGTCGTCCCGCCCCGCTGCGTCCAGCGCGCGGTGGACGACCGGCCGGTCCTGGGTGAGGGTGCCGGTCTTGTCCAGGCACAGCACGTCGACCGCGCCGAGGTCGTGCAGCGCGGGCAGCCTTTTGACGATCACCTTGTGCGTACGGGCCAGCCGCGCCGCACCGCGCGCCAGACACGTGGTGACGATGACGGGCAGCATCTCGGGCGTCAGCCCGACCGCCACCGCGACGGCGAACGGCAAGGTCTCCACGCCCCGCCCGCGCAGCGCCGCGTTGGCCATCAGCACCAACGGCGGCGTGAGCAGCATGAACCGGATGAGCACCCAGGAGATGCCCTGCACCGAACGGTCGAAGGCACCGGCGTTGGCGCCGGGGTCGTGGTGCCCGGGCGAGCCGTTGTGCGCCGGGCTGCCGTAGGCCGTGGCGAGTCTCGTCCGTGGCCCGGTCGCGAGGACGACCGCGGTCCCGCTGCCGGTGGCCACGCCGCTGCCCTGGAAGCACAACTGTCGCTGCGCGAAGAACCCGTCGCGCGAGGGATCCGACGGATGCCACGGGTCAGGGGCGTCGACCGCTGCCTTGGCGGCCGCCGTCGACTCGCCCGTCAATGGGGCCTGCCGCACGGTCAGACCGCTCGCGCGCAGCAGCCGCACGTCGGCGGGGACCAGATCCCCGGGCCCGAGCCGGATCACATCGCCCGGCACCAGCTCGCCGACCGGGACGTCCCGAACCCGCGGCAGCCCGTCCGGCTCGGCGCGCCGCAGCACGGTCGCGGTGCCGACGACCAGCTCGCGCAGCCCGGCCATGGACCGGTCGGCCCGGTGCTCGCCGGACGCGCGCAGCACGCAGCTCACGAGGACCAGACACAGGATGACGCCTGCCGTCCCCCAGGCCGTCACGGTCGTCGACACCAGCCCCAGGCAGAGCAGCACCGCGGTGAAGGGGTCCCGCAGTCCACGGACGAACAGGCGCGGCCACGACTGGGTCCGCCGGTCCGCAACCGTGTTCGCGCCGAAGCGGTCCAGCCGCTCGGCCGCCTCGGTCTCGGTCAGCCCGCGCGGTCCGGTGTCCAGGTGCCGCAGCACCTGGAGAGAGGTCAGCGCGGTGAGGTCCTGAGGTGCCTCGTCGGCGGGCGAGGCGCTCCCCCGCGGGTGCTGCTGCCCGACCGGCGTCGCGGCGGTCTCAGAGGCCAAGGCCACGGATGCGGCGCGCAGACCCGTGCGCCGCGCGGTCGTTACGGCCGGCGCGATCCGCGCGGTCGGTCAGCTGGCCGACCATGAGCCGTACGACGGTCACCACGTCCGGGTCGTCGACGAAGTACACCTGCCGTCGGCCCTCGCGCCGGGACCGTACGAGACCGGCGAGTTTCAGCTTGGTCAGATGCTGGCTCACCGCGGGCAGCGCCCCGCCGACCCGCTCCGCGAGCCCGGTCACATCGCTTTCGCCCTGCGCCAGCGCCCAGACGATGTGCAGCCGCGCCGAGGACGCGAGCAGCCCGAAGGCCGCGGCCGCCTCCGCCAGCACCTCGGCGGACGGGTCCTCGAAGCCGCCAGCCTCTGCCGCCACCTCTCTGTCCTCCCGTCCCGTCGACCCGACCGTCTCGTACGACCGGCCGTCCCGGCTGAATCGCACCAGTCTAGGGCGCCCTCGACGGCGTACCGGGCGTCACTGTCAGTGCAGTGGTGCACACTCGCGATCAGTTGCCTTACGCCTGGGGAGGACGCCGTGTTCACGGGGATCGACGAGGTCGACTGGGCCTCGATGCAGCATGCGTACGGAAGTGCCGAGGACGTGCCGGAGTTGCTGCGAGGACTGGCCTCGCCGTGCCCGCAGGAGCGGGAGACCGCCCTCGACGGGATGTACGGGGCCGTGCACCACCAGGGCGATGTGTACGACTCCACGCTCGCGTCCATCCCGTTCCTGTTCGCGCTCGTCGCACACGCCGAACTCCCCGACCGGGGCGCCCTCGTGGAACTGCTCGTCAGCATCGGCGGAGGGGACGCCGCGGACGGCTTCCACCACGGCGAGGAGGATGCCCTGGCCGACGCCGACGAGGAGGACGGTGCCGACGACAACTACGCGATGGCACGGACCGCGATACGGGCCGGCGCCACGGACTTCGTCGCACTGATCGCAGACCGGGACCCGGAGGTACGCCGCGCGGCGCCGAGCGCGCTCGTGCGTTTTCTGGACGAACCGGCACGCGTGCTCGCCCTGTTGAGGGAGCGACTCGGCGCCGAGCAGGAGGGCGGCGTCCGGCTCGCACTGGCCGAGGGCCTCGGCCTGTTCGCGCGGCTGCACACCGAGTCCGCCGCTCCGGCAGTGGACTGTCTGGTGACGCTCTGCGCCGCTCCGGACGATCCGGGACTGCGGCTCGCCGCGCTCGGTCAGCTCGCCGGCTGCGCACCCGATCGCCTGCCGGCCGACCTCGTGCCCACGGTCATCGCCCTGCTCCGGGCCAGATCACGGCGCCCCCGGGTGCCGGCCGAGCCCGAACGGCCCGACACCGACACGCTTATCGGCCATCTGCGGCGGCTGCGCCCCGCGGACGAGGAGGGCTCCCAGTTGTTGCGGACGCTCCACTCAGGGCTCGGCGGCCGCACCGCCGACCGGATCGCCCTGCTCAAGGGGCAGTTGACCAGCGCGGATCCGGCCGACCGGTGCAATGCCGTGTGGATGTCCGCGGGGCTGTTCCGCGAATGGCGCGCCGACTACGCGGAACCGGTCGCCCTCATCGGTGAGCAACTCACCTCGGACGAGGAGCGGTTGTGCGATGCCGCGGTGTCCGTCCTGGAGTCCCTCTTCACTCTGGCGGCCCCGGCCGCCGACCGCCTCGCCGCCCTAGTGGAGGCGGCCCCGGAGTCCTGGGGGCGCGGGACGCCGACGCTGGGGCGCCCCCTGAAGGCCTTGGCCAGGGCAGGAGATCCCCGGGCGGTACCCGCGCTGGCCCAGGTGCTGGCAGAGCCCGTCGTGCCGAACGACGTCGGCTACGCGATCGAGTACCTGGGCCCGGCGGGCGAGCAGCTGGCCCCGCTGCTGCGGGAGCGGCTCCGCGACGTCCCCCTCGACTCCCCGGAAACGTACGACCGGGCGGCGCCCCTGCTGCTCGCGCTCGGCAGGTTGCGGTACGACGCCGCCCTGCCGGAGGTGTTGCGGCTCCTGCACGGCGTGCCGCGTGAACTGCGGCGCCGCGACTGGCTCGTGCAGGCGCTGGCCCGGACGCTTGGGACATTCGGGGCGGGCGGGCATCAGGCGGTACCGGCGCTGCGCGAGCTGCTGGACAGCGAATGCGCCGTCACGGCGGCCGACGCGCTCTGGTCGGTGACGGGGGACGCAGATGCCGTACTTCCTGTGCTGTTGAGGGAATTGGCGGCCGATCGAGCGTCGGACGGTCACCCCCGGGCCGCCGCCGAAGCCCTCGGCCGCGTGGGGCCGTCGGCCGCCCCGGCGCTTCCGGAACTGCACCGCCTGGCCGCCTCCACCGAGGTGTGGGAGCGGACGGCCGCCGCATGCGCGCTGTGGGACATCGCCCGGGATCCGCAGCCGGTTCTCCCGGTGCTCCGCTCCGCCTGGCGGCAGAACGCGTACACCCGTGGCACGATCGCCACCTACCTCGCCCGGATGGGCAGGGCGGCCACCCCCGCCCGGGATCTGGTCCAGGCCGAACTCAGCGGGCCACGACGGCACCGGGCCCGTTCCGGCGGATACGGCAGCCACGACATCCTTGAGGACGAATCGCTCCTGCACAGCTGCCGCGCGGCGCTGGCCGCCATGCGGTAGTCACGCCTCGGGGACGTCCCAACCGGGCCCTCAGCACGCCCGGCGGGGGGCGCCCGCACACCGGGCGTCACTCACCGCTTCCGCGAGGTCACGGTCAGCACCCGCGCGTGCGGCACGCACTTTCATCACCAGCGACAGCTGGGTGCACTGCGCCGTACCGGCGCCGACGCCGGCCTTGCCGGAGGAGGGAAGTCGCCGACGGGGTCGACCCCGCGTCGGTTCCGGCTCACTTTTCGTTGAAGATGACCTCCTCTGGCCGGCGGGTCGTCTTCACGGTGTGGCCGTTGATGACCTCGGCCACGTGCTGCAGACCGGCGAAGAGCTTCGAGGGGTCGGACCGGATGCGTCACTCGTCCGCGGCGCCACCGAGGAAGGCGGGGAAGCAGGTCACCGACGAATCTGCGGGGTTGAGTTCCAGGTAGTCCTTCAGCCGGCGGGGTGGAGACACGTCTGCGCGTCCGGTGCCGTGGACGCGCAGACGCGGTGCGGCACGGCGCGGGCCTGCGCTCTGATGTGCCGCACGGGAGAGGCCGGGTACCCGTCTCCATGCCGGGTACCTGCGCCTCGGCGATGTTTTCCTCGCGCGACCGGGGTCGGGCGTTGCCCCGAAGCGGTCCCTCGGTGGCGGTCCCCCGGTCCCTCCATGCTCCCCGGGCACCCTCCCCCTGCTCCTGCGCTCTGCGGCGGCCCTCCGAGGCCGGAGGCCGGGTCGGCGGTCGGCCAGCGGAGTGGGCGGAGCCGCCGCAGAAGCCTCTCTGCGTTGTCCACCCCTCAGCGTCGCGCCGTGAGGCCTGGTCCGGCACGGGCCGTCCGGCCCAGCCGAGGGCCCGGTCGGCCCGCGACGGCTCCAGCCCGGGGCACGGCGGCGGGCCCCTCAGCTAGTCATACGTCCCCACAGCGGCCCCACCCGCTCCCATTCCGCGTCCCACCGCTCCATACGCCGCCGCTCCAGCCTGCCGCGGAGGAGTCTCCCGCCGACGAAGGGAACGCCCGCGGCGCTCACACCGACCAGGACGCCGACCAGGGAGGCCCGCAGCTGGGCCTGGGAGGCGGTGGCAGGCCTCGTGACGAGGCGACCGTGGGGGTCGGTCCACACGGTGACCGAGGTGCCCGCGATGGTGCCGGCGAACACTCTCGCCTGCCCCGCGTGCGGCGACCCGTCCGCCGCGGTCCAGCGCACCTTCGCCCACACGAGGTCGCCGCCGGTCTCCGTGGCGCTCGCATCGGGCGCGTCCTCGGTGAGCAGGGCCGGGACGGAGCGATACTCGGCGCGCTGCTGGGCGAGACCGTGCTCCACGGTCTGCGTGGCCGCAAGCCCCGCGAACAGGCCGCCGAGCACGGTGAGCGCCCAGGCGACGAGCACGATCCAGGCCTCCAGGGCATCACTGCCCCGCCGTAGCGGGTTGCGCCGCCACCGCCACAGCCACACCTTCGGACCACGGAATGCCGCCATCAATGGCATCCTCCTCACAACCGCGCCAACCCGCCACATCTCCCTCCCATACGCGCTCGGCCCGCCCGATGCTCACGCCGCGCTCCCCCACTCCTGCACCCCAGCCGCCCCGGCGCCCCGCGGCCGAGCCCGGTGACGACGGGCGAGAAGCCGGGCCGAGGCCCGACACCACCGCCCTGACCTGAGGGAATGCCCCGAGCAGGGGTGACTGTCAGTGGCTGGGTGCAGACTGGCCCGTACCCAAGACAACGACGTCGCGGAGGTGGTCGGCATGGCCGACGTACTGCTCACCGTAGGCACCCGCAAGGGCCTCTTCATCGGGCGACGGCGCGGCGGCGCCTGGGAGTTCGACGAGAGTCCGTACTTCAACGCGCAGGCCGTGTACTCGGTCGCGATCGACACCCGGGGCGAGAGGCCGCGGCTGCTGGCCGGAGGGGACAGCGCGCACTGGGGCCCCTCCGTCTTCCACTCCGACGACCTGGGCCGGACATGGGCCGAACCGGCCCGTCCCGCCGTCAAGTTCCCCAAGGACACCGGGGCTTCGCTGGAGCGCGTGTGGCAGTTGCACCCGGCGGCCGCCGAACCGGACGTGGTGTACGCGGGCACGGAGCCTGCCGCGCTGTACCGCTCGGAGGACCGGGGCGAGTCCTTCGAGCTCGTCCGTCCCCTGTGGGAGCACCCCACCCGCTCGCAGTGGGTGCCGGGCGGCGGCGGAGAGGGGCTGCACACCATCCTCACCGACCAGCGCGATCCGCGCGCCGTGACGGTCGCCGTCTCCACGGCCGGGGTGTTCCGCACCGACGACGGGGGCGCGAGCTGGGCTCCTTCCAACTCGGGTGTCTCCGCGGTGTTCCTGCCGGATCCGAACCCTGAGTTCGGCCAGTGTGTGCACAAGATCGCGCAGGACGCGGTGACTCCGGACCGGCTGTATCTGCAGAACCACTGGGGGGTGTACCGCAGCGACGACGCGGGCGGGCAGTGGACCGACATCGGCGAGGGCCTGCCGTCCACGTTCGGGTTCGCGGCGGCCGCGCATCCGCACCGCGGCGACACGGCGTACGTCTTCCCGATCAACGCCGACGCGGACCGTGTCCCGGCAGGCCGACGATGTCGTGTCTACCGCACGGCGGACGCGGGCAAGAGCTGGGAGCCGCTGGCGGCGGGGCTGCCCGCCGAGGACCACTACGGCACGGTGCTGCGCGACGCGCTGTGCACAGACGGCGCCGACCCGGCAGGCGTGTACTTCGGCAACCGTAACGGCGAGGTGTACGCGTCGTCGGACGACGGCGACAGCTGGCAGCAGCTGGCCTCGCACCTTCCGGACGTGCTGTGCGTCCGCGCCGCGGTCGTGGACTGAGGCCCGGAAGACGCCACCGGACCATGCCGACCCCACCAGACCCTTCGGGAGGCTCCAACGGAGCATGAAGCAGCGCACCTTGTCCCAGGGGCACCCGGTTCGTCGACGGATCGGTCATCCTCGGTCGCCGCTCGGACACCGGGTTGATCTCCGCCGCGTGTGCGGCAGTAGGGTGACGCCCGTGGCACCACGACCGTTGCATGAAATCGTCGAATCCGGCTGGGCGAAAGCCCTGGAACCCGTGGCCGGACGGATCGCTCAGATGGGCGACTTCCTGCGCGCGGAGATCGCCGCGGGACGCACCTACCTCCCGGCGGGGGCCAATGTCCTGCGGGCCTTCCAACAGCCCTTCGACGAGGTACGCGTCCTCATCGTCGGGCAGGATCCGTATCCGACACCGGGGCACGCGGTGGGACTGTCGTTCTCGGTCGCGCCGGAGGTCCGTCCGCTGCCCGGCAGCCTGATCAACATCTACCGCGAGCTCAACACCGACCTCGGGCTGTCCCAGCCGTCCAACGGCGACCTGACCCCGTGGACCGAGCAGGGCGTGCTCCTGCTCAACAGGGCGCTCACCACGGCTCCGCGCAGCCCGGCCGCGCATCGCGGCAAGGGCTGGGAGGAGGTCACCGAGCAGGCGATCCGGGCGCTGGCGGCGCGAGGGCGTCCGCTGGTGTCGATCCTGTGGGGCCGCGACGCCCGCAATCTGCGTCCTCTCCTCGGCGACCTGCCCTCGGTGGAGTCCGCGCACCCCTCACCCATGTCGGCGGACCGCGGCTTCTTCGGCTCCCGCCCCTTCAGCCGCGCCAACGACCTGCTGGCCGGGCAGGGAGCGGAGCCGGTGGACTGGCGCCTGCCGTGACCCCCGGCGGTGCGCTGCCAGGTGTGCTGGCCGTGGACTCGGGAGGGTCGGGGCTGCGCGTGGTGCTCGCGGTGCGGGGGGAGCCCTTCGGTGCGCCCCTGGCCTCGAAGGAGCCGGTCCGTACCGGCCCGAGCGGTATCGACGCCGGGCATCTACTGGAGCAACTGCTGCCGATGGCCAGGCGGTTGATGGCGGAGGCAGGGGTCGACGGGCTCGGAGCCGTCGCCGTCGGCGCCGCGGGACTGGCCACGCTCGGCGACGAGCTGCGCGCCGAGCTGCCGTCGGCGCTGGAGCGTGAACTCGGCGTGCGTCGACTCGCTTTGGCCGCCGACGCGGTGACCGCGTACACAGGTGCACTCGGCCATCGGCCGGGCGCGGTGATCGCCGCGGGCACCGGCATGATCGCCATCGGAACCGATCTGGCGAGTTGGCGCAGGGCCGACGGATGGGGCCATCTGCTCGGCGACTGCGGCGGCGGGGCGTGGATCGGCCGCGCGGGGCTGGAGGCTGCCCTGCGGGCCTTCGACGGGCGCCTGGGCGGTTCGGCGGCGCTGCTGGAGCGCGCGGAGGAGATGTTCGGTCCGGTATCGGACCTGCCGGGCAAGCTGTACCCGCGCACCGACCGGCCTGCCGTCCTGGCCTCCTTCGCCCCCGAGGTGGCCGCCTGCGCCGGGACCGACCGGATGGCGGCTGACGTCCTGCGCGCGGCCGCCCGGCACATGGCCGAGTCGGCGGCCGCGGTGTGCCCGGCCGGCGGCCAGGTCCAAGTCGCCTTCACCGGCGGCCTGTTCAAGATGGGCGACGCCCTTCTCGTGCCCCTGGGTGAGGAGCTGGCGGAACAACTGCCGCACGCCCACCAGGTACCGGCCGCCGGCAACCCGGTGGACGGCGCCGTGCGTATCGCCGTCGACCTCGCGAACGGCGAGCTCGCACTCCCCCGTGACCAGCGGATGTTGTACGTAGTGACCGAAAGGACGGATTGATCCGCCCTGTCGGACAAGTGCAGTTGGCGCACACCACAGGACGGGCGGTCCTTCCATACTGATCACTTCTGATCCTTACGTAACTCATCAGACAAAAGCGGACGGAAACCGCTCACCTGCACCCTCCCCGAACAGGGGAGCCCAAGAAGCCAGTAACATGCGGCGCCATGAGCTCCCCCACTGGGCCCGCGTCCGGCCTGCCAGTACGAATGCCGCGACCCCGCCAGCCCGGGCGGCACCGCCGCCCGGAACCCCTGGCGGCTCCCGAGGGCGCGCCCGCGCTCGTCCTCGCGGTGCCGGGCACCCCCAGCGCGGCCACGCGCAGCCTCGCCGAGGAGGTCGTGAGCATCGCGCGCTCCGAGCTCCCCGGCCTCGACGCCCGGATCGGGTACCTCGACGGGGACGACGCCGAGTTCCGCACGCTGCAGTCCGTGCTGACGCACGCCGCCGAGGAGCGGGTCGCGCGCTTCGAGCAGGCCCGCGCCGCCGGTGCTGACGTGACGGAGCCCGACGGCCCCGTCGCCATCGTGGTGCCGCTGCTCGCCGGCCCGGACAACGCGCTGCTGCGCCGGGTCCGCCAGGCCGTCATGGACAGCCGTGTCGCGGCCGAGCTGACCGATGTGCTCGGCCCGCACCCGCTGCTCGCCGAGGCGCTGCACGTGCGCCTGTCCGAGGCGGGTCTGGCCCGCGCCGACCGCGCCCGGCTGTTCACCGTGGCGACCGCCGCGGACGGCATCATCCTCGCCTCCGTGGGTGGCGAGGAGGCCGTGCAGGCGGCCGGGATCACCGGCATGCTGCTCGCCGCGCGGCTCGCCGTGCCGGTGATGGCGGCGGCGCTCGACGAAGAGGGCGCGATCGCGGCCACCGCCGAGCAGCTGCGCGGCTCGGGCTCCCAGCAGCTCGCGCTCGCGCCGTACCTGATCGGTCCGGAGCTCGACGCCGGACTGCTCGACGCGGCCGCCGCGGAGGCGGGCTGCTCCGCCGCCGAGGCGCTCGGCCCCTATCCGGCGATCGGCAAGCTCGCGCTGGCCAAGTACACGACGGCGCTGGGCATCGCCCCGCAGCCGTCGCAGGGCACGCCGGTCCGCTAGCCGTCCGGCACGCCGGTTCCAGAACGCCGACAGGGCCCGCTCCTCTTCCAGGAGCGGGCCCTGTCGGCGTCGACGCCCCTGAGGTCAGCCGAAGACCACGCAGGACGCGGCGGGAGCCTCGACCGAGCCGCCCCGTCGCGGCATGCCCGTGTCCGGGTCGACCACGAACCAGGTCACGTCGCCGGAGCGCTCGTTCGCGACGTACAGGTAGCGGCCCGAGGGGTCGAGGGCCAGCGCGCGCGGCCAGGTGCCGCCGCAGGGCACCGTGGCGATCAGCCGCAGCCCCTCGCCGACCGCGTCGGGCGTGAGCACGGAGACGACGTCCTGGCCCCGTGTGGCGGTCCATACGAAGCGGCCGTCGGGCGACACGACGATCCCCGAGGGGTACGCGTCGCCTTTCGGGACGCCCGACAGCACCGGTGTCTCGCCGACCGGACGCAACCCGCCCTCGGCGGCGTCCCAGCGGCAGACGGTGACGGTGGGCGCGAGTTCGTTGAGTACGTACGCGTGCTCGCCGCGCGGGTGGAAGGCGAGGTGGCGGGGCCCGGAGCCGGGGCGCAGCGCGATTTCCCGGTGCAGCGTGAGCGTTCCGCCGTCCAGCGCGCAGACGCGTACGGAGTCCGTGCCCAGGTCGACGCTCACCGCCCAGCGGCCGCTCGGGTCGGGCTGCACCTGGTGCGCGTGCGGCCCGTGCTGGCGCGGGGTGTGCGGGCCCGAGCCGGTGTGCTGGAGCACGCTGGACACGCCGTCCGCGAGCGCGCCGCCGGGGCGGACGGGCACGGCGGTGACGCTGCCGGAGCCGTAGTTGGCGGTCAGGACGTGTTCGGCGAAGACGCTGAGGTGCGTCGGGCCGCTGCCACCGACCGGCACGGGCGGCCCGGCCAGCTCCGGCTTGTCGCCGTGCACGCGGTAGGCCGCCACCGCGCCGTCGGCCGTCTCGCTGACCGCATAGAGCATGTCCCGCTCCGGCGAGAGGGCGAGGTACGAGGGGTCGGGAACGCCGTCCACCGTGTTCAGGACGGTCAGCGCGCCGCTGCCCGGGTCCACGGCCGCGGTGACGACGCCGAGGCCTCCCGCCGCCGTGAACGAGCCGATGAACGCCCGTTGTTGCCGCCTACCGCCGTCTGCCACTGCTGTCCCCTCTCGATCCCGCGCCGTTCGGGGCGACGGTAGCAGTCGAAGATCGGCGGTCTAGACCAAGGTGGTGATCCGGGTCGGCGTCCTGGAGCGGCGTACCAGGTCCTGTCGTCGAACTCCCGTCGTCCGCCCGGAGGGCGGGCTCCGCGGCGTCCGGTGCGTGCTCTCGGCGTGCCGGGTGCAGGCCCTCGTACTGGATGTACTCGGGTCCGTGCCCGGTGCGGCGAGTGGGGGCACCTCCCACGCCCTTGAGGCAGTGGGGAGCGTGCCAGGCGTCGCGGAGCAGGCGGGAGTTCGACAACAGGGCCTAGAACGAGGACGTGCCCCGCGCCCGTTCGAGTGCCTCCGGATGGTGAACATACGCGGGGCGCCGCTCCACGGCCTCGTACGTGCGGTGGAAGACGGGCGTGGCGCTGCCGGAGATGGGCGGCACGATCCACGACCAGTCCGCGCCGACCCCGCGTCCCTTGCGCTCCTCGCGGCCGAGGTGGACGAGGAAGCGCCGGGACTCGGTGTGGTGGTCGGTGACCGTGACGCCGGCGCGGTCGAAGGAGTGCAGGACGGAGCGGTTGAGTTCGACGAGCGCGCGGTCCTTCCACAGGGAGCGGTCGGAGCGGGTGTCGAGGCCGAGGCGGTCGGCGATGTACGGCAGGAGGTCGTAGCGATCGGTGTCGGCAAGGTTGCGGGCGCCGATCTCCGTGCCCATGTACCAGCCGTTGAACGGGGCCGCCGGATAGCAGATGCCACCGATCTCCAGGCACATGTTGGCGAGCGCGGGGACCGCGTGCCAGCGCAGTCCGAGCGCGCGCCACCAGCTGTACTCGGGGTGCGCGAGTTCCACTTCGAGCACCACGTCGGCCGGCAGCGAGAACCAGCGGGGCTTGTCGTGGGTGCCCTGGATCACCAGCGGAAGTACGTCGAAGGGGGTGCCCGGGCCGCCGGGCCAGCCGAGCCGCCGGGCGAGCGCGGTGAGGCCCGCGTTGCGCGGGTCGCCGGTCACGCCGCCGTCCGGGCGTGCGTAGCCCGCGTACCGGACGAGCTGTTCGTTCCAGATCCTGGGGCCGGGGCGGCCCGGCGCATCGGGCGCGAAGATCGTGATGAGCGCCCGGATCCGGCCGTCCCGGGTGGCCTCCCGCAGATGGTCCGCCGACGCCTGCGCGACGTCCTCCGCGTCCCGCACGTCCCTGCGGTCCCGCACACACAGGGAGTGCCAATACAGCCGTCCTATGCACCGGTTGGCGTTGCGCCACGCGACGCGGGCTCCGAAGGCGAGTTCCTCGGTGGTGTGCCGATATGTCCCCGTGTCCGCGATCTCCGCACGCACGGCGGAGATCCGGCGGGCCGGGTCGCCGAGGCGCTCCTCGGTGTGGTGGAGGGCGAGGAACTCGGTGGCGGCGTGGAGGAGTTCGTAGGGTGCGGGCACGGAGCCGGCGGGGAACGTGCCGTGAGCCGTGGGGGAACCGCCTCCGATCAGCCGTCCCGTGAGGCCCGGGGTCCGGGTCACGGTGTCGGCGCCGGCCTGCGCGTACGGTGCGCTCGGGGCCGTACCGTCCCGCCTGTGGCCTGCCGGGACCCGGTCCAGCCAGCCGCCCGGACCGTCGCCCCCGAAGACCGAGCACCCCGCATCTCCGTCGCCGGCCCAGCGCTCTGCGTGTCCGGTTCTGCGAGGGAAGTCCCGCATGGTGCCACCCCTAAGCGGATCGGCCCGCGGGCCGATCCCGCACGGTCCGCGGGCTCCGTGCGTCTGATAGCCGCGGGGTTACCCGGCAGGTGCGGTGATCCACCCTGTAGGTGGCCGGTAAAAGTGCCTCATTCCGGCGCCTGGTGTCCAGGCGTCGCCGTCGGACGCGCGCGGGGAAGCGTCAGACGCTCATGAGCCGCGAGCGGCGCAGGGGCGCGGCCAGCGCGACGAGCGCGCTCTCCAGCCCGTGGAGGTGGGCGAGGGCCTGCTCGGCGCCGGGGTGGTGTCCCGGAGCGGCCGGATGAGCCGTCGGGGCGCGTTCCGGCACGGCGCCGACCAGGGTCTCCATCGCGGTCTCGACGCGTCGGCACGCTGCCGCGAGGCGGGCGTCGTGCGAGGCGTCAGGGTCGGCGGCGACGGCCGCGAGCCCGCGTACCTCACGGGCGCAGTCGTCGAGGAGGGCGAGGATCTGGCGGGCCCGGGCCTTGCGCGCCCGCATCGGGTTGAGCGGATGCACCAGGGGCGCGAGAGCCATGCGTACGCGCCCCAGAAGTGCTTCGAGCTCCACCGCGCGCGGCGCGGGGTCGGCCTGAGCGTCGCCCGCGAGCCGTCTCGCCGCCGCCGCGGTGCAGCCGTGCACCGCGTGCAACGCGCGCTCGACCCACCGGTCGGTCACCGCATGCGTCGTGATGGGCAGGATCAGCAGGACGGCGAGGGCCGCGCCGAGCGCGCCGACGCCTGTCTCGGCGAACCGGAGGCCGAGCAGCCCGGGGTGCAGCACGCCCAGCAGCCCGTACAGCAGGCCCGCCATGACGGTGACGAAGAACATCATCCAGCTGTACGAGGGTGCGGCCGTGTAGAAGATCCCGAAGACGCAGACCGCGACGAGCACGGCGGTCGGTGCCGGAGCACCGTGCAGCGGTACGGCGATCAGCAGGCCGGCCACGATGCCGGTGACGGTGCCGAGAACGCGCCGGAAGCCCCGGATGAGCGTCTCTCCACGCGAGGCGGTGTTCACGAAGATCCACCAGGCGGTGCCGACGGCCCAGTACCAGCGGTCGTGCGAGAGCACCTGGCCCGCGAACAGCGCGAAGGCGCAGGCGGCCGTCGCCTGGAAGGCCTGGCGCGTCGCGGGGCGCGCGAGCCCGCGTCCGTCGAGCGGGGCCGGGGCGGCGGGCAGCGGAGTGCGCCGCTCGATGCACCACACGCCGAAGCGCACCGCCGAGGACGCCGCCAGCGACAGCGCGAGAGCCGCGTACAGCTGCGGGAGCTGGCCGGGAACGGCGTGCAGGAACTGCGTGGTGAAGAACATCATGAACGCGAAGATGCCGAGCGCATGCCCGCGCGGGCCCCAGCGGCGGGCGTACACCCCGCAGAAGATCACCGCGAGCCAGGTCCCGTCACGCAACGGCGGCATCCCGTGCAGGGCGGTCGCGAGCGCGAGGACCGGAAGGCCCACCACGGGTAGCAGTGCGGTGGTGAGGGCCTGGCCGCGCACAGTCGGGTCGCCGACCGTGAACAGCGCCAGAAGCGCCGCGAGTCCGCCCGTGATGGACGCCGGCAGCGAGAGCCCGGCCAGCTCGCACAGGGTCACCGCGAGGCCGATGCCGACGACCGCCCGCAGCGAGACCCGCAGCCGGAACAGTCCCGGATCCGGAGCCATGAACATCTTCTTCACCGTCGGCGGCCCGCCCCCACTTCGCTCTTGACCTCGTGGTCCGCAGACCTCGACACATGCGAATGGCGCCGCGGGTCCGGTGCGGCGTCCTTGCCGTCCGGCGCTGCGCAGCGCCATCAATACAGACAAGGTAAGCGGCAGACGGGAAGTGGCTCAACAGGCTCTGTCCGGGCTGAGCCATTGGTACAGTCGATGGTGATCACTTCAGGCCGCAAGGAGGCCAACGGACCATGGCCGTGGACGAGCTCGACACCCGCATCCTGCGGCTGCTGCTGGAGCAGCCGCGCACCAGCGTGCGCGAGTACGCCCGCATGCTCGGCGTCGCCCGCGGCACCCTCCAGGCCCGCCTCGACCGGCTGGAGCGCGACGGCGTGATCACCGGGACCGGCCCGTCCCTGTCCCCCGCGGCCCTCGGCCACCCGGTCCTCGCCTTTGTGCACATCGAGGTCACGCAGGGCCATCTCGACGACGTGGGCGACGCGCTCGCCGCCGTCCCGGAGATCATCGAGGCGTTCTCCATCACCGGCGGCGGCGATCTGATCACCCGGGTCGTGGCACGCGACAACGCGCACCTGGAGGATGTCATTCAGTCGCTGATCAGCCTTCCGGGCGTCGTCCGCACGCGCACCGAGGTGGCCCTGCGCGAGCGCGTTCCGCACCGGGTGCTGCCGCTGGTGGAGTCGATCGGGCGGGCCTCCAAGAGCTGACCGGAGCCGCAGGGCCGGCCGTCGCTCCTTGGCATCATTGACCCCATGAGCACTCTCTGCGGCACCTCGGTCATCTTCGATCTCGACGGAACGCTCGTGGACAGCGAGCCGAACTACTTCGAAGCGGGGCGGCAGACACTCGCCGGGCTGGGCATCACCGATTTCACCTGGGCCGAACACGAGCAGTACGTCGGCATCAGCACCCAAGAGACACTCGTGCTCTGGAGGGAGCGCTACGGCCTGACGACCCCGCTCGAGACCCTGCTCGCCGAGAACAACCGGCGTTATCTGGAGTTGGCCCGCGCCTCCACGCACGCGTACCCGGAGATGCGGAAGTTCGTGGAGCTGCTGGCCTCCGAGGGTGTCCCGATGGCCGTGGCCTCGGGTTCCTCGCCGGCGGCCATCGAGGCGATCCTTGCGGGCACGGGTCTCGCCTCCCTTCTGGCGACGGTCGTCTCGGCCGATGAGGTCGCGCACGGCAAGCCCGCCCCCGATGTCTTCCTCGAAGCGGCGCGTCGCCTGGGTGCCGCCCCGGCGGACTGCGTGGTCGTGGAGGACGCCGCGCCGGGTGCCGCTGCCGCGCACGCGGCCGGGATGCGCTGCATCGCGATCCCGTACGTCGCCGCGCAGGCCGACGACCCCGCCTTCGCGACAGCCGGGTTGCTGCTGCGCGGCGGCCAGGCCGAGTTCACTGCGCAGTCGGCCCACGACTGGCTCGCGAGCACGACTCCGGCATCCTGAACTTCCACAACTTCCGGGAAGGTGGACTCATGGGTGCTGCCGCCGTACTCGTCGCCAATCGCGGGGAGATCGCCGTACGCGTGCTGCGCGCCGCCTCCGAGCTGGGGCTGCGCACGGTCGCGGTGTACGCGGACGGTGACGACCCCCATCTCCGGCGGGCCGACGAGGCCGTGCCGGTGAAGGACTACCTCGACGCCGACGCGATCGTGACCGCCGCACGGAACACCGGCTGTGCGTTCCTGCACCCCGGGTACGGGTTCCTGAGCGAGGACGCCGCCTTCGCACGGCGCTGCGCCGCGGCCGGGATCACCTTCGTGGGCCCCTCCCCCGAGGTCCTCGACCTGTTCGGCGACAAGGCACGCGCGCGTGCGCTCGCCGTGCGGCTCCAAGTGCCCGTCCTGCCGGGCACCGACGGTGCCGCCACGCTCGAGGAGGCACGGGAGTTCCTGGCCGGAGGCCCGCTGATGATCAAGGCGGTCGGCGGGGGCGGCGGACGCGGCATGCGGGTGGTGCGATCCGACCGGGAGCTGGCCGAGGCATGGGAACGGTGCCGCTCGGAGGCCCAACAGAGCTTCGGACGCCGAGAGTTGTACGTCGAACGGCTGCTGGAGGGCGCCCGGCACATCGAGGTGCAGATCGTCGGCGACGCGACCGGAGCCGTCACGCACCTCTGGGAGCGGGACTGCAGCGCCCAGCGCCGTCACCAGAAGCTGATCGAGATAGCTCCCGCTCCCGAACTGGCCGATTCCACAAGGCAGATGCTCCTGTCCGCCGCCCTGCGGATGGCCCGCGCCACACGCTGCACGGGGCTCGTCACCTTCGAGTTCCTCGTCCGGGGACAGGGCGAGGAGTTCCATTTCATCGAGGCCAATCCGCGGCTCCAGGTCGAGCACACGGTCACCGAAGAGGTGACGGGCGTCGACCTGGTCGCCGCCCAACTGCGGCTGGCCGCGGGCGGGACGCTGGAGGAGCTGGGGCTCGCGGGACCCCCGCCGGCGCCCCGCGGGTTCGCCGTCCAGACCCGGGTCAACGCCGAGGTCACGTCCGCCGACGGGACGGTGCGGCCGTCGGCCGGACGGCTCACGCGGTTCGACGTGCCGACGGGGCCGGGCGTGCGCGTCGACACGGCGATGCGTGCCGGGTCCCAAGTGGACGTCCGCTACGACTCGTTGCTCGCCAAGGTGATCGCCCATGTGCCGCACGACGTGGCCGCCGCCTGCGAACGCGCCCGAAGAGCGCTCGACGAGTTCGGGATCGCGGGCGTACGGACCGGAATCCCTCTGCTGCGGACGGTCCTCGACCGACCGGGGTTCTGGCAGCACACCGGCTTCGTCGAGGAGCACTTGGCGCAGTTGCCGCCCGAGAACGACCAGCCGGTGTCGATCGAGGGGACGGTGTCCGCGCCGATGAGCGGCACGGTCGTCTCGATCGCGGTCGCGCCGGGCGAACCGGTGGGCGCCGGGGAGCAGTTGCTGGTCCTGGAGGCCATGAAGATGGAGCACGTCATCCGTGCTCCGGTCGCCGGTGTCGTACGCGCCCTGTACGCAGGTGTCGGCGAAACGGTGGGCGAAGGCCGGCCTCTCCTGGCATGGGAGGAGAGGAGCGACGTGAGCGTCGGGGCGCGCCCCGACGAGACGCCGGACCTGGACGCCGTGCGCCCCGATCTGGCCGAGGCCGTGCGCCGTCATGCCGTCGGCCTGGACGAGAACCGCCCCGAGGCCGTCGCGAAGCGCCACGCCATCGGCCGTCGCACCGCCCGCGAGAACATCCAGGACCTGTGCGACGAGGGAACCTTCACCGAGTTCGGCGCGCTGGCGATCGCCGCTCAGCGACAGCGGCGCCCGCTGGACGACCTGATCCGATCGACGCCGGCCGACGGCATGGTCACCGGCACCGGGCACGTGGGCGGCGCGCCGTGCGTGGCGATGTCGTACGACTACACAGTGCTCGCGGGCACGCAGGGTCTGCAGAACCACCGCAAGACCGACCGGATGCTGGCGCTGGCGGAGGAGCGGCGGCTGCCGGTCGTGCTGTTCGCGGAGGGCGGCGGCGGTCGTCCCGGTGACACGGACACCACCTCGATCGCCGGGTTGGACGTGACCACCTTCCAGCGGATGGGCCGGCTCAGCGGCCTCGTACCTCTGGTCGGGATCGCCTCCGGCCGCTGCTTCGCGGGCAACGCGGCGTTGCTCGGCTGCTGCGACGTCGTCATCGCGACGCCGGACGCCTCGATCGGCATGGGCGGCCCCGCCATGATCGAGGGCGGCGGCCTGGGCGTGTACCGCCCCGAGGAGGTCGGTCCGCTCTCGGTCCAAGTCCCCAACGGTGTCGTGGACTTGGCGGTGCCCGACGAGGCGGAGGCGGTCCGGGTCGCTCGTCGGTACCTGTCGTACTTCCAAGGCACACAGGCCAGTTGGGAGGCACCGGACCAGCGTCTGCTCCGGCATGTCGTCCCCGAGAACCGGCGCCGTGCGTACGACATGCGCACGGCCGTCGAGACGCTGGCGGACACGGGATCGCTGCTGGAGCTCCGACAGGCTTTCGGAACCGGGGTGTTGACCTACCTCGTCCGTATCGAGGGGCGCCCACTGGGGCTCATCGCGAGCAACCCGGGCCACCTGGGCGGCGCCGTCGACCGCGACGCCGCCGACAAGACCGCCCGCTTCCTGCAGCTCTGCGACGCCTTCGGGCTCCCGGTCGTCTCGCTCTGCGACACCCCGGGTTTCATGGTGGGCCCGGACACCGAACGCACCGCCACGGTGCGGCACTTCGCCCGCCTCTTCGTAACCGGCGCGAACCTCCGCGTACCGCTCGTCGGCCTGGTCCTGCGGAAGGCATACGGCCTCGGCGCCATGGCCATGCTGGGCGGTTCCACCCGCGCCCCCTTGGCCACCGCCGCCTGGCCGAGCGGCGAGTTCGGCGGCATGGGCCTGGAGGGCGCGGTCCGCCTCGGCTACCGCAAGGAGCTGGCGGCGATCACCGACCCCGAGGAGCGCGAGCGGGCCTTCGAGGCGCGGGTGGCCGAGCTGTACGAGCACGGGAAGGCGGTCAACGCGGCGGCGGCGCTGGAGATCGACGCGGTGATCGATCCGGCGGAGTCGCGCGCGTGGATTCTGGCGGCGCTGGAAGGCGGCCCAGACCTCCCCGAGGAGCGCGGGCGCTCCTTCATCGACACGTGGTGAGGCGCCTGCGAACAGGCCCCGCCCGTGCACGCCGGCGGCTCAGCCGCCTCTCGCTCACGCCACTCGGAGCACGATCTTCCCGAGCCGGTGTCCCTCCTCCAGCGCCCTGTACGCCTGGGCGGTCTCGGCCAGCGGCATCACACGCTCGACCCGCGGTTCCAGCTTGCCGTCGTCGACCAGTCGGGTCAGCTCGTCGAGACCGGCCCGGTCGGGCTCGACGATGAAGAACACCCCGCCCTCCCGCGAGGGGTCCGGCGGAGAGACGATGCTCACCAGCGCACCACCCGGGCGCAGCACCTGCCAGGAGCGCTCCTGTGTGTCGCCGCCGACGGTGTCGAGGACCAGGTCCATGTCCTTGACGTGCTCCTCGAAGCGCTCGGTGCGGTAGTCGACGACGTGCCCCGCACCCAGCTCGCGTACGAAGTCCGCGGATCCGGCCGAGGCCGTCGCGGTGACGGAGGCACCCAGCGCGGCCGCCAGCTGCACGGCGACGGAACCGACACCGCCCGCGCCGCCGTGCACCAGCACACGGGAGCCGGGGCGCAGCCCGCCGTGCCCGACCAACGCCTGCCAGGCCGTCAGCCCGGCGAGCGGCAGGGCCGCCGTACGGTCGTGGTCGAGCCGCGACGGCTTGGCCGCCAGCACGGCCGCGGGGATGGCGACGTACTCGGCGGCGGCTCCGTCCCTGGTGAACGGGATCAGCCCGTACACCTCGTCGCCCACGTCCCAGTCGGTCACCCCTTGACCCACCCGGGCGACGATCCCGGAGACCTCCTTGGAGGGGATGATCGGCGTGCGCGAGCTGCCACTGCCGTCGAAGCTGTCGGTCCAGGTCGCGTCCCAGGTGAGCTCACCCAACGTGATCGAGGCCGATCGCACGGCGACCAGCACTTCCCCCTCGCCCGCCTCTGGACGCGGTGCGACCTCGTACGTCAGCTGCTCCGGCCCGCCGCGACGGTGACCGCGCACTGCATGCATCGTGCTCATGTCGACCTCCAGACCTCCGGCTCCGCAATCCCTACCTCCAGACTGCGGTGTGAGGCGTCGTTCCGCACGAGTCATCCGACTGCGGTCGCCGACACCGTCACCCGGTCGTGGTGGATCGGCGTCCGCGAGCCGGTGAGCGGAACGCCGCTCCCGCCCCGCCGGGCCGCGACGATCTCCGCCGCGATCGACAGGGCCGTCTCCTCAGGGGTACGGGCGCCGAGGTCGAGGCCGATGGGTGACCGCAGGCGGGCCAGCTCCCGCTCCGTGACGCCGACTTCGCGCAGGCGGCGGTTGCGGTCCTCGTGGGTGCGGCGGGAGCCCATCGCTCCGACGAACGCGACCGGCAGGCGCAGCGCTGTCTCCAGGAGGGGGACGTCGAACTTGGCGTCGTGGGTGAGTACGCACAGGACGGTGCGGTGGTCGGTGCCGGTGCGCCGGAGGTAGCGGTCCGGCCAGTCGACCACGATGTCGTCGGCCTCGGGGAAGCGGGCTCGGGTGGCGAAGACGGGCCGGGCGTCGCACACGGTCACTCGGTAGCCGAGGAACTTGCCCGCCCGTACCAGCGCCGCCGCGAAGTCCACGGCACCGAAGACGATCATCCGGGGCGGCGGCACGCTCGACTCGACGAACAGCGTCATACCGCCCGGGCAGCCCGATCCGTCCTCGGAGATCTCGACGGTGCCGGTGCGCCCCGCATCCAGCATCGCGCGGGCCTGCGCGGCGGCGGTCCGGTCCGTCTCCGAAGGATCGACGAGACCGCCGTCGTACGAGATGGTCAGGCTCCCTTCGTACGACGTGTACGAGCCGTCGGCGTGCACCAGCAGCGCCCTGCCCAGCAGTTCGGCAGGCCCGCGGGCCACCCGGGCGAGAGCCACCGTCTCGCCCCGGGCAGCGGCGGCCAGCCATGCCGCGAACACGGGCGCGTCCGGACGTTCAAAGGTGGCCGCCCGTACTGGTGTGACCAGCACCTCGATGACCCCACCGCAGGTCAGGCCCACCGCGAAGGCATCTTCGTCGCTGTAGCCGAACCGTTGGAGGACCGTCGCGCCGTCCTGGAGCGCCTGGACGCACAGGTCGTACACCGCCCCTTCGACACAGCCGCCGGAGACCGAGCCGATGGCTGTTCCGTGGCTGTCGACGGCGAGGGCGGCGCCGGGACCGCGCGGTGCGCTGCCGCCGACGGTCACGACGGTGGCGACGGCGAAGTCCCGGCCCTCCTCGACCCACCGGTTCAGCTCGCCGGAGATGTCAAGCACCCAGGGCTCCCTCGGCCGCCCGCAGGACGCGATCGGGCCGGATCGGCAGGTTCCGGTGGCGTACACCGGTCGCGTGCCAGACCGCGTTGGCGATGGCCGCGGCGGCGCCCACGATCCCGATCTCGCCGATGCCCTTGATCCCGACCGGGTCGTCCGGGTCCGGGTCGTCCACCCAGTCCGCCTCGATGTCCGGTACGTCGGCGTGCGCGGCGACGTGGTAGCCCGCGAGGTCGGCGCCGACGAGGCCGCCGGAGGCCTGGTCCCTGACCGCCTCCTCGTGCAGGGCCATGGACAGGCCCCACGTCATGGCACCGATGAACTGGCCGCGCGCGGTGAGCGGGTTGACGATCCGGCCCGCGGCGAAGATGCCGAGCATGCGCCGCACGCGCACCTCCCCGGTGGTGACGTCGACGGCGACCTCGGCGAACTGCGCCCCGAAGGTGTGCCGTTCCTTCTTCGCCAGCGCGCCGATGGCCGCGGAGGTGTCCGACCGGGCGGTGATTCCCTCGGGCGGTATGGCCCCGCCCGGGACCAGTCGCTCACGCAGTTCGCGCGCCGCGGCGATGATCGCCCAGGCCCACGAACGGGTGCCCATCGAGCCGCCCGCGATGATCGCCGGCCCGAAGTCGCTGTCCCCGATCCGCATCCGGACGCGCTCGGGTAGCACCTCCAGCGCGTCGGCGGCGACCTGGGTCAGCGCCGTCCGCGCACCGGTCCCGATGTCCATCGCGGTGACCCGTACGGTGAAGGTGCCGTCCGCCTCCGCGGTGACGGCGGCCGTGGAGGGAGCGGACAGCGTGGGGAACGCGGACGCGGCCACGCCGGTGCCGAGCAGCAGGCGGCCGTCCCGGCGGACGCCGGGACGCGGGTCGCGGTCCGCCCAGCCGAACCTGCGGGCGCCCTCCTCGAAGCAGGCGCGGAGATTGCGGCTGCTGAACGGCAGCCCGGACAGGGGGCCCACGGCCGGTTCGTTGCGCAGGCGCAGCTCGATCGGATCGATGCCGCACTTCTCGGCGAGTTCGTCGAACGCCGACTCCAGCGCGAACGAGCCCGGCGCCTCGCCCGGGGCGCGCATCCAGGTGGGGGTCGGTACGTCGAGCCGTACGGCACGGGTGGTGGTGTGGTGCGCGTCCGCGTCGTACACCGGACGCCCGAAATCTGCGCTGCGCTCGATGAATTCGAAGACGGTCGAGGTCAGGCACTCCGCCTGGTGGTCCAGCGCGCGCAGCCGCCCGTCGGCGTCGGCGCCGAGCCTGACGCGTTGCGCGGTGGGGCTGCGATAGCCGACGAGCGAGAACATCTGACGGCGGGTCATGACGACCCTGACCGGGCGGTGCAGGACGGTGGCCGCCATCACCGCGAGCACCGAGTGCGGGCGCGTCCCCTTGGATCCGAAGCCGCCGCCCACGTGTTCGGACCGCACCCGCACCGAGTCCGGGTCGAGCGAGAACAGCTTCGCGAGCTCGTCCGCCACGAACCTGCTGCCCTGGTTGGAGTCGAGGACTTCGAGCCGACCGCCGTCCCAGCGCGCCGTCGCCGCATGCGGCTCCATCGGGCTGTGGTGCTCTTCCGGCGTGGTGTACTCGGCGTCCACGACGACGGCGGACGCGGCGAGTTCGGCCTCCAGGTCGCCCTTCTGCGCCGCGGAGCCCTCCGGTGTGTACATCCCGGGGCGCCCGGCGAAGAACGCCACGTCGTGCGGCTCCTCGTCGTACGCGACCACGAGCGCCTCGGCCGCCTCCCTTGCCTGCTCGGGTGTTTCGGCGACGACCAGCGCCACCGGCCAGCCGACGTACGGGATCCGGTCGTGCTGGAAGAGGTGAAGGGCGGGGTCGGGCTGCCCGAGCGGGACGGTGTAGTCCCGCTCAAGCCTCGGGGCGTTCCCGTGGTGCAGGACGGTGAGCACGCCAGGCATGCCCAGCACGGGGGCGTCCTGCACCGAGCGGATGCGGCCGCGGGCCACGGTCGACAACACCAGCCAGCCGTGGGCGAGTTCGGGGTGGGGGAATTCTCCGGCGTAGCGGGCCGCGCCGGTCACCTTGGCGAGGCCCTCCACACGGGTGTGTGCGGTGCCGACGGCCCTCGTCGTCGCGGCGGTTCCGGTGGTCGTGGTCATCGGGCGGCCTCCTCGGCGAGTTCGGTCAGCACGGCCACGACGAGGTTGCGCATCAGCGGCACCTTGTATCCGTTGTGGGGCAGGGGTCGGGCGGCCGCCAGCTCGGCGTCCGCGGCGGCGGCGAAAGCCTCGGCGCTCGCCGGACCACCGGTCAGCACCCGCTCGGCTGCACCGGCCCGCCACGGCCGCGACGCCACCGCCCCGAAGGCGAGCCGCACTTCGCGTACGACGCCGTCCTGGACATCGAGAGCGGCGGCGATGGAGCCGATCGCGAAGGCGTACGAGGCGCGCTCGCGCACCTTCCGGTACCGGGCGTGTGCGGCGACCGGTGCCGGCGGCAGCGTGACACCGGTGATCAGTGCGCCGGCCGGCAGCGCGGTCTCGCGGTGCGGGGCGTCGCCCACGGGCAGATAGAAGTCGGCGAGCGACAACTCGCCGGGGCCGTCCGCCGTTTCGTACGAGACGAGGGCGTCGAAGGCTGTGAGGGCGACCGCCATGTCCGAGGGGTGGGTGGCCACACAGTGCTCGGAGGCACCGAGGACCGCGTGATTGTGGTGCTCGCCCTCGATGGCGGGGCAACCGCTCCCAGGGGCACGCTTGTTGCACGGTTTCGCCAGGTCGGTGAAGTAGCCGCAGCGGGTGCGCTGGAGCAGATTCCCCCCCACCGTGGCCATGTTGCGCAGCTGCCCCGAGGCTCCGGCCAGGACGGCCTGCGCCAACGCCGGGAAGTGGCGGCGTACTTCGGGATGGGCGGCAAGATCGCTGTTGGTGACGGTCGCTCCGATGCGCAGCGCGCCGTCCGGGGTGAACTCGATCCGGTCGAGCGGCAGTTCGCGTACGTCGACGAGCCGGGTCGGCCTCTCCACGCCGGCTTTCATCAGGTCGACGAGGTTGGTGCCGCCGCCGAGGAAGCGCGCGTCGGGGTCGTCGCCGAGCAGCGCTACCGCGCCGGACACATCGAGGACGCGTTCGTAGCCGAATTCCCTCATGCCGCCGCCTCCTCGGTGTCGTCCCCGGCTCCGGCGACCTGGGCCTCCGCCGCCCGCGCCACCGCCTGGACGATCGACACATACGCGCCGCAGCGGCACAGGTTGCCGCTCATCCGCTCGCGGATCTCCTCGGCGGTGAGCGCAGGAACTCCCGCTTCGGGCCGGACATCGGCGGTCACGGCGCTCGGCCAGCCCGCCGCATGCTCCTCGATCACTCCGAGGGCCGAACAGATCTGGCCAGGCGTGCAGTAACCGCACTGGTAACCGTCGAGATCGAGGAAGGCCTGCTGCACCGGATGCAGCCGCTCACCGTCCGCCACACCCTCGATGGTGGTGATCGCGCGCCCTTCGGCGGCGACCGCGAGTTGCAGACAGGACACCGTTCGGCGGCCGTCGAGCATCACCGTGCAGGCTCCGCATTGTCCCTGGTCACAGCCCTTCTTGGTGCCGGTCAGATCGAGCTGCTCGCGTAGTGCGTCGAGCAGGGTGGTGCGGTGGTCGACGGGCAGCGTGTACTTCTCGCCGTTGATGTTCAAAGTGATGGCGCTGGACGTCGATGGGGCCATGATCAGCCTTCTTTCGCGTATGCGTTGCGCGTCGAAGTCGAAGTCGAAGTCGATGGGGAGACAGTCGCGGCTCGAAAGCTCGCTTGGTGGGCGAGAATGCCGGTCGGCGATCGGTTCCGGCCATACGCACGGAGCGGGCCAGCCACTAGAGTGAGCTTTAAGCGGACAGCTGTCCGCTACCAATGAAACCTAACGGACAGCTGTCCGCTTAGCAAGGGCGGCCTGGCCGTGATTCCGGAAGGAGGACGGGTGGACTCCGAGAAGGACGCGCCGCTGCGCTCCGACGCGCAGCGGAATCGCGAGCGCATCCTCGAAGTGGCCCTGGTGGAGCTGACGAACTCGGCGGACGCCCCGCTCAGCGCCATCGCGAAGAAGGCGGGCGTCGGACAGGGCACGTTCTACCGCAACTTCCCCAACCGCGAGGCTCTCGTCCTGGAGGTCTACCGCCACGAGGTGCAGCAGGTCGCCGACACCGCGGCCCAGCTCCTCAAGACCCGCACACCGGACCGGGCGCTGCGAGAGTGGATGGACCGGCTCGCCCAGTACGGCATGGCCAAGGCAGGACTGGCCGACGCGTTGCGCTCGTCCACCGTGACGCGCGGCACCCTGACCAGACTGGGACACGGATCGGTGCGCTCGGCCGTCACGCTGCTCCTCGAGGCGAACGAGGAGGCCGGCACGATCCGCCCGGGGGTCACCCAGGACGACTTCATGCTCGCCATCGCGGGGCTCTGGCAGCTCGACCCGCACGCCGACTGGCAGCCGCGCGCCACACGGCTTCTGGATCTCGTGATGGACGGACTGCGGGCGGGCGCGCCCGCGTCGGGCGAAACGGAGGCCTACGGGCCGGGCGAGCGGGGCGCGCCCGCCTCGGGCCGGTCGCAGAAGAGTCCGGCCCGAGAAGGCTGAGCCGGCCCCCTTGCGAGGGGCCTCAGCGGCGTACCAGCCGGGCGTGCGCGACGGCGGGCGAGCCGACCAGCTCGGCTACCCGGTAGCCGTCGTTTCCGTCCCCCAGGTTGTCGAACAGGCGCTCACCGCTGCCGATGAGTTTCGGGACGATGGCCAGGTGCAGCTCGTCGATCAGCCCCGCGCGCAGATACTGCTGAACCGTGGCCGCCCCTCCGCCGATGCGCACGTCCTTGCCCGCCGCGGCGTCGAAGGCCCGATCCAGCACCCTCTCGATGGGCTCGTCGGTGAAGTGGAACGTGGTCCCGCCTTCCATCGGCAGCGACGGCCGCAGGTGGTGCGTGTGCACGAACACGTCGTTGTGGTACGGCGGGTTGTCGCCCCACCAGCCCCTCCACGACTCGTCCTGCCACGGCCCGCGCTGCGGCCCGAACATGTTGCGGCCCATGATCGTGGCGCCGATGTTCTCCTCGCTCCGCTCGACGTACTCGACGTCGATCCCGCTCTTGCCGTCGGCGCGGTCCCGCATCGCGGCGAACATCCACTCGTGCATGGCTTCGAAGCCCTCACCGAGCGGGTGCTCCAGACGCTGATGAGGGCCGGCGGCGAAGCCGTCCAGCGAGACGGTGAGGTTGTGTACGCGCAGCTGGGGCATGGCCGTGCTCCTTGGGTTCGTCGTTTCCCGCTCTCACCCGTGCGTCGAACAGGACGCAGCTGGATCGACAGCTTCTCCCGGAAATCTCGAAATCCCACGCGACCGGGCTGGCCCGCGGCTCCCACGCATGGGCGGATCGGCGGCTCCGGCGGATCGACGGCTCCGACGGATCAGGAGTAGAAGTTGCGCTGCCATCGGTGCTTGGCCAGCACGGTGAGCTGCTCGGCGGTGAGCGGCCGTCCGTCGCTCAGGGCCGTGTTGCGCACGACGTTGCGTACGCTGCGCATGCCCGGGATGACGGTGGAGACCGCCGGCGAACTCAGCACGAACCGCAGCGCGGTCTCGGCCATCTCGTCGGGGGCGATGCCGAGGTCGGCGACGATCGCGGCCACCCGCCGCTCGACCTGCGCCGCCCGGTCCCCGCGGAAGTAACGGTTGCGCCAGTCGCCCTCGGGGAACGTGGTGCCGGCGGTGATCCGACCGGTGAGGCCGCCCTCGTCCAGCGCGACCCGCACGATGACACCGACGCGGTGCTCCTCGCAGGCCGGCAGCAGCGCGTCGGCCGGAGCCTGATCGAAGACGTTGTAGATGACCTGCACACAGTCGACGGCGCCGCTGCGGACGAGGGCGAGGGCGTTGTCCGGCTGGTGATCGTTGATGGACACACCGAAGAGGCGGATCTTCCCCTCCTGCTTCAGCTGCGTGATCGTCTCCAGCCAGTCGCCCCGGCCGACCCAGTCGTCGCTCCAGACGTGGAACTGCAGTACGTCGAAGTGGTCGAGGCCACTGGCGCGCAGACTGCTCTCCAGGCTGTCGCGGATGTGCTCGCCCGGAAATGTCTCGGCGGGGTCCAGCCCGTCGGGCGCCGGCCACCTACGGTTCCTCGGCGGCACCTTGGTCGCGACGAGCACCTCGTCATCGGCCCGCTCACGCACGACCCGGCCGACGATCCGCTCGCTCTCGCCGTAGCCGCGCGCGGTGTCGATGAAGTTCACGCCGAGATCGATGGCGCGGTGCAGGGCACGTACGGATTCGTCCTCCGAGGCGCCGACCCAGGCGGACTCACCGATCCCCCATGCCCCATAACCGATCTCGGACACCGACACCCCACCGCGTCCCAGCTCTCGGTAGCGCACCCTCACCCTCCACTTCGTCACCGCCGTCGTCCCTGCCGATGAGCCGAGGCGTCCGCCGGAAATCACGTTGACGATAGGCGAGTCGGGCGGTGGGGTCAGGTGGGTTTTCGGTGACCGCCGGGGTGACCCGCGGGTGGATCGACGACTGACTGTCCGTCAGTCATCGATCCACCCCTGCATCTCGGCAGGAAGGGTCGGTCCTACGCGCCGCTCGCGTCGAGCATGTCCTCGCGCTCGACGATCTTCACGCGCTCGCGGCCCTGCGGCTCGCCAAGGGCCTTCTCCGCGGCGTCCAGCCGGTGCCAGCCCTCCCACGTGGTGAAGCGGACGCCGCGCTCGCCGAGGAACGCGTCCACGGCCTCGGGAACGGGCGAAGCGGGTGTGTGCAGACGGCCGTTCGCGTGATCGTCCAGCAGACTGGCGACCGTCTCGTTGGCGTCACCCTTGGTGTGGCCGATCAGCCCCACGGGGCCGCGCCGGATCCAGCCGGTGACGTACGTCGACTGCAGGTGCTCGCCGTTCTCCTCGATCACCCGGCCGCCCTGGTCGGGGACGGTGCCGGACTCGACGTCCCAGGGCAGCTTGGGCAGTTCGTCGGACAGGTAGCCCACGGCACGGTAGACCGCGGTGACATCCCAGTCCTTGAACTCGCCGGTGCCCTTGACGTTGCCCGTGCCGTCGAGGGCGGTGCGCTCGGTGCGCAGACCGACGACCTCGCCGTCCTCCCCGAGGATCTCGGACGGCGACTCGAAGAGGTGCAGGAACAGCTTGTGCGGGCGGTCGCCGGCATCGCGGATGGCCCAGTTCTCCAGGGTCTTGGCGACCATGTCGGCCTGCTTGTTGCCCCGCCGGGTCGCGATCGAGCCGTCGTCGTAGTCGATGTCCTCGGGGTCGACGATGACCTCGATGTTCGGGGAGTGGTCCAGCTCCCGCAGCTCCATCGGGCTGAACTTCGCCTGCGCCGGGCCACGGCGGCCGAAGACATGGACCTCCAGGGCCTTGTTGGCCTTCAGGCCGTCGTAGACGTTCGGCGGGATCTCGGTCGACAGCAGTTCGTCCGCGGTCTTGGCCAGGATGCGCGCCACGTCGAGCGCGACGTTGCCGACGCCGAGGACGGCGACCTTCTCCGCCTCGAGCGGCCAGGTCCGGGGCACGTCCGGGTGCCCGTCGTACCAGGAGACGAAGTCCGCCGCGCCGTACGAGCCGTCGAGGTCGATGCCGGGTATGTCGAGCGCCCGGTCGGCCGTCGCACCCGTGGAGAAGATCACCGCGTCGTAGAAGGCGCGCAGGTCGTCCAGGTTGATGTCCCCCGGGTAGTCGACATTGCCGAAGAGGCGGATCTGCGGCTTGTCGAGCACCTGGTGCAGGGCCGTGACGATGCCCTTGATGCGGGGGTGGTCAGGAGCGACGCCGTAGCGGATCAGTCCGAACGGGGCCGGCATCCGCTCGAAGAGGTCGATCGACACGCCTGGCTCGGCAGCCGCCGCGGATTTCAGCAACGCGTCGGCGGCGTAGATCCCGGCGGGGCCGGCTCCGACAATGGCTACCCGCAGGGGGCGAGGCATGATCAGTTCCCTTCGAGCGGTGACAGACGTACTCGCCGGGAAGCCTAAGCTAAGGCAAACCTAAGTCAGTAGTCGGGCCGGGCCTATGACCTCATAAGGTCATCTTATGAGTCGCTTCGAAGGGGCCGACGTGTGGTCGCGCCGGGCAGGCGCCTCGCCGGCGGACGCCTTCGGGGCGGCGGCGCCGGTGGGTGCGGTCACCGCGCAGCCGCACGACAGGCCGGGTCATAGCGGTGGTTCATCCGCTCGCTGACGCGGGTCATCCCCTCGGTTCACCCCCGTCCTCGCAGGTGGGCCAGGTGCTGCGGGACAGAACGGCTGCGGCACGATCGGCTGCACCATGGCGGCTACCGGCCGGGCGCCCGTGACCTGCACGTCGGGGCCCACCATGGGCTCTACTGCGTGGGCTGCTGCTGGGGGCTCATGATCGTCCTCATCCCGCTGGGCACCATGAACATCGCGGCGATGGCCGCACTCGCGGTCGTCATCTTCATGGAGAAGCTGTGGCGGCTCGGACCGGCATTCAGCACCGCGGTGGGCGTGGCGTTCCTGATCCTGGCCGTTCTGACTCCGTTCCAGAGCTGGCCGCTGCCAGGACTGCAGCACTCCGGGCCGTCGATGCAGCCGATGACGTGACCGCGCATCTCATGCCGAGAGTCGCGGTCGCACGCCGAGCTGAACTGTCATGCGTCGTTGGCGCCCCGAGCCAGGCGACGAGCTCGGGGCAGGCGGACCATCGTGTACACACACAAGGCGGAGAATGCGAGCACGCCGGCAGGGTCACACCAACCGCTCGGGCCGGGGCGGCCAGTACGGCGAAGGTCACAAATACATATCGGACACTTCGCACTTCAACCTTCACACGAGGCACACAAATTGGCTAGGTTGACGGGCGGACCGCACGACTGCCTCCGGCGAACCCCGCCGGGTCGCGCGGCCTCCGCCGAGTCCGGTGCGCCCCCGTGGCAGCCGGGGCCGGGAACCCGACCGACTTTGGGGTGAATCGGCCCAACTGCCCAGCAGGGCAAGGGCCGTAGGGCATGCCTTCCGCGAACCGTCCGCCCGAACCCGACAGCCGACTCGGTAGGCGGAATACGGAAGGAGTGCGTCCCCCATGGCTCCCGACGCCACGCCGCCCGCAGCGGACGGACCGAGCCGCGAAGAGGTGCGGCAGCGGATCAGCAGCCTCTACGACCAGGCCGAGACCGCCACCGGAAACTACAACGCCACCCGTGCGATGTCCACGGGAACGCGCAGGAGCCTCAACCCTGCGCTCGACAGCCGGCGCAGGCCCAGCGATCCCGCCCTCGACGACGTCACCAGGCAATGGTTCGACGTGGCGCGCGCGCAGTTGGGGCCGACCGTCCCGGCGAGGCTGCCGGCCGACAGGATGCCGAAGCGCCCGGCCGAGGCACGGCCCACACGTCCGGTGGAACGTCCGGCGGACGGACTCGCCCGCCGTGGGCTGGAGTCGGCCGCCCGGCCCGTCCCGGAGTTGACCGCCGGGCCTGTCGCCGGAGTGACTGCGGGTCCGGTGGCGGAGTTGACCTCCGGCGCCGTCGCGGCGCTGCCGGCCGCGCCGCGGACACGGCAGGAAGTCGCCAAGGCCCTGCCGGCACCCGCCGCGGAACCGGGTCGGCCCTCGGCCTCGTTGAAGACTTCCAAGGAGCAGATCCAGCAGAAGCTCGCGGTGGCCCGCGAGTTGCTCTCCCTGCACACCCCGCAGCTGACAGCCGCCGTCCCCGCGATCGAATCCCGGCCGGCGGAAGACTCCTGGCGTGCCTACGAGCAACCGACTCCTCTCCGGCCCGAAGAGGAATGGCAGCCGCAGCAATCGGCCGCTCTCGGCACCACCACCTCCATCGCCGCGGTCGTGCCCATCGGCGCGGACAGCGCCTCGGACACCGGGTACGGCAGCAAAGCCGCGAAGGTACTCGCCTTCGCCCGTGGACAGATCGGCAGGCCATGTGTCTGGGGCGCGTCCGGACCGGGCTCGTACGACTGCTCGGGCCTCACCCAGGCCGCCTGGAGAACCGCAGGGGTCGCACTCCCGCGCACCGCGCGCGATCAGGCGACCGTCGGTACGGCCATCCCCCTCGCCGACATCCGGCCCGGCGACCTGATCTTCTTCTACGGCGACATCAGCCACGTCGGCCTCTACATCGGCGACAGCATGATGATCCACGCGCCGAGCCCGGGGGCATACGTGCGCGAGGAGTCGATCTTCTACGCCGGAGCCTCGGCGATCCACAGCGCGGCGCGGCCCGCGTGAGCACTGCGGCGTCGGTGCGCGGGGCCGCTCAGGGATCGTGAGGGGCACGGAACAGCCGGCTGACCAAGCTGAGGGTGAAGAGGGGTAGTTGGCAGGGTGAATAGTGCGCGACCATGGTGCGCATGACCGTGGCCGATCGCGCCATGACCCAACTGGAGTCATGGCCGAACCTGATAAGTGGCTCACCCCGATGCGCCGCAGGGCGCGCCTTCGGGACGTCGGGGCACGACATCGTCCACTTCCACTCCGACGACGCCGCGGACCTGCATCTCACGCATGCGGCCGTCCATCGGCTGCTCCCGCACCTGCAACACAGCACCGCTGTGCGGGTGCACCCCGGCTCTTCGTGGATCACCGTGCTGCTGGACTGCGACGCCGATGTGGCGCTCCTGCTCACGCTGATCAGCGTCGCTCTCAAGGAGCACGACAGGGCCGGAGGCGACCTACTTCCCGAGGGACCCTCAACGCTCTGCGACTGGCAGCCTCAGGCGGTTCTCTCGCCACGCGCGGGAGCCTCCGCGGCCGTCCGCCACCGTCGGGTTCCGGCCGCGTGGAAGGCAGTCGGCCGGTTCATCCCCCACGGCAGCTGACGCGACTAAGACCGACCGGCAAATGGATCACTTGAGGCGGCGGCTGATGGGTCGGCCATCCCAGCGGTAGCGGCTGCGTGCCTGCCAGATCAGCATGCGAAGTGTGACGAGGGTAGCGGCGAGGTAGAGGTAGAAGTCCACGACCCTGCCGTTTCTCTCGGTGCAGCGCCGAAGCTTGCCGTAGCCGTTCATCCACGAATGCGTGCGCTCGACGGGCCAGCGCCTGCTGGCCTGGATCGGGGCGGGCACACCCTTGCGGGCGATCTCGGCAGTGAACCCCAACTCGGCTATCAACGCACGGGACTTGATGCTGTCGTAGTCCCGGTCGAGGTTGACGTTCACGGTGTCCGGCAGCATGCCGACCTGCTCCTGCGCGGCGTCCAGGGTCAGTCCGAGCAGTGGCGAGTCATGCCTATTGGCCCCCTCGGAGACGATCCCCAGCGGGACGCCGCGGGCGTCGCAGGCGGCGGAGCGCTTCAGCCCCTGCTTGCCCCGGTCGACCGGCGAGCGGCCGGCCTTCTCCCCGCCGGACGGGGCCTTGGTGATGCAGCCGTCCACCGAGATCTCGCCAAGGTCGAGGCCGATCATCCGGTCGTAGGCGTCCAGGGCGAGAGCGTGCAGCGCTTTGGAAATCCCCTGCCGGGACCACTCTTTGAGGCGTCGGCGGATGGTGCGGTCCGAGCATCCGGGTGTGGAGATCCGCTCGTAGCCGGAACCATGGACCAGCGCGAGCACGACGTGCTCGAAGACGGTTCGGTCGGGGATCCGGCGGCGGTGACAGCCCAGCGGGTGGCCGACGACGAACTCCTCCCGGACGGGGAGGAGCGCGGCGAACTGGTCCCACAGGGGTTCGAGCAGGCAAGCTGGCAGCGCGGGCACGGCCGTCCTTCGTGATCACTGAGCGTAGAGATTACGAGCATGAGGTACGCGCAGGGCGGCGGGTCGACCGACCCTGAGCTCAGGGCAGGTTCACCACGGGAGGTTCCCGGATCGGTCGATGAACTGTCCCGTCGGCCCGTCCGGGCCGATCGTCGCGAGGGTCACGATGGACTCTGCGCCGTCGGCGACGCTGTGTCCGAGGCCGCCGGTGAAGTCGGTCGCGGTCTGCCCGGGGTCTGCGGCGTTGACCTTCACGTCCTTCAGTTCCTTGGCGTACTGCGTCGTGAGCATCGTGACCGCGGCCTTCGAGGCGCAGTAGAGGGGCAGGGCATACCGCGACTCGATCCGCGCCGGGTCCTGGGTCATGCTGAAGGAGCCCATCCCGCTGGACACGTTGACGATGACGGGGTTCCGCGACTTGCGCAGCAGCGGGAGGAAGGCGTGCGTGACGCGCACGATCCCGACGACGTTCACGTCGAGCACGGCGCTCACGTCGGCCGCGGTGTACTCCTCGACGGGGCCGACCTTGCCAAGGACGCCGGCGTTGTTGACCAGGACGTCGATCGTTCCCTCATGCGCGGCGACATCCGCGGCCGCGGCCTGGACCGAGGCGTCGTCGGTCACGTCGATCTGAACGAACCGGGCGCCGAGCGACTCGGCCGCGGCCCGACCGCGCTCACGGTGGCGGGCACCGAGGAGGACGGTGTGCCCCGCCTCGACGAGGCGACGAGCGGTTTCAAAACCGAGGGACTTGTTGGCCCCGGTGATGAATGTGGTGGTCATGCTGGCTCCTCCTGGTCCGAACAGCACGGTCGTGCGCTGTTCACGCACTCCATGCTGGGTCCCCGGGAGGGTTGGCGGGAGCTACGGGACTTCCTGGTACCGCGCGTACCACCCAGCAGCCTGGTCCACCGGACGAGGCGGAACGCGGGCCTTCATTTCTGAGGAGACATCCTCTGGACCCCAATGGCCGCAAGGAATTCGAGTTTGCTGCGGGCGTCGGTGCCTGGCTGAGGCGTGTACACCACGAGGCGGAGGTTCGTGTCCTGGGTGTTGAGGATGTCGGAGTTCATGGCGATGTCTCCGACATCCGGGTGCTGGACGAGTTTGTGCGCACTCTGGTGACCGCCCACCGCTCGGCGGCTCCACAACTCGCAGAACCGTGGGCTGAGGTTCAGCCTCGATACCAACGCCGCGAGGTCGGGATCGTCGGGGTACCGGCTCGTCGTCGCGCGCAGGTCGGCGACGAGGGACTCCTCGAACGCCGCCCGCTCGGCCGCCGTCTGCCGGACCCGGGGCAGCTCACCCAGGAACTGCCAGACCAGGACGTTGCGATCTCCCACACCGCGGACCGTGGGATCGCCGAACGTGGCCGCGAACAGCGGATTCCAGTGCAGCAACTGCCAGGTGGCGTCGTAGATCGCCAACGGGTTGCCGGCGAGCTGGTCCACGATCCGGTACAGGCTCCCTGGGATCATTCGCGGAACCCGGCTCGGATCCGCTGCGTGACCAGCCATGCGCAAAAGGTGAGCATGCTCGTCGTCGGACAGGTGCAGGGCGCGAGCCAGGGCCGAGCAGACCTGCGCCGAGGGTGTCGCCACCCGTCCCTGCTCCAGCCGGACCACGTACTCGACCGAGATGCCGGCCAGCGTCGCCAGCTCCGCGCGTCGCAGACCGGGGACCCGACGGGGTGACCCGTGTGCGAAGCCCACCGTCACGGGATCCAGCCGGTCCCGCCACGCCCGCAGCGCGGCACCGAGTTGATCCATGCACACCATCCTCCCGCACACCCCGCAACGCTGGGTGGTACGCGCTGTACCACGAAGCCCCGTAGCTCCCGCCGACGCTCCCCTGGGCTCAGTGTCGAGTCGTGAACGGCGCACAACGATGCTGTTCGGAGTCAGGAGGAGCAAGCATGACCACCACGTCGAACCACTACGTCACCGTGCTGTGGGAAGCCCGGGCCAAATCCGGGAAGGAAGCCGCGATGAAGGCGTTCATGACAGCCGCCGTCACCGCATCACGCTACGACGCGGGCAACATCGACTACGAGGCTCACCAGGTCGCGGGACAACCGGGCGCGTTCGTCATCTTCGAGCGCTGGGAGAGCCGCGAGGCCCTCGAAGGCCACCTGCAGGCACCCCGCGTGCAGGACCTGGTGCCCCAACTGCTGGAACTGATGGACGGCAGCATCGAGGACGGGATCCGATTCCTGCAGCCGTTCCGCCCGGCACGGTAGGCCGACCCGGAGCACGGCGGTCGTGATCGTCGTCCTCCGACGCTGAGCGGTTTCGAGCAGCAAGGCGGCAGCGCGGGCACGGCCGTCCTTCGTAATCACTGAGCGTAGAGACTCCATGATCACGAGGACCCGTGCCTGCTCTGCATCCTCCCCCACACCCGATGCCTATTGCCGGTCGTTCTAAGGGCCCACAGGCACGGCGACAACGTGCCAGTGCCGGCCCTCCAGGTCGACGTACAGGCCGGCGTCGACCAATTCGTCGCCGTCCCGCTCGTAGGTGCGCTCGGTGAGCAGCTCGGCGAGGCGGCACGGGCGGCCGCGGAGGTCGGTCCACGGCAGGCGGATCCGGCCCTGGGCGGGCTGGTCGGAGAGGTTGACGACCACGAGGTGGCGGGCGGATCCGGTGGTCCAGCACCAGGCGACCAGGTTGCCGTGGGACGGATTGTCCGGCCAGCCCGTGCAGTCGACCAGCCGCCAGTCCCCTCCCGTACGCATGCCGGACGAGGCGACCGAGGCCAGCAGCCGGTGGTGGAAGGCGAGCAGTTCCTTGTCGAGGGGCTCCTCCGGGCGGCGGGAGAGGAAGACCGGCGGCCGCACCCGGCGCCCCTCGAACTGGCCCTCGTGCCAGAGCGTCGCGCCGGGCAGCGTCGCGATGGTGACGGCCGCCGCCCGCTCCCGCTCGGGCGACAACGTGGCGGCGGCCCGGGGTTCGTCGTGGTTCTCCAGGAAGCGGACGAGCCCGCGCTGGTAGCCGAGGTCGGCCAGCAGATGCGGACGCACCGAGTCGGCACCCTCGTGCAACAGCCGGTCGTAGAGCCGCTTGTCGTAGCAGTGGTCGAACCCCTGCTGCTGGAGCGCCCATTCGAGGTCCCAGTAGGCCTCGGCGACGAAAAGGAGGTCCGGGTGGCGCTCCCGTACCTTGGGGATGACGTACGGCCAGAAGTCCTCGGCCGGTGCGGCGCCCGCCCGATCGCCCCATGTCTTCGCGAACACGTCCGTCATGAGCAGCATGGCCATGTCGCAGCGCACGCCGTCGGCCTGGTCGCCGATCGCGGCGAGGGTGTCGACAGCCGCCGTGCGGAGTTCATCGCTGAAGGCGTTCAGCTGGACGACGTCCGGCCAGGGTGGGAAGTAGGGGTCGCGGCCTCGGGCGAAGACCTGACCGGCGGCTTCGAGGAAGGCGCCGGGGTCCCGGGCCAGATCGTCCAGGGTGCCTTGGAGGAGACAGCCCGGACGATCGGCTAGCCACGGGTGGTCGGGGGCCACGTGGTTGGGGACGTAGTCGAGGATCAACCGTGCGCCGCGGGCGGCCAGTTCGGCGCGGGCGGCGGCCAGCCCCTCGGGGCCGCCGAGCGTCTGGTCGACGGCGTAGTTACGGACGCAGTACGGCGATCCGACCACGTCCTCCGGGCGGAGGTCGGGCAGCGCCGCGCGGAACGAGGCCTGCAGCGACTCGTCGAGCAGCGCGATCTCCAGCCCGGCCGGGCTGCGCTCCCAGACGCCCATCAGCCAGACGGCGTCGACGCCACGCGGGACGACCTCGTCCCAGGCCGCCGCGGGCACCTCGCCGAGGGTGACCGGGCGGCAGTACCGGCTGCTCAACTCCCCCAGCCAGACCAGGGTGTTGACCTCGTAGATCACCGGCTGGTCGGGCCATGCGGTCATGACAGCGGTTCCTCTCGATCCCCGGTCGGGCGCAGGCTCTCCCGGCCACGGGCGGACCAGTCCTCGGCGCCGGGCGTGTGGAACAGCGTCGCGGTCACCGCGGCCAGGCCGGTCCAGCCCGTCTGGTGGGAGGCGCCGAGGCCGGCGCCGTTGTCGCCGTGGAAGTACTCGTAGAAGAGGATCAGGTCCTTCCAGTGCGGGTCCTTGGCGAATGTGGCCCGCGCGCCATGCACCGGCCGGTGGCCGTCGCCGTCGCGCAGGAAGGTGGCGGTGAGCCGGTCGGAGATCTCGCGGGCGACCTCGTACAGAGTGAGCTGTCGGCCCGATCCGGTCGGGCACTCGACGGTGAAGTCGGTGCCATGGAAGGCGTGCAGGTTGAGCAGGGCGCGGATGAGCAGCAGGTTGACCGGGAACCAGACCGGCCCGCGCCAGTTGGAGTTGCCGCCGAACATTCCGGAGTCGGACTCGGCGGGCAGATAGCCGACACCGTACGTCTCGCCGCGCACCTGAAAGGTGTACGGGTGATCGGCGTGGTGGCGGGAGAGCGAGCGGATGCCGTGCGGGCCGAGGAACTCGGACTCGTCGAGCATCCGGGACAGGATCCGGCGGAGCCGGTCCTCGCCGAACAGGGCGAACAGGTAGCGGCCCTCGGCGTTCGGTCCCAGCGCCTCGTGGGAGGACGCGGTGGCCTCGACGGCCGGATGGCGCTCGGCGAACTCCCGTGCTCCCGCGACCAGTTCGGGGAAGCGTTGGTCCGCACAGCCGCCGACCACGCTGGTGGCGGCGAGCGGGATCAGCCCGACCAGCGAGCGCACCTTGAGCCGGGTCGCCGTGCCGTCGGGCAGTCGCAGCACGTCGTAGAAGAAGCCGTCCTCCTCGTCCCACAGGCTGGCGTTGTCCGCGCCTATGCGGTTCATGGCCACGGCGATCCACGCGAAGTGCTCGAACAGGGACTGCGCCTGCTCGATGTAGACAGGGTTGTCCACGGCCAGCTCTATGGCGATTTCCAGCAGGTTCTGGCAGTACAGCGCCATCCACGCGGTGCCGTCCGCCTGGTCGAGGTGGCCGCCGGTGGGCAGTGGAGCGCTGCGGTCGAAGACGCCGATGTTGTCCAGGCCGAGGAAGCCGCCCTGGAAGACGTTGTTGCCGTCGGGATCCTTGCGGTTGAGCCACCAGCTGAAGTTCTTCATCAGCTTGTGGAAGGCGTTCTCCAGGAAGACGCGGTCGCCCTGGCCGGTGCGGTGCTTCTCCAGCTCGTAGAGGAAGAGGGTTGCCCAGGCGTGCACCGGCGGATTGACGTCGCCGAAGTTCCACTCGTACGCCGGGATCTGTCCGTTGGGATGCAGGTAGAGGCGGCGCAGCAGCAGGTCCAACTGCCCCTTGGCGAAGGTGAGATCGACCATCGAGAGCGCGACAGTGTGGAAGGCGAGGTCCCAGGCGGCGAACCACGGGTATTCCCAGGTGTCCGGCATCGACATGATCTCGTCATTGACCATGTGGTACCAGTTGCTGTTGCGCACCCGGGGGTCGGAGCCGAGCGGGTCGACGCCGTGCTCGGACAGCCAGCGCTCGACGTCGAGGTAGTAGTACTGCTTGCTCCACAGCATCCCGGCCAACGCCTGCCGAACGAGCCGCCGTCCGTCCTCGTCCATGCCGGACGGGGTGATGCCGTCATAGAACTCGTCCGCTTCGGCTCGGCGTTGGTCCATGATCGCGTCGAAGTCCGCACGCCAGTCGGTTAGTTCGGAGCCGCTGAGGCGCAGGCGCAGGGTGGCGCTCTGCCCGCCGGGAACGGCCGACACATGGTGGACGGCCGCCTTGGTCCCGGTCCGTTCGGGGTTCACGGCTCCGATCTCCCCGTGGACGACGTACCGGTGGATGCCGTCCTTGACGTACCCGGAGGCGTTCGGGCTGTTGAAGATCCGCTCGTTGTTCGTGTCGTTCTCGGTGAACAGGGTCTGCGCGTCCGTGTCGCAGTACAGCCACCGCGGGCCCAGCTCCTCGTGGGCGGCGCGCAGCGGGCCGCCGGGTTCCTGCCGGATGCTCGGTACGGCGGTGCCGCCGGCCCAGGACCAGGTGTGCCGGAACCACAGGGTGGGCAGCAGGTGCAGCGTCGCCTCGTCGGGTCCGCGGTTGTGCGCGGTGATCTCGATCAGCAGATCCTCGGGTCCCGCCTTGGCGTACTCGACGAACACGTCGAAGTAGCGGTCCTCGTCGAAGACGCCGGTGTCGAGGAGTTCGTACTCGACGTCGCGGCGGCCCCGGGCCCGGTTGGCCGTGGTGAGGTCGCCATAGGGGAACTCCGTCTGCGGGTACTTGTACAGGTACCTCATGTACGAGTGCGTGGGCGTGCTGTCGAGGTAGAAGTAGTACTCCTTGACGTCTTCGCCGTGATTGCCCTCGGCGTTGGTGAGGCCGAACATCCGCTCCTTGAGGATCGGATCGCGGCCGTTCCACAGGGCCAGTGCGAAGCACAGCCGCTGCTTGTCGTCGCTGACGCCCGCGATGCCGTCTTCACCCCAGCGGTAGGCGCGGGAGCGGGCCTGGTCATGGGTGAAGTACGACCAGGCCTCGCCGTCCGGGCTGTAGTCCTCCCGGACGGTCCCCCACTGACGCTCGCTCAGATACGGGCCCCAGCGACGCCAGGGCACCCCGGAATCGTCGGCCTCGGCCAGCCGCCGGCGCTCGGCGTCCGGTGTGCCACCGCTCGTCCCCATCGCCCGCCCTCCTCACGATCCGGCACATTCCCCCAGACTCGGGCGTCTCGGACGCGACGGCAATGGCTGTGCGCCGGTCAGGTCGGGGTACAGCCTCGGCTGTTCGACGACCGGCGCGAACCACGGCTCAGGCGATCTCGACCAGGAGATCGCCACCCTCCACCTGCTGGATCTTGTTGATGGCGAGCCGGGACACCTTTCCGGCCTTCGGGGCGGTGATCGCGGCCTCCATCTTCATCGCCTCGATGGTGGCCACCACGGCGCCTTCCGCCACTTCGTCGCCCTCGGCCACCGCGAGCGTCACCACTCCGGCGAACGGCGCTGCCACCTGTCCGGGGTTGGCCCGGTCGGCCTTCTCGGTCGGCGGAACGTCGGAGGCCGCCGCGGTGTCGCGTACCTGGATCGGCCGCAGTTGGCCGTTCAGGGTGGACATCACGGTGCGCATGCCCCGTTCGTCCGCCTCGCCGACGGCCTGCAGTTCGATGAGCAGCCGTACGCCGGGCTCCAGATCGACGGCGTACTCCTTCGCGGGGCGCAGCCCGTAGAAGAAGTCCTTGCTGTCCAGCACGCTGGTGTCGCCGAAGGTCTGACGGTGTGTGTCGAAGTCGCGCGACGGCCCGGGGAACAGCAGGCGGTTGAGCGTCGCGCGCCGCTCCTTCACCAGTCCCGTACGGTCCTCCGGTGTCAGCTCCTGCACGGGCTTGGGGTCGGCGCGGCCCGCCAGCGCCTTGGTGCGGAACGGCTCCGGCCACCCGCCGGGCGGATTGCCCAACTCACCGCGCAGGAAGCCGATCACGGAGTCGGGGATGTCGAACTTGTCCGGCATCGCCTCGAAGTCCTGCGGCGTCACTCCGGCGCCGACCAGATGCAGGGCCAGATCGCCGACCACCTTGGACGACGGGGTGACCTTCACCAGACGCCCGAGGATCCGGTCGGCGGCGGCGTACATCGCCTCGATCTCCTCGAAGCGGTCCCCCAGGCCGAGTGCGATGGCCTGGGTGCGCAGGTTGGAGAGCTGCCCGCCGGGGATTTCGTGGTGGTAGACGCGCCCGGTCGGCGAGGCCAGGCCCGCCTCGAACGGTGCGTAGATCCTGCGGACGCTCTCCCAGTACGGCTCCAGGTCCCCGACCGCCTTCAGATCAAGGCCGGTCGGCCGGTCGGAGTAGTCGGTCGCCGCCACGATCGCCGACAGCGACGGCTGCGACGTGGTGCCCGCCATGGACGCCACCGCGCCGTCCACCGCGTCCGCTCCGGCCTGGATCGCCGCGAGGTAGGTGGCGAGCTGGCCTCCGGCGGTGTCATGGGTGTGGACGTGCACCGGCAGGTCGAACTCACGGCGCAGGGCCGACACGAGGGTCGCGGCGGCCGGGGCGCGCAGCAGCCCCGCCATGTCCTTGACGGCCAGGACGTGGGCGCCGGCGGCCACGATCTGTTCGGCCAGCCGGAGGTAGTAGTCCAGGGTGTACAGCCGCTCGGACGGGTCGGACAGGTCCGCGGTGTAGCAGAGCGCGACCTCGGCGACCGCCGTTCCGGTCCCTCGCACGGCGTCGATGGCGGGCCTCATCTGCTCGACGTCGTTGAGGGCGTCGAAGATGCGGAAGATGTCGATGCCAGTGGCCGCCGCCTCCTGCACGAAGGCGTCGGTCACCTCGGTCGGGTAGGGGGTATAGCCCACGGTGTTGCGGCCGCGCAGCAGCATCTGCAGGCAGAGGTTGGGTACGGCTTCGCGGAGTGCGGCCAGCCGCTCCCAGGGGTCCTCCGCGAGGAAGCGCAGTGCGACGTCATACGTGGCGCCGCCCCAGCACTCGAGAGACAGCAGTTGCGGCAGGGTCCGCGCGACCACGGGGGCGACGGCGAGCATGTCCTTGGTGCGGACCCGGGTGGCGAGCAGCGACTGGTGGGCGTCCCGGAACGTGGTGTCGGTGACGCCGATGGTCGGCGCCTCGCGCAGCCATCGGGCGAAGCCCTCCGGGCCGAGCTCGGCGAGCCGCTGCCGGGAACCGGCGGGCGGTTCGGCGGTGGGCACGGGCGGCAGTTTGGTGGTCGGGTCGATCAGGTCGGGCCGCTCGCCGTGGGGCCTGTTCACGGTCACGTCGGCGAGGTACGTGAGCAGCTTCGTGCCGCGGTCGGCGGAGTGCCGTGCGGTGAGCAGGTGCGGCCGCTCCTCGATGAACGACGTCGTGACCTGTCCGGCCTGGAAGTCCGGGTCGTCCAGCACGGCTTGCAGGAACGGGATGTTGGTGGCCACGCCGCGGATGCGGAACTCGGCCACGGCACGCCGGGCGCGGCCGATCGCGGTCTTGAAGTCGCGGCCCCGGCAGGTGAGTTTGACCAGCATGGAGTCGAAGTGCGCGCTGATCTCCGTACCGGCGTGGGTGGTGCCGCCGTCCAGCCGGATGCCCGACCCGCCCGGCGAGCGGTAGGCGCTGATCCTGCCGGTGTCCGGACGGAAGCCGTTGGCCGGGTCCTCGGTGGTGATCCGGCATTGCAGCGCGGCGCCCCGCACGGTGACGGTCTCCTGCGCGAGGCCCAGGTCGGCCAGCGTCTCGCCGGCGGCGATCCGCAGCTGTGCCTGCACGAGGTCGACGTCGGTGACCTCCTCGGTCACCGTGTGCTCGACCTGGATGCGCGGGTTCATCTCGATGAAGACATGGTTCCCGTCGCGGTCGACCAGGAACTCCACGGTGCCCGCGTTGCGGTAGCCGATCTGTCGGGCGAATCTCACCGCGTCCGCGCACATCCGCTCGCGCAGCGCCGGGTCCAGGTTGGGCGCGGGCGCCAGCTCGATCACCTTCTGGTGGCGGCGCTGCACCGAGCAGTCGCGCTCGAAAAGGTGAATGACGTTGCCGCTCCCGTCGGCGAGGATCTGCACCTCGATGTGGCGGGGTTCGATGACGGCCTTCTCCAGGAAGACGGTCGGGTCGCCGAACGCGGACGCGGCCTCACGCGCCGCCGCCTCGATGGACTCCCGCAGCAGGGCGGGATCCTCGACGCGGCGCATGCCGCGCCCTCCTCCACCGGCGACCGCCTTGACGAACACGGGAAAGCCGATGTCCTCGGCGGCACGGACGAGTTCGTCCAGGTCGGTGGAGGGCGCCGAGGAGCCGAGCACCGGTACGCCGGCCGAACGCGCGGCGGCCACCGCGCGCGCCTTGTTCCCGGTCAGCTCAAGGGTTTCCGCGCTCGGCCCGACGAACGTGATGCCCGCCTCCTCGCACGCACGCGCCAGGTCGGGGTTCTCGGACAGGAACCCGTAGCCCGGGTACACGGCGTCCGCACCGGCCCGACGCGCCGCACGGACGATCTCCTCGACGGAGAGGTAAGCCCGCACGGGGTGCCCCGGCTGACCGATCTCATAAGCCTCGTCGGCCTTCAGCCGGTGCAGCGAATTACGGTCCTCGTGCGGGAAGACGGCGACGGTTCGCGCGCCCAGCTCATAGCCGGCGCGGAACGCGCGAATCGCGATCTCACCACGGTTGGCGACCAGCACCTTGCGGAACATGCACAATCCCTTCAGCCTGCCGGTGACGAGGACCATGGTGTCGGTGACGCCTCCGCCGCGCCATGTGAGCCGGGCCACTCACCCGGTGGCATTGCGCCACAGGCTCCAGGCGAGCCCCAGTCCCGCGAGGGCGATCGCGACCCGTAGCGGCGTCTCGGGCAGCCGTCTCACGAGCGCCGGCCCCATCCAGGCGCCCAGGAAGCAGCCGAGGCCGAGCGCGGCGGCCGCGCTCCAGTCGACCGGGGCGAGGAAGGCGTAGGCGAGGGCCGCGGTGACGTTGGCGGCGCCGGTGGCGATGTTCTTGACGGCGTTGGTCACCGGCAGCGGCTCCGTCGCGGAGAGGGAGAGTACGGCCAGCATCAGTACGCCTGCCGCGGCGCCGAAGTATCCGCCGTACAGGCCGACCAGCAGGACCGCGCAGGCGAGGGGAATCCGCGGCACGGAGGCCGGGTCCGGGTTGAACTTCGCGGTCAGGCGCCGCAGGGGTTCGCGCGCCAGGATCAGCACCGAGCCGAGGGCGATGAGCCACGGGACGACCAGTTCGAAGGCCGAGGCCGGTGTCCCGAGCAGCAGGGCCGCGCCGATCGCCCCGCCCAACGCCGCCGTGACCGCGAGGCGGACGAGCCGCCCGCGCTGCCCGCGCAGTTCCGCCCGGGATCCGGCGGCGCTTCCCACGGTGTTGGAGAAGAGGGCCACGGTGTTGGTGACGTTGGCCGCCACCGGCGGAAGGCCGGCAGCGAGCAGCGCGGGGTAGCTGAACAGCGAGGCCAGACCCGCGACCGAGCCGGCGAGCCCGGAGGCGACCCCTGCCGCGAGGAGCAACAGGGCAACACCGAGCCCCGACTGACCGGCGATCAGTTCTTTCACGTGACCCTCTCGCTCCCGCACGACGCCGCCGGGACCCGGAATGCCTCAGCCGACGTTCTACATCATGAATACCATCTGCATGTACAGACGGCCTCATCCCGTGAACGGAGGGGGAGAGATCCCGGGCGGCATGTTGTACGGCGTGACCACCTGGATCGCCGAGGGCAGCGAGAGGCCGTCGTCCGGGAGCGCCTTGTGCGCCCGCATGACGCTCTGGCAGGCGCGGCGTACGTCCTGGCGCAGATCGTGATGGAGGACCGCGGACAGGCGGCGCTCGCGCAGCAGCCGGGTGTTGTCGTGGTCGAGGTCGTGGGCGATGAACACCGCGCACGTGCGGCCGAGGGCGTCGAAGGCGTCGAGGGTGGCGAGGTTGCCCCCTCCCATGGAGTAGACCGCGACCATGCTTTCGTCACGCTCGAGTGCTTCGAGGACGAGGTCGCGCTGGGTGGCGTCCAGACCGTCGCTGTCGGTGACCTCCACCAGGGATCGCTGGGGATGGGCGACGCGCATCGCGCCGCGAAAGCCCATCTCGCGCTCCTCCTCGCCACGGAAGGAGCCCCGGCTGATGGTGGTGAGCACGTTGCCGGGCCGGGAGCCGAGCCACTGCCCGAGGAGGTAGGCGGCGGTCGCCCCGGCCGCGCGGTTGTCGATCCCGACGTATGCCATGCGTGCGCTGCTCGGCAGGTCGGTGACCAGGGTGACGACGGGGATGCCGGCCTCGACCAGCCGGCCGACGGCTGCGCCGACCTCCGGGAGGTCCGGCGCCTTGAGGATCACCCCTTGCGAACCACGCTTGGCGATCTTGTCCAGGGTCGCGACCAGATCGACGGAGGGGCCCGTCTGCCGGAAGTGGAAGCGTGAGCGCACCACGGCGGGACGCAAAGAGGGCAGCTCGGCCTCGAGTGCCTCGCGCACCGCGGCCGAGAACCGTTGTGGCGCCTGCATCACGATGTCGATCATGAAGGTACGCCCACCGAGGCGGACCTGGGTCCGCTGGCGATCCAGGTCCTTGATCGCCTGGCGCACTGGAGATCGCCCGTCAGTCCGGACTGAGTGCGGCCACCGTCGACCGCGTCCTCAACGACCGGGGCGGTGTACGGGAGAGCACGATCAGGGATGTTCGACGCGCACATCGCGGTCAACCTGCGGGCACCGTTCTTCGCGATGCAGGCGACCGTCCGGCACCTGGTGGACCGCGAGGCGCCGGGCACCATCGTCAACATCATCACGTCCTCCGAGCACGGCGGTCAGCCGTTCCTCGCCCCGTACGTCGCCGCCAAAGCCGGACTCGCCGGACTGACCCGCAACGCCGCGCACGCACATCGCTGGGACCGCGTCCGGATCAACGGGCTCAACATCGGCTGGACCGACACCGAGGGCGAGGACGCCACGCAGCGCGCCTTCCACGGCGCGGGCGACGACTGGCGCGAGAAGGCCGCCGCGGCACAGCCCATGGGCAAGCTCGGACAGGTCGACGAGATCGCCGACTTCGTCGTCTTCCTGCTGTCCGACCGCAGCGGAGTGGTGACCGGCTCGGTCATCGACTGGGACCAGACCGTCCTCGGCGGACTCGACTGAGCCCCTCCGTGGGGCTGAAGGAGCAGGATTCACATGCGCATGGGCATCATGGGGCTGGGCCGGATCGGCGCGCTCCACACGGAAACCCTCGCCGGGCTGGACGCGGTGGACTCCCTGGTGGTCACCGACCCGGTGGCCGGGGCCGCCGCCGCGGCCGCCGAGCGGTTCGGAGCCACCGCGGTGGACTCCCCCGAGGCCGTGTTCGCGGCCGGCGTCGACGGCGTCGTGATCGCCGCCGCCACCGACGCGCACCCGGAGCTGATCCTCGCCGCGGTCAAGGCCGGCGTCCCGGTCTTCTGCGAGAAGCCCGTGGCCCGCGGCCTCCCGGAGAGCCTGGAGGTACTGCGCGCCGTTCAGGACAGCGGCGTCGAGGTGCACATCGGCTACAACCGGCGCTTCGACGCGGGGTGTGTCGCCGCACGCGAGGCAGTGGTGAGCGGCGAACTCGGCGCCCTGCACACCGTACGGCCCACCACGCTGGACCCCGCGCCGCCGCCCGAGGCCTATGTGGCGGTGTCCGGCGGCATCTTCCGGGACTGCTAGGTGCACGACTTCGACATCGTTCGCTGGGTCACGGGGCGCGAGGTCGTCGAGGCGTACGCGACCGGCGGCAACCGCGGTGCCGAGTACATCGCGGCCGCGGGCGACGTCGACACCGCGTCCGCGCTCCTCACGCTCGACGACGGCACCATCGCCGTCGTCTCCAACTCCCGTCACAACGCCCGGGGTCACGACGTACGCCTGGAACTGCAGGGCATGCGGGACAGCATCGCCGTCGGCCTGGAGGACCGGCTGCCGCTGCGCTCCGTCGAGCCGGGCGCCACCTTCCCGGCGGGCCCCCCGTACCACTTCTTCATGGACCGCTTCGCCGCCGCCTACCGCGCCGAACTCACCGCGTTCACCGAGGTCGTGGCCGGCACGCGCCCCTCCCCCTGCACGGTGGCGGACGCCGTCGAGGCGAGCCGGATCGCCGAGGCGTGCACGCTGTCGCTGGCCGGGCACCGTCCCGTACGTATGGAGGAGGTACCTGCCGTGTGACGGACGAGCCCTGCGCATCGGCGAACGGGCGCGGACCGGGTCGCCGTCGACCCCATGCACGGCGCCTTCCTCCACCACGAGTCGCACACGATGTTCGAGGGGGGCACGACGAACGCGCCGCCCGGACCGGCCGACGGCGGGTGCGGGACCGGGCGCGGGCCGAAGCGCAGGCGTCCACAGGATGACCGTCCCCCGTCGCGCTGTCAGTGCAGGATGTTGACTGCCCGGGCGACCACCAGGACCACGGTCACCAGGGAGACCGAGGACTGCAGCATCATCAGCATCTTGGCCCAGCGCGACAGCGGCATCACGTCGGTCGGGCTGAAGGCGGTGGAGTTGGTGAACGACAGGTACAGGTAGTCCAGGAACGCCGGCTCCCAGTCCGACGGCGCGGCCTCCGGGCTCTGCATCTGCACGAAGAGGAAGTCGGCGAACTGGTGGTGACCGCGGGCCCGCGCCATCGGGCCGCCGCGGTCCCACTCCCAGTACCACAGGGCGAACACGATGACGTTCGTCAACCAGATGCCCCCGCCGGTCAGCAGCAGCGGCCCGGCGTCCTTCCCCTCGGCGCCGTTCACCAGGCCGGCCACCAGCTGGACCGCCGCCCAGCCGTTGGCCAGGCTGATCACGCAGATCAGGGCCAGGCCCAGCCACCGAAGCCACCGGGTCCGCGGCTCCACCCGCCGGGGGTTGGCCGCGATCAGGCCGGCCAGCAGCACCAACTCCAGGACCGGCAGCACCCAGTACGGCTGGAGGGTGAGCCGGTGCGGCAGCATCAGCTGGAGGCTGACCGCCACCAGGATCACGGCGGTCACCGCCCAACGCGGCTCACCCTGCGTCGCCCGGCGCCACGCGGGGGCCACTTCGCGCTCGCGGCTCTCCAGCAGCCGCTCGATCCTGGCCAGGCGGCTCTCGGCGTCGTCCATACCGTCGGTCATGGCGACGATTGTCCCGGGTCACATGTTGATCATGTGACCGGCCAGCCCGTGGATGGCCTCCTTCACCGCCTCGCCGAGCGTCGGGTGGCCGTGCAGATTGCGCGCGACCTCGTGGACGGTCAGGTCCCACTGCTGAGCGAGGGTCAGCTCCGGCAGGAGCTCGGTGACTTCGGGGCCGATCAGGTGGGCACCGAGGAGCTCGCCGTACCGGGCGTCGCTGAGGATCTTGACGAAGCCCGCGGTGTCGCCCAGACCGTGCGACTTGCCGTTGGCGGTGAACGGGAACTTCGCAACCCGGACGTCGAAGCCCCTATCGCGGGCCTGCGCCTCGGTCCAGCCGAAGCTGGCGATCTGCGGCTGGCAGTAGGTCGCCCGCGGGATCATGATGTAGTCGAGCTCCATGGTCTCCGCGTCGGCGATCGTCTCGGCCGCCACGATGCCCATCGACTCGGCCGCGTGAGCGAGCATCAGCTTCGCCGTCACGTCACCGATGGCGAAGATGTGCGGGACGCTCGTGCGGCAGCGTCCGTCGATGTCGATCGCCCCGCGGTCGGTGAGCTTCACACCGGTGTTCTCCAGGCCGTAGCCCTGCACGCGCGGCTGGAAGCCGATCGCCTGCAGCACCTTGTCCGCCTGCAGTGTCTGCCGCTGGCCGCCCGTGGTCACCATGACCTTGACGGAATCGCCCGAGTCGTTGATCGCCTCGACCCGGGTGGAGGTCAGCACATTGATGCCGAGCCGCTTGTAACGGCGGGTCAGCTCCGCCGAGACCTCCTCGTCCTCCAGCGGGACGATGCGGTCGAGGAACTCGACGAGGGTGACCTCGACGCCGTAGTTGTGCAGTACGTAGGCGAATTCGACGCCGATGGCGCCCGCGCCCGCGATGATGATGCTCTCCGGGAGCGTGTCGGACAGGATCTGCTCCTCGTACGTCACCACGCGCTCGCTGAGCGAGGTGCCGGGCAGCAGCTTCGTGGTGGCGCCGGCGGCGATGATGCAGTGGCCGAAGGTGACGGTTTCCGTGCCGCCGTCGGCGAGGGCAACCTGGAGGGTGTGGTCGTCGCTGAAGGTGCCGTGGCCGGTGTACTGGGTGATCTTGTTCTTCTTCATCAGGTAGTGGACGCCCTTGACGCGTCCGTCCGCCACCTTGCGACTGCGGGTGAAGGCCTCGCCGTAGTCGAAGCTCACCTCGCCGTTCACCCGAATGCCGAAGGTCTTGGCCTCCTGCGTGAAGATGTGGGCCAACTCCGCGTTGCGCAGCAGCGCCTTCGAGGGAATGCACCCCACGTTGAGGCACACTCCGCCCCAGTACTTCTCCTCGACGACGGCCGCGCTGAGGCCGAGCTGGGCGGCCCTGATCGCCGCGACATATCCTCCCGGGCCGGCGCCCAGGACCACTACGTCAAAGTGTGCGCTCATGACGGCCAGCCTAGTACCCCGGCCGAAATCGGCGATCTTGCCGGTCGGCGGTCGCGCCCTCTCCGTCCGCTGCGGGCAGCGGATCCGCAGGACGAGGCGGGGCCGGCGCGGTCGTGGCCCGGCGGCGGGGAGACGCGGTCTCCGCGTCGTCTCCCCGCCGTCTCCTCGGTCGGCCGCGCGTCAGCAGATCCTGGGCAGTTGCTCCCCGATCGGCATGTCGACCACCCGGGTTCCGCCCAGCCCGGTGCGGGCCACCACCATGCCCGGATGGGCCTCGACCGCCTCGCCGATGATCCTGGATTCCCCACCCAGCGGATGCGCCCGCATCGCGTCCAGTACGGCGTCGGCGTGCTCGCGTGGGACGAAGGCCACCAGCTTTCCCTCATTGGCGACGTACATGGGGTCCAGGCCGAGCACGGCGCAGGCGTTGGCGACCGCGGGCGGGACGGGGACGTCGCGCTCCCGGATGACGACCCCTGTGCCGGACGCCGCCGCGATCTCGTTCAGCGCGGCCGCCAGCCCACCCCGCGTGGGATCGCGCAGTACGTGCAGGTCCGGGGTGACAGCGAGCATGGCTTCGACCAGAGTGCCGAGAGCCGCGCAGTCGCTCTCGATCTCCACTCCGAATTCCAGGCCTTCGCGAACGCTCATGATCGCCACGCCGTGCACGCCGATCGCGCCGCTGACGATCACGACATCGCCGGGAACGACCCGCTGCGGACGCAGATCGACACCCGCCGGGATGAGCCCGATGCCGGCCGTGTTGATGAAGATCCCGTCGCCGTGACCGGCCTCCACCACCTTCGTGTCGCCGGTCGCCACCTCGACACCCGCGGACCGGGCCGCCGCGCCGAGTGCCTCGGCCACGCGGGCGACGGTCTCCATCTCGACGCCCTCCTCCAGGATGAAGCCGCAGGAGAGGTAGGCGGCCCTGGCCCCGCTCATGGCGAGATCGTTGACGGTGCCGTTGACGGCAAGGTCACCGATGCTGCCGCCGGGGAAGAACAACGGCCGCACCACGAACGAGTCGGTGGAGAAGGCCATGCGGACACCGCCCAGCGACAGCGCCGCGGCGTCTCCCAGCTGCCCGAGCACCTCTCCGCCGAAGGCGGGCGCGAAGACGTGCTGGACCAGTTCGGCGGAGAGCGCCCCGCCCCCGCCGTGGCCCATGACGACACGGGACTGGTCGCGCAGTGGAGCCGGGCAGGTCCAGGCCGCGGGGTCGAGTACCGGCGTGCGCAGGCCGGTGGTTTGTGTCGTCTCAGACAACGGGGCTCGCCTCCCGGGTCGCGGGGGTGAGGTCCAGTCGCCGGTAGAGGTAGTACGCGGCGCAGGCGCCCTCGCTGGAGACCATGGTGGCTCCGAGCGGGGTGCGAGGTGTGCACAGGGTGCCGAACGCCTCGCACTCGTGCGGCTTGAGCAGCCCCTGCAGGACCTCGCCGCTGCGGCACTCGGCCGGTTCCCGGGTCTGGATGCCGTCGACCGAGAAGCGGTACTCGGCGTCGTAGTCACGGTACTTCGGGGACAGCCGCCAGCCGCTGTCGGGGATCACGCCGATGCCCCGCCAGGACCGGTCGGTGACTTCGAAGACGTCCTCCAGCATGGCCCGCGCGGCCGGGTTCCCTTCCGGGCGGACGGCACGGGGGTAGGCGTTGTCGACGGTGTGTTCGCCGCGCTCCAGTTGCACCACGCTCCGGCGTACGCCTTCGAGGATGTCCAGGGGTTCGAAGCCTGTGACGACGATCGGGACGCGGAAGCGCTCCGCCAGTTCCGGGTACTCCCCCACACCCATCACACTGCACACGTGCCCGGCCGCCAGGAAGCCCTGGACCCGGCAGCTCGGGGACCGCATGATCGCCTCGATGGCGGGTGGTACGCGCACATGGGACACCAGCAGACTGAAGTTCGGGATGCCGAGCCTGCGGGCCTGATACACCGTCATCGCGTTGGGGGGCGCCGTCGTCTCGAAGCCGATGCCGAAGAACACCACGTCCCGGTCCGGGTTCTGCTGTGCGATCCTCAGGGCGTCGAGCGGCGAGTAGACAACCCGTACGTCTCCACCCGCGCCGCGCACCTGGAAGAGGTCCCGTCCCGTGCCGGGCACCCGGAGCATGTCGCCGAAGGAACAGAAGATCACCCCTGGCCGGGAGGCGATCTCCAGCGCCTTGTCGATGACCTCCAGCGGAGTCACGCACACAGGGCAGCCGGGACCGTGAATCAACTCGACCTGGTCCGGCAGGAGTTGGTCAATTCCGTGCCGGATGATGGTATGCGTCTGGCCGCCGCAGACCTCCATCAGCGCCCACGGCCTGGTGACCGTCGAGTGGATGTCGTCGAGCAGCCGGCGCGCCAGGTCCGGGTCCTGGAACTCGTCGATGTACTTCACTTCCGCGCCTCCTCTCCCGCGGTCGGCAGGGCTGCGCCCGCTTCCGCGGCCATCTCCCAGGGGTCGCCGAACTCCTCCTGCAGCATGCCGAGGGTGGCGAAGAGTTCGAGCGTCTGCTTGGCCGACTCCTCGTCCAGGCGCTGCAGGGCGAAGCCGACGTGGACGATGGCGTACTCGCCGACCTGGAGGTCGGGCAGGTACTCCAGGCACACCTCCTTGACCACACCGCCGAAGTCGACGTTGGCCATCCGGGTGCCGTCACGCTCCTCGATGTCGAGCACTCTGCCGGGTACCGCCAGGCACATGGGCCTCTCCTCGCTGTGGGTCGTGCGTCATCGCCCGGCGCCGCCGGGCCGGTTCGTTCAGTCGGTGGCTCGGGGTCGGTCCGCGGCACGCGCGGCGACCACGAGCTGGCCGAGAGCCAGACCGCCGTCGCCCGGCGGGACCAAGTGGTGGCGCAGGACCGTGAAACCGTCCGCGGCCAGCGCCGCCGCGCAGGCCGAGGAGAGCAGGGCGTTGGCGAAGACCCCGCCGGTCAGGGCGACCGTCTCCAGTCCGTGCCGCTCGCGCGCCAGCACGCAGACGCGGTGGACGAGACCGGTGACGGCACGGTGGAAGCGGGCCGCGACCAGGGCCGGCCCCGCGCCCGCGCGCAGATCCTCGACGACGGCCGCCAGCACGGGTCCCGGATCCGCCACGAAGGGTGCCTGATGCGCCGGAACGGGCGCGGTATCCGTCCGTGTCGCGACACCGCCCGCCGGCTGCGGGCCGGTGACCGCCCGGAGCGCGCCGCCGCCCGGCTCGGCTGCGACAGCCGGCCACGGCACGCCGCCTGTCGTGCCGTGCCCGGAAACAGCGCGTCGCGTTTCTCCGCCGAACCCGGAGCCGGTGGACGCGCGCACCGCACGGCCGTCCGGCCCGGCCTCCCGTACCGCGAACGCGTACGCGACGCTGTCCTCGGCGGGCGCCCCGAGCGCGGCGGCCTCCAGTTCGACCGCCGCCTGGGCTTCGTATCCGGCCCGGTGGCAGACGCCCGCGAGGGAGGACACGGCGTCGAAGAGCCGACCCATGCTTGAGGTGGGAACGCAGTTCAGATCACGCTCCAACTGCCGTTCCAGCACGAGGCGTTCATCGGGCGGGCAGGCGGCGACGCAGGCGAGTTCGTCCGACCAGCCGATCCCGGCAGCCCGCAGGTGCGCGAGCGCCATGCGGTACGGCCGCTGCACCGCGGCGTCGCCGCCGGGCAGCGGCACGTAGGCGAGATGCCCGAACCGGGTGAAGCAGTCGTAGTCCGCGAGCAGGATCTCGCCACCCCACACCGCTCCGTCCTCCCCGTAGCCGGTGCCGTCGAAGGCGACACCGATCACCGGCCGACCGCCGTCCATTCCTCGTTCGGCCATCGCGGCGGCGACATGGGCGTGATGGTGCTGGACGCGTACGACGGGTCGGCCCGCCGCGTTCCGGTCGGCCCAGCGTGCCGAGCGGTACCCGGGATGCCGGTCGGCCGCCAGCAGTTCGGGACGTACTGGAGTGATCGATTCCAGTTGCGCCGTGGCGCGCTCGAAGGCCCGCTGGGTGGCGAGGTCGTCCATGTCCCCGATGTGGGCGGAGAGCCAGGCCCGGCGGCCTTCGCCGAGGCAGAACACGTTCTTGAGGTCCCCGCCGACGGCCAGGGCCGGGCGCACGGGCACCGGAAGGGTCAGCGGCAAGGGCGCGTAGCCGCGGGCGCGGCGCACCAGCAGCGGCTCTCCGTCGCACACGCGCACCACGGAGTCGTCGCACGGCACATGGATCGGCCGGTCGTGGGTGAGCCATCCGTCGGCCAGGGGCGCCAGCCGCTCCAGCGCCTCCTCGTCGTCGGTGACGATCGGCTCGCCGGCCACGTTGCCACTGGTCATGATGAGCAGCCGGGGGCCCTCGGGGTCGCCGGACAGGCCGAACAGCAGGTGGTGCAGAGGGGTGTACGGCAGCATGACACCGAGGTCGGGGCTGCCGGGTGCGACCGACTCGGCCGGACGTGGTGCCCCCGGCACGACCCGTTCCTCCATGCGGCGCCGCAGCAGCACGATGGGTCTGGTCGCACCGGCGAGCAGGCTCCGCTCCTCGGGGCCGAGCCGGACGAGGTGTTCGATGTCGTCGAGGCTCCGGGCCATGACGGCGAACGGCTTGTCCCCCCTGGCCTTTCGGCGGCGCAGCAGGGCGACGGCCGCGGGATCGGTCGCATCGCAGGCCAGGTGGTAGCCGCCGAGTCCTTTGACGGCGAGGATCGCGCCGCTCGCCAGGAGTCTGCGTGCCTCGGCGACGGGATCCGCTTGCGAGGACACCTCTGTCGGTGGCCCGCCGAGGCCCGCTCGAGGGACGAGCAGGCGAAGCCGCGGGCCGCAGGCCGGGCAGGCGAGGGGTTGCGCGTGAAACCGCCGGTCGGCCGGATCGGCGTACTCGCGGGCGCAGTCGGGGCACATCGGGAAGCCGGCCATGGTGGTGTCGGCCCGGTCGTAGGGCAGGCCGGTCACGATCGTGAACCGGGGGCCGCAGTGCGTGCAGTTGATGAAAGGGTGGCGATGGCGCCGGTCGGCGGGATCGGCGAGTTCGCGCAGGCACTCGGCGCAGGTCGCGGTGTCCGGGGGGATCAGCGTCCCGGCCGGTCCGTCCGTGCGGGAGGCGAGGATGGTGAACGCGGCCTCCCCGGTGGCGGGCACCTCCTGGTGGTCGACGGAGTCCACCCGGGCCAGCGGCGGTGCGTGCGGGGCGATCCGGTCGCAGAACAGGGCCACCGCCGCGGGGGTTCCCTCGACTTCCGCGATGACGCCCTCGGGGGTGTTGGTCACATGCCCGGACAGCTTCAAGCCGGTGGCGAGGGTGTAGACGTACGGCCGGAAGCCGACACCCTGCACCACGCCCCGCACGATGACCCGACGGCGCAGCGGCGCCTCAGCGGCGACCGCGGTCGAGGACTGCGGAGCGCTCACGAGCGGGACTGCGCCATGGCGCCGGTGCCGTGCGGGTGTTCATGGGTGTGATGGTGGGCGTGCGCGGAGACGTCGGGCCGACGCGCCATGACGGGAGCGTGCAGGGGGGATCCGTTCGCGGCCGCCGTCGCCCGGTCGAGCAGGGCACCGACGCCCCGGTCCCGGCGGGCCGAGGTGAGCAGCACCTCCACTCCCGGGTTGACCCGCTCGACGTTCGCGCGGAACGCCCCCTCGTCGAACTCGACGGCCTCGGCGATGTCGGTCTTGGTGACCACCACCAGGTGGGCGAGGCCAAAGGCGGTGGGGTACTTCAGCGGCTTGTCCTCGCCCTCCGTGACGGAGGCGAGCACGACTCTCAGGGTCTCCCCGAGGTCGTAGGAGGCCGGGCAGACGAGGTTGCCGACGTTCTCCACGAACAGCAACCGGGTGCCGTCGGGCAGCCAGCCCTCCAGGTGGCGGCCGAGCATCCCGGCCTCCAGGTGGCACAGCCCGTCCGTGAGGACCTGCTTGACCGGGACGCCCGAGCGCGCCAGGCGCTCCGCGTCGTTCTCGGTGGCGAGGTCGGCGGTGAGTGCCGCAACCGGCACGAACCGCTCCCGGGCCAGCACCAACTCCCGTTCCAGCAGGGCGGTCTTGCCGCTGCCGGGGCTGGACAGCAGATTGACGACCGTGGTGCCGCGGGCCGCGAGGCCGGCGCGCAGAGTGTGCGCGGTCGCGTCGTTCTTGGCCAGGACGGCCTGCTGCAGGTCAACCACACGGCACATGGTTCAGCGCTCCTCGGGGATCGGTTCGCGGGTGAGTGCGTGCGTCGGGCCGTCCTCCCAGTGCACGCTGACGATCTGCAGTTCACGGCCGGACAGCAGGTCGGTGGTGGCTCCGCCGCACCACGGGCAGGTCAGCAGGGGCGGCATGCCGACGGCCCATTCGTGTCCGCACGGAGCGCATCGGGCCCGGCCCGGCACAGCGTCGGTGACCAGTTCGGCACCTTCCAGCACCGTCCCGGCGCAGGCCAGTTCGAAGCAGAAGGACAGGGCATCGGGTACGACACCGGCCAGCTCGCCCACCTGAAGCCGCACCGAGCGCACGGCCGTGATGTCACCGGCCCGCTCCGCCGCCTCTTCCACCTGGCCGATCACCGCCAGCGCGATGGACATCTCGTGCATCGGTCTCCGTCCCGGCGAGACCGCTCTCCACCGACCGCCATCGAGCCGATCGGCCTGTCGGGCAGGCGTCCGCCGCCCCTCATTAGAGAGGAGGCGGTACCGGGCGGCGGACCGGCACGCCGTCGCCGCCCGGCCGCCTACGCCGTTCGCCGCAATGGCTGATGCCCGCAGGGCGGGCATCGGATCACATACAGCGCATGCGCAGATAGCGTCTGATGTCGGGCAGGGACTGCACGACGACGACGGCGACAACGGCGGCCAGCGTGCCGACGACGAGGGTCTTGATCATTCCGTGTCTCCTCACTTGCCGGCGCCGCCGGCCGTGGCCCGCGGCGCGGGCTCTCCCGGCTGGTCGGCCCGCAGCAACTCTTCGATCAGCCGGACGGCTTCGGGTACGGCGGCGGAGACCGGCGGGCTGAGCCCGATGCCCTCCGCCACCGACGCGGGTTCGCATCCCACTACCAGCGTGCGCCGCGGCGGCTGCCCGCCGGTTCCGGCACAGAGCGTGCCCAGCAGCGCGAGCACGGTGTCGGGGGTCATCCGGTGGCCGTCGAGCGCGCCGTGCGGCTCGCCTCCGCCGGTGGTCTCGTGCTCGATCACGTAGAGCGTGCCGGGATCCTCGCCCCGCGCGGTCGCGTCCACCAGGATGAGGGTGTCGTAGCCGTCGAGCACCTGGTAGGCGAGGTGCACGCCCCGTACACCGATGTCCACGGCCTCGACGTGCGGGGGCAGTTGCCTCCCGGCGAGTACGCGTACGACGTCGACGCCGAAGCCGTCGTCCCCGAGGAAGATGTTTCCGATACCGGCGACGAGTACCCTGCCGCTCTCCTGGCGGGGCGGGTCGGGGAGGACACGCTCCTGGCGGGGCGGCCCCGCGTGAAGGCTCATGCGCCGTCCTCCAGCGGTGTGACCTCGTCGGGCTGGAAGTACAGGAAGCGTCCCTGCTCTCGGCGAATGTCGGCGCCCGGGTCGTCCTCCACTGTCACCGCCAGGTGCACCGCGCCGTCCACGTCGTGCAGGACGGCCTCGACCTTCGCTGTACGCCCCTTCAGGAACAGGTCCTGCGCGTCGGTGCGCCGCAGTCCCGGTCGCAGCAGCACCCGGCTTCCCGCCCCCAGCGACCGGCCCTCGACGACGACCCGGTCGTGTCCCGGGTCGAAGCCGGCCTCGCTCGCCGGGTCCCACCACGGGGTGTCCGGACGCCGCACGCCGTACTCGTCGGGGAATCCGGTCGCGGCCGGAGCGGGGGCCGGTCCCGTCACCTCCCGCAGGCTGCGCACCGCTCCGTGCAGGCGCTCCAGGACCTCGGGGGGCATCGAGTCCGCAAGGTCGATCACTGCGGCAGCCCGTTCGTCGGTGCCGCGTGCCTCGCGCTTCTCCTCGTCGGTGAGGGCGGCCGTACGCAGCGCGAGGATCTCGTCGATCTCGGTGGCGTCGTACAGGGCACCGGGGCTTTCCGGAGCGATGGCCGGATGGTCCTCCAGGATGATCGGTGAGGAGAGCAGCACATCGGCGCGGCCGGGTTCGCCGGCCAGTACGGGCCAGGTGTGCAGATTGCGGCAGGACGCGATCGCGCCCTTGGCCCACTCGGGGGGATCGGTCATCGACAGGAACGACCCGGCGCTCAGTCCCATGAGGAGGTGGGAGGCCACCAGGGAGCGCGGGAGGGCGGCATCCCGGTCGGCGGCCCGGCCGTCCGGGGGTGTCCAGGTGCTGGTGTTCTCGACTACGGCAGTCAGCCGCAACGCCCGGTAGGGTCCGTCGAGTTCGCACGCCGACAACCGGAGTGCGCCGCTGATCTCCTCGTAACGGCGGACCGTGCGGCCGACGAGTCGCCCGGCATCGTCGAGGACGGGCTCCCTGTCCTCCCCGGCGGGGCGGTCGAAGGGGATCGTGACCCCGTCGCCCCTGAGTTCGTCCACCGGCACGACCGCCTCGATGCGCTCCTCCGTTCCCTCGTCCCAGGGGACCAGGATCCGGTCTCCGAGCCGGAGTTCGGGGACCGTGTCGAAGCTGCCGTCCGGGCGCGCCTGTTGGACCGTACGACGCCGGGCGCGCAGGAAGCGCAGCTCGACCGCCAGGGTGGCGCCCGCCCGCGGTTCCATCAGGCATTCGGTGTGCTGGAAGTCGTGCTCCTCGCACGCGGCGCCCCAGGCGGGCGGTACGAGTACGCCGAACTGCCAGCGCAACCGGTTCTTGGCCGCCGATGCACGGTAGGGGTAGAGCACATAGCCCTCGAAGAGGACGGCGTCGGCCACCTGCCGGGCGACGGCGAGGCGTTCCTCGGTCTCCGGGGCGAACGCGGTCACGCTCACGGAGCGGTCCTTCCGGGGATGCTGGTCAGGGCCGGGCCCTGCCGAGGCGGGGCTGCCGTACCCGCCTCGTCGAGCAGGGCCCGTACGGTCGCCTCCCAGGAGGGCAGCGCCCGTCGTGAGCGGAAGGCGAGCAGGGCGTCCATGGTGTCGCGGGGCAGCCGGATCCAGCCGCAGCCGGGGAAGTGCTGCTCGACCATCTCCCGCCAGATCGCGACCGGCATCCGGAAGGCCGCCTCCCGGTCCCAGGGGACAGGTTCGACACGGAAGCCGCCCGCTCCGGTGAACGCCGTGCCCGAGAAAAGCATCAACAGGGGCACCTCGCCGCCGGTGAGCGCGGCGAAGTAGCGGGTCGCGGCGATGTCCATGTCGTAGGTACAGGGCACGACGAGGTCCGTCTCGGTCTCCCCGGTGAAGGCGGGGACCAGGACGGAGACCTGGGCGAACTGCACCGGATGGAGAGTGCTGCCCCAGCGCGAGCGCTCGCCGAAGAGGTCGGCGAGAGCGCCGGCCTCGGCCGCCTCGTAGCCGCGCCGGGCGGGCTCGATGCGGATCTGGCAGCGCAGCGCCAGGGCGTGCACCGGTTCGTCGCCGGTCGCGGTGATGCGCAGCCGGAAGACCAGGGTGGGTCCGGCGGCGTACCGGTCGGCGCGTACACCGGTGCAGGCGAAGGAGAACTCGGTCACGGCCGGCCCTCCTTCTCCACGGTGCGGGCGCGCTGCCCGACCTGCTCGAAGAACGCGTCGAGCGCGGCGCGGGCCTCGGCCCCGCCGTCGAAGCCCTGCCACAACAGGCGCATCCGGCCGACCAGTTCGTAGCAGATGTCGATCGGTACGAGATAGCACTCGCAGCGGCCTTCGGTGCGGCGCAGCAGCAGCGCTTCCACATCGGGTTCGAGCAGCTCGGCGAGGCGGCTGTCTCCGAGGACGGTCGCCCAGGTCGCCGGTTCGAGCTCGCTCTCGGTGGCCCCGGCCGGACTCGGATAGAGGGCCACCAGCCGGTCGAGCGCGGCGTTGCGGAAGAAGAACGCGACACCGACGGGGATCTGCAGTGCCTCCCAGGCACCGTCGTCGAGGTGGTGGTCCGGGTCGACGAGACAGCGGTCCGGCACCAGACGGAAGCGGCCCATGGCGGCACCCGGTTGCTCCATCAGCAGGGCGCAGGACGGGCAGGCGCAGACGATGGCCCGTTTCTCGGTGTCCACCAGGTGCCGGTGGTGCGCGTCGTCCACCGCCACCGCGCACAGCCCGCACCGCTCCGGTTGCGGCTGACGCCCGGTCAGGAATCGGCGCAGTCCGGAGCCGCGGGTGGCCCGGCCGGGGGCGAAGGACGCGCTCACGGGGTCTTCGCCGGAGCGGGACATGCGCCGGCGCGAGTGCCGGGGCCGACGCCGATCTGGAGCAGTGCGGGCTCCCTGGGCGTCACCGCGGACTGCACTTCGACGACCGTGACCTCCGGCGCGAAACAGGCGAGCGCGTCCTCGGCCGCCTGCTGGGCCGTCGTACCGCTTGCGGCGCAGCCGCATCCCGCGGCGGCGGCCGCCCGCAGCCGGAGTGTCCCGGTCGACTCGTCGAAGTCCACGACCTCCAGGTCGTGTTCGCGGACGCTGTCGAGCGCCCTGCCGATACGGGTCGTCCGGTCCTCTGGATGGAGGTCGTGCAGGACGAGGAGGCCGGCGACCAGTTCGTCGCCGAGCAGGGCAGGCACGGGGGCGGCACCACGGTTCTCAGGTGCGGACAGCAACTGGAGCATCCGGGCCAGGCCCGCCCCGTAGAAGTCCATGAGAGCCTGCACCAGCTCCTCGGCCGCCGCGCGGACGGCCGGGTCGCCGGTGGCGGCAAGCCGGTCGAGCACGTCCTCGATCCGCCGCCCGGTCTGCACCGCGTCCACTGCCTGTGCCGCCTTCGCCGGGTCGATCGTGGTGCCCGCGCTCATCCGCCCAGCCCGCTCAGGCCGGTGGGCACATGCATCTTCTGTACGGTCTTGCCGCCACCGACGTACATGTGCACGCCGCAGGGCAGACAGGGGTCGAAGCTGCGGACGGCGCGCATGATGTCGATGCCCTTGAAGTTCTCCGGGGTGTTCTCCTCGAAGATCGGTGTGTTCTGCACCGCGTCCTCGTAAGGGCCGGGCGTGCCGAAGGTGTCCCTGGTGCTGGCGTTCCACGGGGTGGGCGGGTACGGATGGTAGTTGGCGATCTTGCCGTCGCGGATCACCATGTGGTGGGAGAGGACACCGCGGACGGCCTCGGTGAAGCCGACGCCGATGCTCTCGTCGGGCACCTCGAACTTCTCCCAGGTCTGGGTGCGTCCGGCCCTGACCTCCTCCAGCCCCTTCTCCGCGAAGTGCAGAGCGACGGCGGCGGTGTAGGCCTGGAAGTAGGTCCGCGCCCGGTTCCGCTCGAGCGCGTTGCTCCACTTCGGGATCTTCCACTCGAAGGTGGCCTCGGGCTTGGTCATGGTGCGGGGCAGGTTGATGACCACGCTGTTGCCGGTGGCCTTCACATAACCGGTGTCGACGAGCCCGGACAGCGCGGTGGACCACAGGCGGGCGATGGGCCCGCCTCCGGTGTCCAGGGCGAGGTGGTCCTTGCCGTCGAACCAGCGGGGCGACATGACCCAGCTGTACTTGTCGTCGAAGTTCCGCTTCTGCGGGGCGGGGATGGTGTGCTGGTTCCAGGGGTGGCGCGGGTCGACCGGGTTGCCGAGCGGATCGTGGGTGACGAACTGCTCCTGGCCCTGCCAGTCCTCGTAGTAGGAACTGCCCAGCAGGATGCGGATGCCGAGGTTGATCTCGGTGAGGTCGTTGGTGACGAGCTTGCCGTCCACGATGATGCCGGGGGTGACGAACATCCGTCGGCCCCAGTCCGTCATGTTGGCGTAGGTGAAGTCGCAGTACTCGGGGTCGTTGAGCGCTCCCCAGCAGCCGAGCAGGACCCGTCGGCGCCCCACTTCCTCGTATCCGGGCAGCGCCTCGTAGAAGAAGTCGAAGAGGTCGTCGTGCAGAGGGACGACGCGCTTCATGAACTCCACGTAGCGCATCAGGCGGCTGAGGTAGTCCGTGAAAAGCTGTACGGAGGCGACGGTGCCCACGCCGCCGGGGTAGAGCGTGGAGGGGTGCACATGGCGTCCCTCCATGAGGCAGAACATCTCCCGGGTGTAGCGGCTCACCTGGAGCGCCTCGCGGTAGAACTCGCCCTCGAGGGGGTTCAGGGACCGCATGATGTCGGCGATCGTGCGGTAGCCGTGCTCCCCGGCGTGCGGCGCCTCGGTGCGCTCGGCGAGTTCGAGGACGCCGGGATTGGTCTCCTTGACCATCTTCTCGCAGTAGTCGACCCCCACCAGGTTCTCCTGGAAGATGTTGTGGTCGAACATGTACTCTGCGGACTCGCCGAGGTTGATGATCCACTCACCGAGGTGCGGGGGCTTCACGCCGTACGCCATGTTCTGCGTGTACACCGAACAGGTGGCGTGGTTGTCACCGCAGATCCCGCAGATGCGGCTGGTGATGAAGTGGGCGTCGCGGGGGTCCTTGCCGCGCATGAAGACGCTGTAGCCACGGAAGACGGACGAGGTGCTGTAGCACTCCGCGACCCGCTTCTGCTTGAAGTCGATCTTCGTGTGGATGCCCAGGCTGCCCACGATCCGGGTGATCGGGTCCCAGGCCATCTCCATCAGGCCGCTACCGTCACCGGCCGCCTTCGTCGTCGGTGCCATCGTCTGGGTCGTGCCCTTCTTCGCGTGGGTGTTCCGGGAGGGTGTGGACGGATCGGGGAACGCGGCTCAGGTGTGGCGGGGAGTCACCACGGCGGCCGGTATCCGGTGGTGAGCTTGCGTCCCGTGTGGCGCCACTTGGGTTCCTTGTCGACCGTCTGCTGGGTGAGGGAGCGCAGTCTGCGGACCACCGAGCCGTAGGCGCCGCTGGCCTTGGTGGACAGCTTCGCGCCCGGGGGTTCGTCCATGAACGGCATGAACTTGTCCGGGAATCCGGGCATGGTGCAGGCGATACAGATGCCGCCGACGTTCGGGCAGCCGCCGATGCCGTTCATCCAGCCCCGCTTGGGCACGTTGCACTTGACGACCGGGCCCCAGCAGCCGAGCTTGACCAGGCACTTGGGCGAGTCGTACGACTCGGCGAAGTCGCCCTGTTCGTAGTAGCCGGCGCGGTCGCAGCCCTCGTGCACGGTGGCGCCGAACAGCCAGGCCGGGCGCAGCTTGTCGTCGAGGGGGATCATCGGGGCGGAGCCGGCCGCCTGGTAGAGCAGGTAGGTGAGCGTCTCGGCGAAGTTGTCGGGCTGGATCGGGCAGCCGGGGACGCACACGATCGGGATACCGGCCTGGGACTTCCAGTCCCAGCCGAGGTAGTCGGGCACGCCCATCGCGCCGGTGGGATTGCCCGCCATGGCGTGGATACCGCCGTACGTGGCGCAGGTGCCGATGGCGACGACCGCCAGCGCCTTGGGCGCGAGCCGGTCGATCCACTCGCTGGTGGTGATCGGCTGGCCGGTCTCCGGGTTGTCACCGAAGCCGCACCAGTAGCCCTCGGGCTTGATCGCCTCATTGGGGACGGACCCCTCGACCACCAGGACGAACGGGTCGATCTCGCCACGCTCTCCCTTGAAGAACCATTCGATGAACGTGTCCGCGCCACCCACCGGGCCGCACTCGAAGTCGATGAGGGGCCAGTGGACAGCGATCTTCGGCAGGCCCGGCAGCGCACCGAGCGCGATCTGTTCGATGCTCGGCTGCATCGCCGCCGTGAGCGCGACCGAGTCTCCGTCGCAGCTCAGCCCGGCGTTGATCCAGAGAATGTGGATCGTGGGCGTCTCGTCGGCAGGCGCACCACCGGCATCCGTTGCGCCGGCCGTGCTCGGCGTCGCCGCTGTCATGGGACCGCCTCCTCGGAGAGGTGAGGGATGAGAACCCGCAGGTTTTAAGGAAAACCCATATCGGGATGAAAGCCTGTATTTCGACCGTCAGTCCTCTTCGTACCAGCCATCCGGCCGTGGTGAGACGTCATCGCGGGCCGTTCCAGTGACGCGGCGGTAGGCCGGTCCGGTGACACGGCCCCTCACGGTTCGGCCCGGCTCCGCCCCGTCCTCGCCGCGGCGGCGAGGTCGAAGTGTGGCGGCGTGCACGAAGGTCGCTCCTTGCGGACGAACGCGCGCCGCAGTGCGTGGTAGGGGGCGTCCGGGTCGTCGAACGTCCGACGCATCAGGGCCAGTTCGCGCTCCCGGAAGGCGGCCAGGGGCTCACTGCTCTCCTGGCGGTCCAGTTCCGCCTTCTTCCCGGCGATCCGCGACCGCGATCCCGGCAGTGAGGCCAGCCGGGCCGCCAGCCGTCCGACCTCCGCGGCGAAGTCCTGCGGGGCGCAATCGACCACCCTGTCGACGAGCCCGAGGTCGCGGGCGCTCCCGGCGCTCATCGGCAGGGCCTCGCTCAGGAGCCTTTCGGCGGTCACCGCGCCCACGCGGCGCGGCAGCGTGTACGTCCAGTACTCCGAGCCGTACAGGCCCATGAGCCGGTAGTGCGGGTTCAGCACAGAGCCGGTGCGGCACCACACCTCGTCGGCGGCCAGGGCGAGCATCACGCCGCCCGCCGCGGCGTTGCCCGCGACAGCGGAGATCACCAGCCTGTCCGTGGTGGTCAGGATCGCCTCGACGAGATCGTCGATGGCGTTGATGTTGGCCCAGGACTCGGCGGCGGGATCCTCGGCGGCCTCGATGACGTTGAGGTGGATTCCGTTGCTGAAGAAGTCCCGTTGCCCGCCCAGCACGAGCATCGAGGTGGGACGCGCGCACGCCTCCCGATAGGCGTCGAGCAGGCGCCGGCACTGCGCGGTGCTCATCGCTCCACCGGGGAACGAGAACGAGAGGAAGCCGACGCTCCCCTCCTCCCGGTACGTAATGTCGGTCCACGTCCGCCCGGACGGGTCCGCGAAGCACGGCGCGGCGAGCTCCGGGAGGGGAGGCAGCCGGTCGCCGAGGGCCAGTACGGCGGGCAGTTTGAACGTGGGCGGCTGCCCCGGACCCCGCCGGCGGCGCACCTCGGGGATCCAGACGGCACCGTCCTTCGTCGCCCGGCAGACCGCACCGGTCCTGGTGGCCAGCAGCTCACCCGGGACGCCGCGCAAGCCGGCCTCGGGGTGGCCGCCGTGGAGGTACCACTCGGCACCGAGCAGCACGTCGAGCACGCCGGGCTGGGAGTCCGCCGCACGCAGCTTGGCCAGGACGGTCCGGGTGCAGTCCGCGTCCCAGTCGATTCGGCGGACGCTCTGGTCGAGGTACGGGCGGATGCGCACGGGCGTGTCCGGCGCATGCGCCCCGCCCTGTTTGCGCGGGGCGTAGGTCCCCGAGGCGAAGCGCTCCACGGCGAGCAGGACGGCCGACAGCGCCGCGTCGGCGATCTCGTTGCGGTAGAGGTCGCTCTTGCCCACCGGCGGGACCGGGCAGGCCACGGACGCCCAGACATCCCCGGCGTCCATCTCCTCGTCGGCCTGAAGGACCGTCACGCCCCACCGGTCGGCGCCCTCCTGGATCGCCCAGTCCAAGGAGGACGGTCCCCGGTCCCCGAACGGCCCCGGGTGGACGATGAAACACGGGTACGCGGCCCACACCTCCCGGGGGATCGCCGTCTTCAGCATCGGGGCGAGGACGAGTTGCGGGGCGTGCCGCCGGACGGCCTCCGGCAACGGACGGTCGCGCAGGGCGAGTTCCACCGCGACCGTGTGCCCGCGGTCGCGCAATTCGGCATGGACGCGCTGTGTGAGGCTGTTGAACGCGCTGGCCACGAGCAGGATGTGCACGGCGACCTCCTGGCGGCGACGGTGCGGTCGACTGCGATGGTCGGACATGCCGAACCGTCCCGCTCCGGCGACAGGCTGTCGAGTCACCCGAAAGCGCGCGCCGAGCCTCCACCCGGCCCCGACAGCCGGGGTCCTGCGCCGGGTTCAGGGGGTCCGGAGCCGGGCGACCGGCCCTCACCTGGACCGCCGTCCATCTTCTGCCGCGCCGCCACACTCCCACCGACATGTGATGCACAACACACAGCGGAGTGCAAAATTTGCGCAGCGCAATGATTGATCGGTTCAGCGTGTCCGTACCCCCTGGCGTACCAGCCGCTGACCTCAGGAGGCACGATGCGCCTATCACGCAACATGGCAGGAACCGTCTTCGTGGGCGGCGCACTGTGCATGACTCTCGCCGCCCTCGCCTACCCCGCGATGCTCGGCGTGCAGAGCGCGACGACCTCCCCGACCCGCGTGATAGCCAACACCCGCTACGGACCGCTGACCGAAGCCGACCGGGACTTCGTCGTCAAGGTCCGCGCGGCGGGGCTGTGGGAGCATCCCCTCGGCATGATGGCCATGAAGCGGGGCACCACTGCGGAGATGAAAGAGGCCGGCAAACACCTGGTCGTCGGGCACTCACGCCTCGACGAAGCCTGCCGGAAGATCGCCCCCGAACTGGGCATCACCCTGCCCAACCAGGCGAGCCCGCAACAGCAGCAGTTCGTGGCCACCGCCGACGGGAGCACCGGCAAGCAGTTCGACACCACCGCGGTCAACATCATGCGGGTCACCCACGGTCAGATCTTTCCCGTCATCGCCAAGATCCGCGCCAGCACCCAGAACTCCCTGGTGCGGCAACTCGCCGATCAGGCCAACGACACCGTCCTGGACCACATCACGGTGCTGGAGCGGACCGGACTGGTCAATTTCGACCAGGCCAACTTCCAGCAGACGACCCCGCCGAAACTCCCCAAGGACCAGCTGACCCCGCCGCCTCCCCAGCCGGGGTCCCCGGTCCTCTCCCTCAACCTGCCTCCGGGACTGGATGTGAACACGACGTCTCCGACACCGACCCCGACGACGGGATGACCACTGGCGGAACTCCGGCCGGGGCTCACGCTCCGGCCTGCCGACTGGGCGCCAGGAACAGGGGCTTCAGGCCTTGCGTCCCGCGACAGCGTCCACCCAGCCCAGTGGATGCGGCTCAGGATCGTCCATCGCCGGAACCAGGGGTTCGCCGCCCGCCTCGTTGAAGGCGGTGAGTGCCTCGACGAGCGCCGCGCGCTGCTTCGGGACGAGCCGTTCGACGATGGCGGCGATCTCGGCGCGGCGTCGGGCGGTCACGTCCTCGACCGCGCGCCGCCCCTCCTGCGTGAGCTGCAGCAGGGTCTCGCGGCGGTTGTCGGGGTTGGTCTGCCGGTCGGCGAGCCCGGCCGCGATCAGCCGGTCGATCATGCGCATGGCGGTCGACGGCGCGACCTGAAGCAGGTCGGCGAGTGTGACGAGCTTGGTGGCTCCGCGGATGGACAGGACTACCAGCATCCGGAACTGAGGCAGGGTCACCCGCTCCTCGACCGCGGCGAGAGAACGCGCGGAGACCGCGACCAGCAGCCGGGAGGCGGTCAGCACCGCCCGAGTGACCGCATCGACATCGTCCGTGCCCCCTGCGGGGATCTCGCGCTGCGCCATGCGTCCTTTCTACCGTGTCGACGTCACGCCCCACTCGTCCGATGGGAACGGATTTACCATTCTCGCGACCCTCCAGCGCCCGCTTCTGGCCCGCCACTGCGACTCACGGATCGGGGACTCATGGCGTACGACGAAAGACGGGCCGCGCGGACGCGGGAGCGGCCGGGCGCGGATCCGGACGTCACGGAGAAGCGGATGTCATGACCGGCCGCTCTCTGCGCGGCTGGATCCTCGTCGCCGGATCCGCCCTGACGGAGGACGACGTGCTCGGTGAGTGAGTCGACGAAGGGCACCCCTTCGCGGCGAGCCTGCCGCCCGGGTGAGGTCCCTGCGCTTCGTCAGGCAGGTCCGAAGTACCGCAACCCCACATAGCCGAGGGAGATGGCCACGGTGACGGCGGTGACGATCAGGCCGTACCGGGTGAACTGCCAGAAGCCGATGGGCCGGCGGTTGCGTTCGGCGATCCCGAGGACCACGACGTTCGCGGAGGCACCGATGGCGGTGCCGTTGCCGCCGAGGTCGGCGCCCAGGGCGAGCGCCCACCACATGACGTGAGGGCCTTCGCCGCCCATGTTGTGCACCAGGTCGCTCGTGATGGGCGCCATGGTGGCGACGTACGGGATGTTGTCGACGACCCCGGACAGGACCGCCGAGGCGCTCAGCATGATCATGGATCCGCCGAGTTCGTTCGTGCCGATCGTGTCCGCGAGAATCTCGGAGACCTTGCCGATCACACCGGTGTCGATCAGGCCGCCGATCATGATGAACAGGCCCGCGAAGAAGGCGAGCGTGGGCCACTCGACCTCGGCGAGGACCTCGCTCGTCTCGGCCGTGGAGACGGCGACCAGCAGTCCGGCGCCGAGCAGGGCGACGATGCTCGGCTCGTAGTGCAACACGGGATGGAGGACGAAGCCCGCCACCACCAGGGCGAGGACGACCAGTCCCTGGACCAGCAGGCGCGGGTCCTTGATGGCCTGCCGCTCCTCCAGGGCCATGATCTCCGCGGCGCGGCCCTCGTCATAGACGAAGTACGTGCGGAACATGACCCTGCTCAGCCCGACGAGGACGAGGACCAGGAGCGCCGACAGGGGGGCGAGATGGACCAGGAAGTCGTTGAAGGTCAGGTCGGCGCGGCTGGCGATGATGATGTTGGGCGGATCGCCGACCAGGGTCGCTGTGCCGCCGATGTTCGACGCGAACACCTCGACTATGAGGAACGGGGCCGCGGACACCGCGAGTCGTTCGCAGACCAGCAGGGTGACCGGTGCGATGAGCAGGACCGTGGTGACGTTGTCGACCAGGGCGGAGGCCAGCGCCGTGATGACGATGAGCATCGCCATCACCCGGAACGGTTTGGCCTTGGCCCTCTTCACCGACCAGATCGCGAGGTACTCGAACATGCCGGTCTTCTTCAGCACCCCGACGATCATCATCATGCCCATGAGCAGGAAGATGACGTTCCAGTCGATGCCGGAGTCCTCGGAGTAGAACGCCGACACGTCGTCGGTCGCCCCGATCGCCAGCATCAGGCCCGCGCCGCTCAGGGCCACGGCGACACGGTGGATCTTCTCGCTGATGATCAGGGCGTACGCGCCGACGAACACGACGATCGCCGCCCAACTGTGCCAGTCGTTCACAGTCCTCCGATGACGGGTTCGAACGAGTGCTCGCCGAAGGGCGCCGAGGTCGACGGCGCGCCGACGGTCGGCAGCGCCGCGCGCTTTTCAGGGGGCGGACCGGCCTCGACGTTCGGCACGAGGACGAGTGGCAGCACGAGCCCGTCGCTGCTGCCGCATTCCGCGTTGAGCGGCGCGGCGCCGCACCCGTGCGTCATGACGGTGGCCCCCCATCGGAAGAGAGAGCGATCCCCTGCTCGCCGACCAGACTTCCCGGCACACCGCCGGGGACCTTACAGGCCCTTGACGCGTCGACGACAGCTTCTTGGTGGGCTGTCGGGGCCGGGGTGTTCCGCGACCGCGTCGGTCAGGGCCGGTAGGGCTCTCGCGTTCCCCGCGGCCCGGCGGCGTGCCTGGCCGCGGGACCGGGCGTCGGCCGGCGGGGATCGGCAGCGCGGTTGATCGCGGACTCCACGGCGGCCACCCGGTCGGCCAGCAGCCCGAGTGCGCCGACCGTACGGGTCAGTGGGTCGTCGTCCGGTCCGCCGAGGCTCTGGTCGCGGACCTGGGCGTTCTTCAACTCCCCCCACCTGGCCGCCTGTTCGGTGGTGAGGGTGCCGCGCAGCTCGGCCAGCTTCAGCAGGTTCGCCTCCGCGCCGGTCGTGAGGGTCTGCGCCTCCGCGGTGTAGTGGTCGTCGATGACGGCGGCGAGCTCGGCCGCGTTCATGACCGGCTGGATGCGCTGGGCGATCTTGATCATGTTGCGGTAGGAGCCCTGGAGTTGGAAGGGCGGCTCCGTGCGCGTCGCGTCGGTCCGGGCCGCGGAGGCGATGTACGCGGCGTTCACGGCCAGCACCGTCTCGCGTGCCGTGAGCAGGTGGCGCAGAACAGCGAGGATCCGCTCCAGTTCGGCGGGGGTGTACGGGTGGGTGAGGCGGTCGGCACGGGCGGTGGCGTCGCCCTCGGCGAGCCGGATCAACAGGGCCAGGTCGGTGTGCTCACGCCCCGCCAGCGGCGCGAGGACCGGGTTCGCGGTGAGCGCGTTCTCGATGAAGCTGAGCGCGAAGACGTCCTCCTTGCCCGTCAGCACATTGCCGAGGTTCCAGACGTCGGCGCGGCTGGCGAGCATGTCGGGGACGCGGAAGCGACTGCCGGACTCGGTGTAGGGGTTGCCCGCCATGCAGACCGCGAAGCGCTTGCCGCGCAGGTCGTAGGTGCGCAGCTCGCCGTTCCACACGCCTTCCATGCGGCGGGTGGCGTCGCACAGCGGGATGAACTTCTGCAGCAGTTCGGGCGAGGTGTGCTGGATGTCGTCGAGGTGGAGGAGCGTGTTGTTGCCCGCCGCCAGGGCGAAGTTGATCTTCTCGATCTCCTGGCGCGCGGTGGCGTCGGGTGCCTCGGCCGGGTCGAGCGAGGTGACGGCATTGCCCAGCGAGGGCCCGTTGACCTTGACCAGGACGAGGCCGAGGCGGTCGGCGACGTACTCCATGAGGGTCGTCTTGCCGTAGCCGGGTGGGGAGACGAGCAGCAGCAGACCGCCGGTGTCCGTTCGCCCGATGTCGCCGGTGGCGCCGAGCTGCTTGGCCAGGTTGTCGCCGATGAGCGGGAGGTAGACCTCGTCGATCAGGCGGCTTCGCACGAACGCGGACATCACGCGCGGGCGGTACGCGTCCAGGTGGAGGCGGGTGCGCTCGGCGGTCACCAGGGCAGTGCGCCGGCGCTGGTAGGCGCGGTGGCCGGGGACGGCGTGTGCACGGAAGTGGTGTGTACGCGCGAGGAGTTCATCGACGCGGATCGTGAGTGTCCCGCCGTCGAGACGGGGATGGGTGCCGAGCAGCCCCTCGACCGTCTCGGTCAGCGGGGCGTCGGACTCGTAGCGCACGAGGTCCGGACAGAGTTCGGCGGCCACGGCTTCGGCCAGATCACCGGGGGTTGTCTCGGTACCGGTGGCGGCGGTGTACGCGGACAGCCAGGCCTCGACCAGCTGCCGCCCGGCGCCGAGGTCGTCGAGCGCGGCGAGGTCGTCGTCGTAGGCCGAAGTGCCCACCGTGCGGCGGAACTTGTCGAGGAGGGTCCGGGCCCCCGCGCTGATGACGAACCCCTCGGGCACCGTCGTCAACTCGTCGAAGAGGTAGGCGGCGGACGCCTCGCCGATCTCCGCTGCCAGCTCCGCCCGGAAGTCGGCGAGGGCGGCGGGGGCGGGCCCGAACGTGGCGCGGGCCCGTGCCAGCGACCTCGCACGGCGGGTCCAGCTCTCACGGCCGTCCGCGGTCGTGCCGTGCGCCCAGAACAGCTGGGCGGCAGCCCGCGCCGAAGGCGTGTGCCGCAGCGCTCCGGCTTCCTCGTGCAACCTCAGCAGGGCGGCGAGGATCAGGGTGGCGTCGTGGTCGTGCACGCCGCGTTCGTGGCCTTCGTCGTACGCCGTCTCCGCGGCCTTTCGTACGAGCACGGGGAGGTCCGCTCCGGCCAGTGCGGCGGGCCCGTGTTCGTCGAGGAGGCGGGCGGCCAGGTGTTCGGCGCGGTAGACCTCGGGCGACTCGGAGGGCAGGGGCCGGTTCCAGTAGGGACGGGTGGCGTCGAAGTCCGGGTCGGTGACCGGGGCGCGGTAGTCGGTATCGGTGAGCGCGAAGGCGAGACCGTCGCCGTGCGGGACCAGGGTGAGGTCGAGGGGCTGGGTGTTGACGGCGAAGCGGTGACGGCCCAGCCGGAGGGTACGGCCGCCGTCGGCGTACAGGTCGGTGCGGTCACGCAGGGCGCGGGTCGCCTCCTGGCGTGCCGCCTTAAGGCGTCCGGCCAGTTCCTCCGCCCTCACCTGGTCGCCCAGTTCGCGCAGTTCGTCGATGACTCGGCGGACCTTGCCGGTCATCGGGTCGGAGGTGAAGTAGGTGGTGACGGCGTCCGCGTCGGGCAGTGCGGCGGCACGGCGGGCAAGGGGCTCGAGGACCCGGGTCGCCGATTGAGCGAGCCGTTCGGCGCGGCGGGCGCGGGCGTCGGCGAGGGTCTGCTTGCGGACGGCGAATGCCTCGTGGACCTCGGTGCGCTTGTCGGCCAGCTCGCCGAGGTAGTCGTCGAACTCCGCGAAGCGGGACTCCAGGTTCTCCAATCGCACCAGCGCCCGGCCGAGTTGCTCGTCGCAGGCCTCGGGGCTGTCGGCGACTGCGAGCGCCCCGGTCACGGCCTGGCCGAGCAGGGCGAACTCGGCCGCGAACTCCGCTCGCCCTTCCCTCTCGCTCAGTGCGCGGCGGCGTGCGTCGAGGGTGGCGCGGGCTCGGTTGACGCCGGCCAGGACCTCGGCGACGCGCTCCAGGATGGCCGTACGTACGGTGGCGTCGCCGATGTCGAACCCGGCGACGACGTCGGTCACGGTGTGCAGCCCGTCCGCGAGTTCGTCGAGGCGGGAGGCGACGGGTGCGGCGTCCGCGACGGTGGCCAGGGCCCCGGCGTCCGCGACGAGCCGCTCGACGTCCTGATGGTGGCCGAGGAACGCGTCGTCGCGGGCGAGGAAGGCGACGGCTCGCTGCCCGAACCCGGCGAGGTCGGCCTGGGTGTCCGAGGCCAGCGCCTCGATGCGGGCGGTGTCCGCGTACCGCACGTCCTTGAGCGTGAGCAGATGCCCTTGGGCCCGACGGAGTTCGGTGAGTCCGGCCACCCAGGCCGCGGCGTCACGCGGAGCTTCCCCGCGCAGCCGGCGGACCACGGCGGCGATGCGGGCCGCCGCCCCGCCGAGCGAGTCGGCGGCCTGCCGGGTCAGGGCCTGGACGGTCTCGAACTCGGCGAGCACCTGCTCGGCGGTCTCCCGCACCGCCCGCAGCGGGGTCCGCAGATCGCCCAGCTCGCCGTCCGCCAGCCAGTGGTACGTGTCGGCCGCGCGGACGCATGCCGCCAGCAGGGCCTCGTACACCTCGGTCGTCGGGGTCGATTCGGCGACGGATCCGGTGATCGACAGGCAATCGGAGATGCCCCTGACCAGGTCGGCGTTGCCGACGCGGGCCAGCGCTCCGGTGCCGCTGGGCCGGGCGGCGGCGTGGGTGTCGGAGACATAAGGGGAGGTCCACAGCTGGAGCGGGTGAACACGCGCCGGTTCGTCGCTCTCGGCGCGCAGCACCATCAGCGTGCCGTCGTCGAACAGGGCCCAGCCGTGGCAGGAGAGCGGGGTGACGACCTCCTTGCGGATCAGGTTGTACGGGAGCAGCAGACTGCGACCCTCCGCGCGCGCATGGAAGGCGTACAGCACGTCCTCGCCGTTCGGCGACCGTACCTCCCGCTCGAACTCCAGCTCGTCGGTGTCGATGCCGTCGAACGTCTTGTGCGCGCCCGCGGCCAGGCAGTAGCCGCCGGGGAAGACGATCCCCTGGTCCTCCGGCAGCCGGCGGCACGCCTGTCCGATTCCGTCGAGGCGGACGACGAACCTGGTGAGCGTGTTGAACACCAGGTACCGGTGGGCGTCCTCCTTGTAGGGGCGGACGCGCAGCAGGATGAGGGCGCCCACGCGCGCGTACGCGATGTCGGCGTCGGCGAGGGACTGCAGCGGCTCGTCGACGGGCTCGGAGTAAATGCCCTCGCTCGTCTCGGTGTTGTCCTCCACCTTGACCGTGAGGGTGCCGCCGACCGTCTCGACGAAGACCTCGCCCTCGATGGAGACATGCGGATGACGGCCGAGCACATGGTCCTCGCGCGTGGCCTCACGCCACTCGAAGTCGTACGACGGCGGGAAGACGTGATCGCGTTCGCCGCGTGCGTCGAGGAAGCGCGCCGCGCCGTCCTCGGACAGGGCCCAGCGCAGTACGCGGATGTCCTCCGTCTTCTCCCCCGTCTGGAAGACGGCCAGCAACTTGCCGTCGACGTGGCGAAGTTGAAGGAGATGTGCCTGGCGGTAGTAGCGGTACAGCGCCTCGAATTCCCGTATGAAGCCGGGGTCGTCGAGCAGGCCGGGGACCGCGTCGTGCGGCAGCCGGTTCAGCTCGCGGTCGTACGCTGCGAAGACGTCGGCGACGGCCGTCTCGGGCTTCAGGCCGAGGAAGACATTGTGGCCGAACAGCAGCGCGTCCCCGACGGAGACGATGTCACGCGGTACGCAGTGGTGCTCGGTGCGCAGCCGTTCGGTGCCGGTGATCTCCAGGCGGGTCGAGCCGAACTCCTCGATGCGGCGAGAGTTGAGCGACTCGGCGCGCCGCGCGAGTTCGGCGGCCTGCGCGACGAGCCGGTCGCGGAGCACCTCGTAGGTGCCGGTGTCGACCGCCTCGCGGGCGCCGGAGGCGAACGCATGGTGTGTGCCGGTGTCCAGGCCGGTTGCCATGGATGCGGGGTTCCCTTCGAGGAGCGTGGTCCGGAGCCGCCGTCCCCTGTGCGGCGGCTCCGGACCGATGGGGGTCAGGCCCTGGCACTGCCGTTGAGGGCGGCGAGCGGTGTGTCCGCCAGACCCAACTCCCCTGCCTTGTCCAGCAGTTGTTGGAGTCGACCGCCGTTGGCCCCACCCGACTTCATGAGCTGCATCAGAAGGGCCGAGACGGTCAGGTTCTGCACGTCGGCGGTGGAGATGGAGCCGAGGAGCCGGCCGAGGTCGTCGGTGAAGCTGGAGCTGCCGTCCAGCCAGGGGCCGGCCAGCGCCCGGGCGGTCTCGGAGTTGCTCACGAACCCGTCGACGCTCTTGCCCAGCGCGATCGAGTTCACCAGCCGGTCGAGGAAGACGGACTCGCCGCCGACGATGTTGATGTCCGCGTTCTCCAGCCCGGTGGCGAGGACCGTGGCCTGTGCCTCGGCGACCTGCCGCTGGACGTCGAGTCCGGCCAGACGGATCTCCTTCTCCGCCTGAATGCGCAGCCGGTACTCCTCGTGGCCGCGGGAGGCGTCGTCGAGGGCGGCCATCGCGACCGCCTTCTGGTTGAGGCCCTCCGCCTCGGCCTTGAGCTTCTCGCCGATCCCCGTGGCCTCCGCGAGGACCTTGGCCCGCGCGCCCTCGGCCTCGGCGCGCAGCCGCGCCTCTGTGGCCGCGGCCTCCGCACGCCCCGCCTTCTCGGTCACCTCGGCCGCCTTGTCGCGGACCTGCACTTCGGCGAGGCCCGCCGCGGCCGTCTCCGCCTGGATACCCTCCGCGAGCCGCAGCTTGGCGCGCGCGTCGAGGTCGGCCGACTTCAACCGGGCGTCGGCGAGGGTGAGTTGCTCGGCCGCCCGGTGCTTGGCGGCGGCCTCCGCCGCCTCGGCCGCCTTGATGTCCTTGACCAGCTTCTCCTGGGCCTCCGCCTCGGCGGCGATGATCACCGACTGACGGCCGCGCTCCGCCTCCTCGACCACGCGCAGCTTCTTGATGGCCTCTTCCTGCTCCGCGACCGTACGGTCCACCGCGATGCGCTCCCGGACGACATCCGCGACCTCGCGGCGCTCCGCCTCGACCTCCTTGTCCTTGGCGATCTGGGACAGCGAGGTCTCCCGCTCCCGGGCGATGACCTCCAGGAGACGGTCCTTCTCGATGCGCTCGTTCTCCACGGCGATGACCCGCTCGCGGTTCTTCTGCGCGACGGTGATCTCACGGGCCTGGTTCTCGCGCTGGACGCCGAGCTGCTCCTCGGTGCGGATGAACGCGCCCTGGGCGCCCAGCCGTTCCTCCTCCTGCACCTTGGCGGTGGCCGCCTCCTCGCGCGCCCGCAGCGTTTCGACCTCGCGCCGCTGTTTGATCTCCGCCTCCGCCTGCCGCCGCTCCAGCTCCAGGATCGTCTCCCGGGCGTCGACGTTCTGCCGGGTGATCTCCTTCTCCTCGGTGCGCTGGAACTCGTTGGTGCGGACGTGTTCGACCGTCGTCAGCTCGGTGATCTTCCGAATGCCCTGCGCGTCGAGGATGTTCGCCGCGTCCAGCTGGGACATCGGCGTCTGCTCCAGGAAGTCGATCGCCGCGTCGTCCAGGTGATAGCCGTTCAGGTCGGTGCCGATGACCTGGATGATCCGGTCCCGGAACTCCTCGCGCTTGGTGTAGAGGTCGACGAAGTCCAGCTGCTTGCCGACTGTCTTGAGGGCCTCGGAGAACTTCGCCGCGAAGAAGTCCTGGATCGCCGCCGCGTCGCTCGCGGTCTGCGTGCCGATCGCCTGGGCGACCTTGATGACGTCCTCGACCGTCTTGTTGACCCGGACGAAGAAGCTGATGTGGATGTCGGCGCGGATGTTGTCCCGGCAGATCAGACCCTCGCGGCCGGTACGGCGGATCTCGATGGTCTTCACCGAGATGTCCATGTACTCGGCCTTGTGCAGCACCGGCAGCACCACGGCCCCGGTGAAGGTGACGTCCACCTTCTTCGTCTTGGAGATGATCAGCGCCCGTCCCTGCTCCACCTTGCGGAACAGTCGGCCGACGACCAACAGCAGTGTGAGCGCGATGAGCAGGACAACGGCGACGAGCACGCCGATGCCCAGCGAAATGGCATCCATGGGATACGTCCTTGAGGCGTACGGAAGAAGAGGTGCGGCGGGGGCGGCGCGGAGCTAGCCGGCGCGGCCGCGCGGATCGATGGCCGCGTCGTAGGGCGCGACCCAGAAGAACTCGCCGGCCTCGTCGTAGGCGTACAGCAGTCCGGTGCTGCCGCTGCCGAGGGACTCGGCGCCGTGCTGGCGAACCTGGACCACCGCGGTGGAGCCGTCCTTGGCGGCGACCTCGGCCTGGCCGAAGCCGCCGTCCACCCGCCCCGTGCGGATGGTGCAGGTCAACCCCACGAAGTCCAGCCGGGACGGCCCCGGTTCATCGGGGAAGAGGCGCCGCACAGGGTGTACGAGCAGGCGGGTCACGCGCCATGCGACCAGCAGTGCTCCTGCCAGAACCGCCAGGCCCAGCGGGCCGCGGAGCATTCCGGAGGGCAGGACCGGATCGAGCAGGACGGTCGCGACGAGACTGAGGAACCAGCCGATCGCGGTGAGCAGCGAGAAGGCGACCGTCACCGGCACGCCGCCCATCCCCCAGGCGTCGAAGTGCGCGTGGGCGTCGAAGCCGTGCGACTCGGCCGCGCCCACGGCGACCAGCAGCCAGAAGGCGACGACCACGACGAGCGCGGCCGTGAACAGGATGGTGGGAAAACCACTGACGACCACGAGAAACGTCCACATGGTGTCCCACCCCCGTTTCTTCCTGTCGGACGGCCTGCTCCGGTGGCGCACGACTCCCCTCCGGGTTCCGGTGCCGGACACCTGCCGGTGTCCGGCACCGGAACCATCCGTCGTGCTCCCCTCGGCACATCGTGCATGGCCGGGACCGATCCCCGCATTGCCGGTTCCCGGCAGTGTTCATTAAGGTCTGCATGCCGGTCGCCGCTAACAAGTCGTCACCGGGCCGTCAAGAAAACGGGGGACGACGTGACGGAGCGGGAGATACCCGAGCAGTATCTGGACGGCTGTGCCCGGATTCTGGCGGAGGTTTCGGCCACCGGCCGCCGCCTCACCCGCGACGAGATCGAGTCACGCCGCGTCCTCGGGGAACGGGCCGCCGATGCCGGCCACGCGCTGCGTGCCCTGGTCAGCGCGCACCTGTCCGCCGCCCGCGCCGCCTGGTCCACCACGCCCGGTTCCGCCGACAGCACGCTCGCCGCGATCCAGCAGGTCATAGACGCCTTCGCCGAAGGCTACGAGCGGGCACAACTCCTCGCCGTACGACAGGAGGAGGCGGCCCGCCGCGAGTTCATCGACGATCTCCTCTACGGCCGCAGCGACCTGGGACGCCTCGCCGAGCGGGCCGAGCACTTCGGGCTGCGTCTCTCCCACGCGCACGCCGTCGCGGTCGCGCAGGCCGCGACGGCGTACGACGAGGCCGACCCGGTACCGCGCCGGGTGGAACGGGCCCTCATCGCCCGCTTCGGGGACCGCAACATCCTGCTCACCACCAAGGACGGCCGGATGCTGTGCATCGCCCCCGGCGACCAGGAGGACGTCCTCACCCACTTCGCCAAGCACGCGTACGCGGCCACCGACGGCGGACGCGTCGCCATCGGCCGGCCCCAGCCCGGCCCCGGCGGGGTCGTCCAGTCCTACGAGGAGGCGCTGAACGCCCTCGAGCTGGCAGAGCGGCTCGAACTCGACGACCCGGTGCTGCGCGCCGCCGACCTGCTGGTCTACCCCGTCCTCACCCGCGACCGCCAGGCCATGACGGACCTCGTCCTCGCCGCCCTCGGCCCGCTCACCGCCGCCCGCGGCGGTGCCCAGCACCTCCTGGACACCCTCACCGCGTACTTCGATTCAGGCTGCGTCGGCACCGAAGCCGCCCGTCGCCTCTCCTTGAGCGTGCGCGCCCTCACGTACCGCCTGGAACGCATCCACAAACTCACCGGCGCCAATCCCGCCGACCCGGCCCACCGCTACATGCTCCAGACCGCGGTCATCGGTGCCCGGCTGCTGGACTGGCCCGCCAAGGAACTGTGAACCGCGACCTCGGCGGAGAGTGAAGGTCGGCGGCGCAGTGCGGCGATCCTGGTCGCTCTGACGTGATGATCCTTGCACCCAGCGCATTCCTCACGTTCGTTCATTTTTTCGAATTCGAACGGTGCCTGAGCCGATGCTTCCAGTGGCCGCCGGCTCCCATCGGCCACACCATGGACATCACGTCATGGGAGGTAACGTCGTGTCTGTCCAACAACCGCCCACGGTGAAGGCTGCTCCTTCCGTGCTGCCGGAACGCGGTCCCGGCCCGGTGAAGGTCATGTTGAAGGTCAACGGTGCCGAGCGGTCCGTGGAGATCGAGCCCCGGGTGAGCCTGCTCGACGCGCTGCGTGAGCACCTGCATCTCACGGGTGCGAAGAAGGGCTGCGACCAGGGAACCTGCGGCGCGTGCACGCTCTGGGTCGATGATCGGCGCGTTCTGGGATGTCTGACCCTCGCGATCGCCTGCGAGGGCCACGAGGTGACGACGATCGAGGGCCTGGCCAAGAACGAGCAACTCGACGCGATGCAGGACGCGTTCATCGCCGAGGACGCGTTCCAGTGCGGCTACTGCACACCCGGCCAGATCATGTCGGCAGCCGCGCTCCTCAAGGAGGGGCACGCGGGCGACGACGCCGAGATCAGGGAGTGGATGAGCGGCAACATCTGCCGCTGCGCCGCGTACCCGCACATTCGCGCCGCCATCCGCGCGGTCCGCGACGGAGCGTAGGGAGACAGAGTTGCGGCCCATCAGCTATTCGCGCGCCGGCGACGTCGCGAGCGCCGTCGCCACCGTCACGGCGGACCCCACCAGCGACTTCCTGGCCGGCGGCACGACCGAGATCGATCTGCTGCGCCAGAACGTCCTGCTCCCGCGTCGGCTCGTCGACATCAACGATCTGCCGCTCACCCAGGTCGAAGACCGCCCGGACGGCGGCGTGTACATCGGCGCCGTGGCGCGGATGAGCGACGTAGCCGAGGCCCCGGGCGTGCGGGAACGATTCCCCATGATGGCCGAAGCGCTGGTGCTCGGTGCGTCGGCGCAGCTGCGGCACATGGCCACGATGGGCGGCAACATGATGCAGCGCGTGCGGTGTGGCTACTTCCGCGACGCCGTGTCTCCCTGCAACAAACGCGACCCGGGCAGCGGCTGCAGCGCCCTCGACGGCTTCAACCGCGGCCACGCCGTCCTCGGCACCAGCGACTCGTGCATCGCAACCCACCCCTCCGACGTCGCCGTGGCGCTGATGGCCCTCGACGCCCGCATCCACACCGAGGGAGCCTCGGGACGGCGCGTCTACGACATCGACGACTTCTTCCGGCTGCCCGGTGGCACGCCCCACCTGGAGCACCCCCTCGAGCACGGCGAACTCATCGTCGGCATCGAGGTGCCGTACACGCCTGTGGCCGACAACTCGCTGTATCTGAAGGTGCGCGACCGTGAGTCGTACGAGTTCGCGCTGGCCTCCGTCGCGGTCGGCGTGACCACCACGGACGGTGTCATCAGCGATGTGCGGCTGGCGCTGGGCGGAGTGGCCACCAAGCCGTGGCGGGCGCGGCGAGTGGAAGAAGTCCTGCGCGGAGCGCGCGCGGACCGTGAGACGTTCGCACGGGCCGCCAGCGAGGAACTCGCCCTCGCGCGGACCACGCCACTCAACGCGTTCAAGGTCGAGCTGGCGCAACGGACGATGGTCCGCGCACTGGAGACCCTCACGAACCCGGAGCGTCCTTCATGACGACGACAGCCCCTATGGCGATCGGGCAGCCCACCGACCGGGTCGACGGCCGCCACAAGGTCTCCGGGACCGCGCACTACTCGGCGGACTACGTACTCGACAACATGTCCTACGCCTTCCTGGTCGGCGCGCGTGTGGCGAGCGGCCGGATCACCGCCATCGACACCTCCGAGGCGCTGGACTGCGACGGGGTCCTGGCCGTCCTCACACACGAGAACCTGCCCAGGACCGCTGCCCAGCCGCCCTTGATCCCCTCGCTGGCCGGCATGCCCGCCCCGGGGCAGACGTTCTTCCCCATGCAGGACGACGCGGTCCACTACACGGGCCAGCCCGTCGCCGTCGTCGTCGCCGACACACTGGAGCGCGCACAGCACGCGGCCGCGCTCGTACGCGTCACGATCGATCGGACGCCGTCGGTCACGACGCTCGACGAGGGCCGCGATCAGGTGTACGAGCCCGAGGCGATCTTCGCGGGCTTCATCCCTGGTCGTAACCAACGCGGCGACTTCCGCGCGGGACTCGCCCGGGCCGAGGTGCAGATCGATGCCGCGTTCACCTACGCGGCCAACAACCACAACCCGATCGAGCCGTCGGCCACCACCGCGGTGTGGGACGGCGACGAGCTCACTCTCTATGACGCGACACAAGGGGTGGCGGCCACCCAGCTGACCGTCGCCGCGCTGCTGGGACTCACCCCGTCCAAGGTGCGGGTCGTCTCCCACTTCGTCGGAGGAAGCTTCGGCTGCAAGGCCATGATCTGGGCGCACCCGGCGCTCAGCGCGCTCGCCGCGCGCCATGTCGGGCGACCGGTCAAGCTCGCCCTGACGCGCGAGCAGATGTTCACGTCGGTCGGCCACCGCGAGGAGCAGGAGCAGCGCATCACCTTGGGCGCGACCCATGAGGGCCGCCTCACCGCGCTGCGGCACCACAAGCTGTCGCCCACCTCCCCCTTCGACGACTGGGCCGAACCCTCCCTCGGTGTCGCATCCCAGATCTACGCATGCCCGAACTACGAGGGCGTCTACGAGCTGATCCGCGCCAACATCATGACGCCCACCTTCATGCGCGCTCCGGGTGAGGCGTCGGGCATGTTCGCCCTCGAATGCGCGATGGACGAACTCGCCCAGCAGCTGGGCCTGGACCCCGTCGAACTGCGACTGCGCAACCACACCGACGTCGACCCCAACACCGGCAACCCCTGGTCGAGCGACGGTTTCCAGGAGTGTCTGCGGCGCGGTGCCGAGCGCTTCGGTTGGCAGCGCCGCAATCCCGAACCCCGTTCGCACCGGGACGGGAACTGGCTCATCGGCTACGGCATGGCCGCCGCGGGCTATCCCGTCTACGGGCCGAACAACCCGCAACGGGCCCGCGCCCGGATCTACGCCGACGGCAGTGCCGTCGTCCAGGCCGCGACGCCCGACTTCGGCACCGGCGTGGCCACGGTGATGACCCAGGTCGCGGCCGACGCGCTCGGCATCCCGATCGAGCGCTGCCGGTTCGAGGGCGGCGACACCATGCTGCCCACCATCGCCGCCGCCGTCGGCTCCTCGGGTGCCGGCATGATCAGCGCCGCCGTCCACACCGCGGCCGGCAATCTGCGCGACCAGCTCATCGCCCAGGCCGTCGCCGACGCCCAATCGCCGCTGCACGGCGCCGATCCCGCCTCGGTCACCGTACGGGGCGGCCGCATGATGCTGCGTGACCGGCCCGACACCGGGGAGAGCTACAGCGAGTTGCTGCACCGCAACTTCCTTCCCGACACCGAGGCGATGGGGACCTGGTCGCCCGCCCCACAGACCGCCAACTACGGGATGATGACCTTCGGCGCCCAGTTCGCCGAGGTCGCCGTCGACGCCGAACTCGGCGTGGTCCGGGTTCGTCGCATGGTCGGCGCCTTCGCCCCCGGACGGGTCCTCAACCCCAAGACGGCTCGCAGCCAACTCATGGGCGGCATGATCTGGGGGCTCGGCCAGGCACTCCTGGAGGCGAACTACATGGACCCGGTGCGCGGCCGCTGGGTCGCCTCCAGCCTGGGCGACTACCTGATCCCGGTGAACGCCGACGCCCCCGAGGTCGACGTGGAACTCATCGAGGTCGAAGACAAGATCGTCAATCCGCTCGGAGTCAAGGGCGTTGGGGAGGTCGGCCAGGTGGGCGCGGCCGCGGCCATCGCCAATGCGATCCACCACGCCACCGGCCGGCGCGTACGCAAGACGCCCATCACCATCGAAGACCTGCTCTGACACCGCCACTTGGCGTCTTCCGCGCTCCGGCAGCGAGCCAACTCCCCTGCTCGGACCCGCGGTTGCCACTCGCGCGCCTGGGGTCCCCCTTCGGGCCCCATGCGGCGCTGCAGCCGGGGCGCCTGGCAGATGGAAGTGCGGAGCGCTACGATCGCCTCGATGACGACTCACTCTGTTGACAGATTGGGGGACCCGTCCGCGCAAGGTGAGTGCTGATGCTCACTCGAACCGCGAACAGGGATTCCCGCCTTTCCTTCTGGCTGCGCGTGCGCGAGTTCGCCGTGCCGCCGTCCATGATCGAGACTGCGACTGCCCGCCGTCGTATCGGGGACTGGGCCGGAGCGTGCGCCGCCGCAGGCATCGATGTCGATCTCCATCTGCGTTCCTTGGCTCGTACCCATGGCGAGGAACTCGCAGCCCAAGTCCGGGCCGATCTCCGCCATCTGGCTCCTGACCTGTTGCGCTGGCACATGCCGAGGATCGCTCCCGATGGACTGCTGCGCCCAGGTCTGACCATCGCTCTGGCTCGGTACGCCCCTGCGGGGCGTCAGGGCGAAGGCCCCGTGCACCTGGTGGCCCGGACTCCGCCCGCCTGGGCGGACGGCGGTCAGCGCATCAGCCTCGCGCTGTGGGACGGATCCCACTCCGGGGCCGACACCTGCCGTGGTCCGCATCCCCATCCCCGACCCAGCCGTCGATTCCGCCTCGACCTGCACCGCCACCTGTGGGACGCGCGCAGGACCGAGGAGCTGCGGACCCGGTCCGGGGCCGATCGGCCGGCCGCCGACGGCTGCCTTGTGCTGGACCCGGATCTGCTGGGGACGGTGCCGCAGGGGCACCGCTGCGCCGTTGACCGGTGGGCGGACGAGGCGGGCATTCTGCTCCGCGCCGAAGGACGGTCCACCGGTACCGTCGCCGTGCGGTTCGAGACCCGCCATCGGCTGGTCCTTGACCTGGTCGCGGACGGAGACGGCCTCGCACCGCCCGCCTTGCGCATCGTGGCCGCCGCCACGGATGGCGGCGCCTCCGCGCTGCCCGTCCTGCCCGATGCGGCGACCTGGGCGCTGCCCGACCTGGAACTGATCCGCACCGGGCGGATCGAGGTCGATCGACTGCACCCGCTGGTCGCTTCGGCACTGGTACCGGGCTGTGCACCGACCGGTTCGCCGCGGATTTCGCAGCGGGCGGGGCAACCGCGCCTCGTGGAGTGCCGGGGAGCTCAGCACCGGATCGGCCTGGTCGACGGGGTACTGGCGCCGCTGGACCACGACCCTGCCGAGATCCGGCGGGAGGAACTGCTGGCCGCGCTGACCGGCACTCCGCTTCCCTGCCTGCAGGCCATCGACGAGGCGCACCGTCGCCCGGACTGCCTCACCGGTGTCCGCGAACGTCTGGACCACGGCGACATCGCCGGTGCGCTGGCCGTCGTCGAGGGCCTGCTGGGCCCCGACGCACTGCTGCGCACCGGCGCTCTGCGGGACGAACTCGAGGCGGCCGCACAGCGGCGGATCGCCTACGGACTGTTCCGGGCAGGCCTGGCCGGACCCGGCCCCGGCCGCGTCCGTGTCGAGCCGGATCGTCGCCGTTCCCCTGACCGGCGCTCGCACCCGCGCCACGCGACCTCTCGCTGACTCGGGGACCTGCGTCCCCGCACTCACTCGGCTACCTACGAACCCACAGGTGATCACACATGCCCACATGCACCCCGTCCGTCGCAACGGACACCTCTTCCGCTCCGACCACCCTCTCCCAACTGGACGTCGCCGGCGAGTTGCTGACCCTGCTGCGCGACGCCACCACGGAGTCGCGCCCGGACACCCAACTGGAGGCCCTGACGCTGGCCGTGGCCGCCGACCTGCCCGTACTTCTGTGGGGTGAGCCGGGGATCGGCAAGACCGCGGCCCTGACACAGCTCGCCGCGGCCTTGGACCTTCCGCTGACCACAGTGATCGCCAGTGTGCACGAGCCGTCGGACTTCTCGGGGCTGCCCATCATCGGCGACGATCCCGCGGAACACGGTGTCCCGATGGCCCCGCCGGACTGGGCCGTGCGTCTGGTACGGGCCGGCCGCGGGCTGCTGTTCCTCGACGAGTTGTCCACCGCACCGCCGGCCGTTCAAGCCGCTCTGCTCCGCCTCGTCCTCGAGCGGCGGATCGGCGCCCTCCAACTGCCGCCCGGGGTACGGATCGTGGCTGCCGCCAACCCGCGCTCCTCGGCGGCCGACGGCTGGGAGCTGAGCCCGCCTCTGGCCAACCGTTTCGTTCATCTTCAGTGGACCCACGACCACGAGGTCGTCGTACGCGGCCTCGGTGGGACGTGGCCCCGGGCGACCCTGCCGCGGCTCGACCCGGGACAGCTTCCGGAGGCCGTGGACTTCGCCCGCCGCGCGGTGTGCGGGCTCCTCATCGGGCGGCCCAAACTCGTGCACCAACTGCCCAGCAGTGAGACACGCCGGGGCGGCGCCTGGCCGTCACCCCGGAGCTGGGAGATGGCCCTGCACCTGGTCGCCTTCGCGACCGCGGCCGGCTCCTCCCGGGAGGTGCTCTCCCTGCTGGTCAGAGGCACCGTGGGAGACGGTCCGGGACTGGAACTACTGGCAAGCCTGGACCGGATGGACCTCCCGGACCCCGAGGTGCTCCTCGCCGACCCGGACGGTGTCGTCCTGCCCGAGCGCGGAGACCTGCGCCAGGCCGTGCTGGACGGTGTGGTGGACGCGGTCCGCAAGCGCCCGGAGAAGTCCCGCTGGGACGCGGCGTGGACGCTCCTGGTCCGGGCGGTGGAGACGGGAGCTCCGGACCTGGTCGTCGTCCCGGCGACCACCCTCGCTTCGCTGCGCCGGGAGGACTGGGACGTCCCGGCGTCGATCGAGCGGCTCACCGGAGTGGTGACCCTGTCCCGGCGAGCCGACCACGCGGCGGCCCGGACCGCCGTCGCCGCGAAGGCGGGCCGGTGATCGCGGACGCACCGGGGACTCTGGACCTCGACAAGCTCTTCGCCGCCCGACTGCATGCCGCCCGGGCCCGGCCCTACTTGGCGACGGCCCTGTTCGCCCTGCACACCGTCGAGTCCCGACGGGTCCCCACGATGGCCGTCGACCGGCACTGGCGGTGCTACGTCTCGCCGGCGTTCGTGGATCGGACGCCGGTGGAGGAGCTGGCCGGGGTCTGGGTGCACGAGGTCTCGCACCTCCTTCGCGACCACCACGGGCGCAGTGACCGGGTGGCACGGGAGCACGAGTTGACCGGCCCGGGAGAACGGCTGCGGATGAACATCGCCGCGGACTGCGAGATCAACGACGACGTGTTCGGCGACGGGCTGGTCCGGCCCAAAGGCGCTGTGCGGCCGAAAACCTTGGGGCTGCCCGAGGGGTGGCTCATGGAGGACTACCTGCGCAAGCTTCGGATCGAGCCCCTCACGCTGACTGCCGCCTGGTTGGACTGCGGCAGTGGGGCCGACGGACTGGAGCGGGAGTGGGACCTGGGACCGGACGGCGCCCACGGCCTCAGTGAGCAGGAGCGGGACGCCGTCCGGTTCCGGGTGGCGCAGGGCATCACCGGCCGTCCGGGGAGCGCTTCGAAGGGGTGGCAGCGGTGGGCGGATGAGGCGTTCCATCCCCCGCAGCCGTGGCGGGAGTTGCTGGGCGCGGCGGTCCGCTCGGCGGCCTCCGGCCAGGGCGCCGGCGAGGACTACACCTACGGGCGGCCGTCACGGCGCTCGGCCGGGGTGCCCGGCACCGTACTGCCGAGCCTTCGGCGCAGGCCGCCCCGAGTCTCCGTGGTCATCGACACATCCGGCTCGGTCAGTGACATCGAACTGGGCAGCGCGCTCCTGGAGGTTGCCGCGATCTCCCGAGCCGTGGGCGGTCGTCGCGACCTGATCACCGTGCTGCCGTGCGACGCGGCAGCCCGCATCGTGCATCCGCTGTGCCGTGGTGAGGGAATACCGCTGTTGGGCGGTGGGGGTACGGATCTTCGCACAGGCTTCGCCAAGGCGCTCCGAGTGAATCCCCGCCCCGATGTCATCGTGGTCCTGACCGACGGTCAGACGCCCTGGCCTAGCACGCGGCCACCGTGCCGGACGGTGGTGGGTCTGTTCCCCCGGCACGCCGCCCGGTCGTGGGACGAGGACGATCCCGATTACGTGCCGGACCCGCCGCCCGACTGGGCACGAGTGGTGGTCATCGGGTCGGCTCCCGCCACTCGATGAGGCGGCCCGGCGGGAGGATCACGGCTCCCTGTGCTCGTGCGACGCCGATTCCAGCGCCTCGGCCTCCGCCTCGGCCAGGCGTGCCTCGGCATCGACGTCGATCGACCGGGTGAGCAGCCAGTAGAGCACCGCGGAGACGGGCAGTCCGATGAACAAGGCGATGTCCGCACCGCCGAGCGCATCCGCGATAGGTCCGACGTAGAGCGTGCCCACGGAGAAGAAAGGCACCATGACGACGAACCCGACCAGGTACGCGATGATGCCGTGCCAGCCCCAGCGGCCGTAGATGCCGTGCGGATTGAAGATCTCGGCGACCGCGTAGTGGCCGCGGCGCACCACGTAGTAGTCCATGAGGTTGACCGCCGTCCACGGAATGAACAGGTAGAGCACCAGCAGCAGGAAGTTGTTGAAGTTCTCCAGGAAGTTGGCGGTGGCGGCCAGCGCACCCACCACGGAGAGCGCCGCGGTGAGGCCGATCGTCACGAGCCGTACGGCGAGGGTCGGCCGCACTCTCTTGAAGGAGTCGATCGCGCTGATGAGCGTGAGAGACCCGCCGTACATGTTCAGCGCGGTCACCGAGACCAGACCCAGGGCGGCGAAGAGCAGCACGATCGCGCCGAACCCGCTGAAGACCTTGTCGCCGGCGGCGTTGATCGAGCGGATCGTCTCGAAACCCTTTCCCGCCCACGCGGCGAGCAGCGCCCCGAGCATCATCAGCCAGATGCCGCCGAGCGCGGACCCGAAGTACGTCCAGTAGAAGGTCTTGCGGACGGTCACGTCCGGAGGGAGGTAGCGGGAGTAGTCCGAGACGTAGATGGCCCAGCTGATCTGGTAACCGGCGACCACACCGAACTGCGCGAGGAACGGGGTCCACTTGAAGCCGCCGAGGTCGAAGGAGCCGGGGGGATAGTGCAGGGTGACCAGCACGCCCACGGTGAAGATCCCGAAGATGACCAGGAAGGTGTAGGTGAGGACCCGCTCGGCGCGGTGGATGACGTCGTAGCCCACCAGCGCGATGACCAACGCGATGAGGGTGACCACGACGACCCACAACTTGACCCCGCCATGCACCGTGGTGTGCAGGGCCTCGCCGGCCAGGATCGTGTTGAAGACGTTGAAACCGGCGTACTGCACATAGGCGAACAGCCACACCAGCAGGGCCCCGACATAGCCGAACTGCGGCCGCGACTGGATCATCTGCGGCAGCCCGAGTTGCGGGCCCTGCGCGGAGTGGAAGGCCATGAAGAACGTGCCCAGGATGGTGCCCGCGGCGATCGCGATCAGCGACCAGACGAGGTTGCCGCCCTCGGTGATGCTGATCAGTCCGACCGCCAGTGTGGCGATCTGCGCGTTGGACATGAACCACAGAGGCCCCAGGTGCCACAGCTTTCCGTGCCGCTCGTCCAGGGGGACGTAGTCGATGGAGCGGATCTCCAGACCCGATACCCGTGGCTCTGATGCCGTGGTCACGAGGGCCTCCCTTGAGGGTATTCACCACATGATGACAAGATTCATCACATATGGCCACGTTCATCCCTCGAGCCGTACCGGTCAAGGAGGACTGTACCGGCCGGTGTGTCCGACCGCCTCTCACCCCGCACGCGTCCCGGGCGGCCTGTCGAGGCTGCACCGATGAGCCTACGAAGTGATAACGGGCAACAACCGTAAGGAACTTGCCGTGGTCTAGCCCACCATGAAGATCTCTTTCCTGCTCCACAACGCCTACGGGATCGGGGGCACGATCACCACCACGTTCAATCTGGCCCACGCACTGGCCGAGCGGCACGAGGTGGAGATCGTCTCCGTGTTGCGGCACCGGGAGCACCCGACCTTCACCCTGGACCCGAGCGTGTCGCTGCGGCCGCTGGTGGACCTCAGGCAGGAGGAGCGGCATCCGTTGCATCTGAGTCCGGCGAGGGTGTTCCCACGCGCCGAGTACCGGTACCGGCAGTACAGCGAGTTGACCGACCAGCGGATCGGCGACTGTCTCGCCACGATCGACGCCGACGTGGTGATCGGAACGCGGCCGGGGCTCAACGTGCATCTCGCGCTCCAGGCTCCGCGACACGTCGTACGCATCGGGCAGGAGCACCTCACTCTGGACAACCATCCGCCACGGTTGCGCAACACGCTGCGCCGGGCCTACCGCCGGCTCGACGCGCTCACCACGGTGACCGAGGCGGACGCCGCCGCCTACCGGCGCAAGATGAGGCTGCCCGGTCTACGGGTGGAGACCCTCCCGAACAGCGTGCCCGATCCCGCGCTCCCCGCCGCGGACGGCACCGCGAAGGTGGTCGTCGCGGCCGGCCGGCTGGTCCCGGTGAAACGGTACGACCTACTGATCGAGGCCTTCGCCGTGGTCGCCGCCGAACGCCCGGACTGGCAGTTGCGCATCTACGGCAAAGGGGAGCAACACGATCGGCTGCGAAAGCTCATCGCGGACCTCGGTCTGTGGAACAACGTCTTCCTGATGGGTGCGGCGGCTCCCATGGAAGCGGAGTGGGTCAAGGGCTCGATCGGCGCGGCCGCCTCCGACTTCGAGCCGTTCGGCATGACGATTGTCGAGGCGATGCGCTGCGGCCTGCCGGTGGTGAGCACCGACTGCCCCTATGGGCCCGGTGAAATCATCGAGGACGGGGTCGACGGCCGGCTGGTGCCGGTCGGGGACCGTGACGCGCTGGGCGCGGCCCTGCTGGAACTGGTCCGTGAGGACGAGCGGCGCCGCGATACGGGCCGAGCGGCCCTGGAGAACGCGCGGCGGTTCGCTCCCGGCCCTGTGGTCGAGCAGGCCGAGCGCCTGATCACCGAGGCGGTCTCGGCGAGAAGAACGGGGCGACGGCTCGCTCAGGGACGCGGTGGTGCGCGCCGCGTCCTCGTCAGCCAAGGTTTCGCCGCCCGCGACGCCGCGTTCGCCGCGGCCGGCAGCGCGCTGCGCCTGGTACGGAGGGGACAGCGGTGAGCAGGGACGAAGCTGGGCAACCACGCCTTGGCTGCAGGGTGGATACGGACGGCCGCATTACCTTCGACCTGCCGCTGCGGTCCGCCGAAGGGCGGCAGTTGCTGCTGCGGCTGCGGCCGAAGAAGGGACTGCCCGAGAAGACCGTTCACCTCCTCGACCTGGAGCCCGCCGACGACGGTCGCCGACGCGCTGTCCTGGGCCCGCACCCCCTTCTCGCGGAGGGCCGGTGGGACGTGTACCTGCTCCGGGAACCGGGGTCCCGACGGCAGCGTCTGCGCCCGGGGCTGCGCGACCTACGGGCCCTCGTCGACGGACACCTCCACGACTGGCCGTCACCGCTGGCCGTCCGCATTCCGTACGTCACCAGGGATGGTCATCTCGCGGTACGGGCCTGGTTGCGCCCCGCCCACGCGGAGGTCGACGGCATCGATGTCACGCACCGGTCGATGACGGTCGGCGCGCGCCTGCACGGCGCCACGCTCCTGGAGGGAGCCGTCGTCTGCCTGCGTCGGCGGGGCGGCAACGGCACTCTGCACGTCGTGGAGCCGCGGGCCGGAAGGGATGGCCGAAGCTTCTCCTTCACCGTCGACCACGAGGAGTTGGCCGCCGGGACGAGCGCCGAAAGCGGCGTCTGGGACGTCTTCATGCAGCCTGCGGCGGGAGCACCGCTCATCCGGGTCGCCCGTCTCCTCGACGACGTGGCGGACCGCAAGGAGGTGTTCGTCTACCCGACGGTCACGCTCGACGGCGCCGGCGTGCGCCCCTACTTCACCGTCGACAACGACCTGTCCGTGACGGTGACGAAGGCTGGTTGAGGCTCGGTCGGCCGCCGGCCCTGGCGGCACACAGTGCCCTCGCTCTAGGCGCCGCGACGGACCCGGGCGGCCTTGCGGGCCTCGGCAGTGAGGCGCGCCTCGGCGGACCGGCGTGACTCGCCACCGGCGCGACCGGTGCGCGTGCCCAGACCCCGGAAGGGGGCACCGCCGCGCTTCGGGCGCTCCGCGACCGGCCCGCTGCCGCCGACCGGGACACCGGAGGGAGCCTGGGCACCGGTGATCCGGCTCAGCTCGGCCTCGCCCGAGCGGACCTGTGTGACCTGCGGCCTGATGCCCGCGTCGGACATGAGACGGGCCATGTCCCGGCGCTGGTTGGGCAGGACCAGCGTGACGACACTGCCGGACTCACCGGCGCGGGCGGTACGGCCGCCGCGGTGCAGGTAGTCCTTGTGATCGCTGGGCGGGTCGACGTTGACGACGAGGTCGAGGTCGTCGATGTGAATGCCACGGGCCGCGACGTTGGTCGCCACCAGCGCCGTGACGTCGCCGGTCTTGAACTGTGCCAGGGTGCGGGTGCGCTGGGGCTGCGACTTGCCGCCGTGCAGCGCCGCGGCCCGTACGCCACTGCTCAGCAGGTGCTTGGTGAACTGGTCGACCGCGTGCTTGGTGTCCAGGAACATGATCACTCGCCCGTCACGGGCGGCGATCTCGGTGGCGGTGGCGTACTTGTCCGCGCCGTGCACCTGCAGCACGTGATGCTCCATCGTGGTGACCGCGCCCGCCGAGGGGTCGACCGAGTGGACCACCGGGTCGTGGAGATAGCGGCGGACCAGGAGGTCGATATTGCGATCCAGCGTAGCCGAGAACAGCATGCGCTGGCCGTCCGGGCGCACCTGGTCGAGCAGTTCGGTGACCTGGGGCATGAAGCCCATGTCGGCCATCTGGTCGGCCTCGTCCAGGACGGTGATGTTCACCCGGTCCAGACGGCAGTCCCGGCGCTCGATGAGATCCATGAGGCGGCCGGGAGTCGCGACGACGACCTCGGCCCCGGCGCGCAGTGCGCCCGCCTGCCTGCCGATCGACATGCCGCCGACCACGGTGGCCAGCCGCAGCTTCAGCAACCGGGCGTAGGGGGTGAGCGCATCGGTGACCTGCTGGGCCAACTCGCGAGTGGGTACGAGGATCAGGGCCAGTGGCTTGCGGGCGTCGGCACGCTGTCCGGCCGTGCGCACAAGGAGCGCGAGGCCGAAGGCGAGGGTCTTGCCCGATCCGGTGCGCCCGCGCCCCAGCACGTCGCGGCCCGCGAGGGAGTTCGGCAGTGTGGCGGCCTGGATCGGGAACGGCTCGTTCAGGCCGAGGCTGGTGAGCAGGTTCAACAACTCGACGGGCATGTCCAGTTCACCGAAGGTCGCAACCCCGGGGAGGGCCGGTGTGACGGTGACCGGCAGCGCGAACTCCCCTTGCGGTGCGGCGGGGCGCCGCCCGCTGCCGCCCGAACCGACGCCGGGGCGCGCCGCCCGGCCCTGCGGCCGGAAGCGGGCTCCCCGGTCAGACCCGAAACGGTCGTTCTTGCGAGCTGAGCGGTCCATGGAGACCTTCCTCGATATGGCGCGCATCGAGGAATTCTCGGCGTACATAAGCCGAATGAATTGCAAGAACGAGCCGAACTTAAGACTGGGATGACTGGGACCAAAAGAAGCAGGCCACACTCCCCCGCCCTAAAAAGGCAAACTCCACATAAGCAACATTTCACTTTCGGAATTTACGGGGATCGCAACCGCAACTCGGGCAATTTTAGCACGGCGCACACATCCGGACGCGACGGCATTAATTCCCGCCCACGGTGCGCCGACCAGGCACTACGCAAATTCCTGAAGCGACAGAACGAGATCGATCACCACTTCACCAAGGTCGGGCCCGGCATCTGACGGCCGCGTTCAGCGATAGCCGGAGCCCCCTTGTGACGGGGATCACAAGAACTCCTCGACGCGGCCGGCCAGCACATGACGTGCGAGAGTTCCACGGGCTGCGGAGCGGTCGAGGCGCAACCTTTCCACACGGTCGATGGTCTCCCTTTGTCGGTGTGGCCCAGAATTCCCGCGATCCGCTCAGGAATCGAAACGAGGAGATCCGTTGACGACCGCCACCCCGTGGCACTCGGGCCGGCTGATGCCGAATCCGGCGCCGGCCGAGCTCCGAACCCCACCGCACGACGGCACCGTGACGCAGCATGCGTTGCGGCTCGACATCCAGGGGCTCCGCGCCCTGGCGGTCTCGTTGGTCGTTCTTTCCCACGCCGGGGTGCGCGTGGTCAGCGGGGGTTATGTCGGCGTCGATGTCTTCTTTGTGATCTCCGGATTTCTGATCACCTCGTTGTTGTCGCGCGAGCTTCGCGCCACGGGCGGCATCTCGGTCCGGAAGTTCTACGCCCGCCGGGCGCTGCGCCTGCTTCCGGCATCGACACTCGTCGTTGTCGCCACGCTGGGCGGTGCCTGGCTGTTCCTGTCGAAGATTCGTTTCGCGGACTACGTGGGTGATGCGCTCAGCAGCGCTCTCTACGCGGTGAACTTTCGGCTGGCGATCATCGGCACGGACTACCTCGCCCAGGGCAGCCCGCCGTCGCCGTTCCAGCACTTCTGGTCGCTGGCCGTCGAGGAGCAGTTCTATCTGCTGTGGCCGCTGCTGCTCCTGCTCAGCTGGAAACTGGCCCGGCGACGTGCACTCGTGGTGGCGCCGCTCGTCGCGCTCTGCCTGGTTTCCTTCGGACTGAGCGTGTCCGTGACGGAGAGTTCGCCGCCTTGGGCCTACTTCGGTCCGCACACCCGTATCTGGGAACTGGGCGTCGGGTCCCTTCTCGCGCTGTCCGTCGCCCGGCTGGAGCAACTGCCCCCCAGGTTCTCGGCGCCGATGACATGGACCGGCCTGGCCTGCGTGGTGCTGTCGGCGCTCCGGTTCGACCAGGACACGCCGTTTCCCGGATATCACGCGCTCCTGCCGGTTGCGGGAGCCGCACTCCTCCTGGCCGGCGGCTGTTCGCCGGCCCGATTCGGCGCCGGATGGCTGCTCTCGCGACAGCCGGTGGCCTGGCTCGGCGGGTTGTCGTACAGCTGGTATCTGTGGCATTGGCCGCTGCTGCTCATCGGACCGATGGCGCTGGGCAGACCCGCCACGGTGCGGCTGGCGCTGGTGCTCAGTGCGATCGCCCTGCTCATGGCGTGGGCCACCGTGCGTCTGGTCGAGAATCCGGTGCGGTTCCACACGGCATTTCGCGGTCGGCACGGCCGGGCGCTGGGGCTTGGCCTCGGCCTGTCGGCGGGCGCCGCCGCGATGTCCCTGGTCGCGGCGGCCTTCCCGCCCGCAATCGATTCCGGTGCGCCTTCGCCCACGCTGAAGGACACTCTCGCGACCGCACCGGACCCGCAGTCGCGTCTGACAGAACTCCTGGATGCCTCGGACACACGCCTGCCGAGCAACCTCACACCGGCACTCACCGAGATCAAGGACACGAAGTCCGCGATCTATCAGGACGGATGCCACGTGAACTACGCGAGCACGCGCACGCCACCCTGCGTCTACGGGAGCCGCTCCTCGGACAAGACCGTCGTACTGTTCGGCGATTCCCACGCGGCCCAATGGTTCCCGGCGCTGAACCGGCTCGCGTCGGCGCACCGGTGGAAGCTGGTTTCGCTGACCAAGGCATCCTGCAAGGTGGCCGCGGTGACCGTCGTCCAGGACGGCAAGCCGTACACGTCGTGCGATACATGGCGAAGCAAGGCGCTCGCAAAGATCGAAGATCTCCGTCCCTCACTGGTGATCGTCTCGTCCTCGGACGCGGGCAACCCGGCTGAGGCGATGAGCGATCCCCTGCGGGGCTGGACCACGGGGTTCCGGGACACGTTCCAGACTCTCGCGGGCACCGGTGCCCAGGTGGCCGCCATCCTCGACACTCCTTGGCCGAAGGGTGACGCGGTCGACTGCGCGGCCCTGTATCCGCTGCGGCTGGGACGCTGCACGAACCACATCCCGCAGGCGATCAGGGACCAGACCCGCAGAGACGCGATCATGGAGGCGGCAAGGTCGACCCGCACCGCGGTCATCGACCCGGAGCCCTGGCTGTGCACCCGTACGGGCAACTGCCCCGTGGCCGTGGGAAACACGTTCGTCTACCGCGATGACAGCCACATGGCCGAGGCCTACGCCGAGGCCATCGCTCCCGTTGTGGGCGATCGGCTCTCCGAACTCTTCGGCACAGACCTGCGGCGAACCGGGCTCCGGTAACACGAGAGAAAGGTCCCCGGCGCCCATGACAGAAACGGCTCACCGAAGGCGGTACGGCGGGGCTTCGGTTCGCGGTGTCTTCTCTCCAAGGCTCCGGCGCCGGTGAACGTGCGGCGACCGGCAGCCGGCCTTCCCCGGCGAGAGCGTCCGCCGAGCCCCGCCGCGAGGCCGGAATGCGCGCCGCCCCACAGGTCAGAGGCCTCCGCTCACCTTTGGCGGCTCTCGGCGCCCAGCACATGCGCTGCCCGCACCGACTTTGCGGGCGGCTGCCGGGTGCGGAGATTGATCTCATGCCCGTAGCAGACGCCGAGGCGGCGGTGTTGATCGTCGCTGGCGGCCGGTCGGTCTCACCGCCCGAGCGCTGCTGGAACGCTGGGGCGTGCGGGCGTTGTTGGTCGAGAAACACGGCGAGCTGTCACCCTTTCCCCGGTCCCGGCTGGTCAACTTCCCCGGTCCCGGCTGGTCAACGCGCGCTCGATGGAGATCTATTGCCAACTCGGGCTCGCCGCCCAAGATCGCGGGCGGCGCGTTCGCACCGGAGTACGGCCGCATCCGTTTCCGCGGCACCCTGTACGACCGCGACTTCGCCCTCCCCCGCGCCCTCACCTCAATGACCGGCTCGCCACCTCCCTGACAACCACCCAGCCCCCATGGCACCAATCGCTGCGACGCAAGACCAGGCACATCACCCGAGGAAGCTGAGCCGCACCTGACGGCCGGGATTGTCCCGATTCGTATCGACCAGACACACCGACTGCCACGTCCCCAACTCCAGCCGCCCGCCCAGCACCGGCAGCGTCGCGTGTGGGGGCACGAATGCGGGGAGGACGTGGTCGCGGCCGTGGCCGGGGCTGCCGTGGCGGTGCTGCCAGCGGTCGTCCGCGGGGAGCAGCGAGTGGAGGGCGGCGAGGAGGTCGTCGTCGCTGCCGGCGCCGGTTTCGATGATGGCGATTCCGGCGGTCGCGTGGGGCACGAAGACGTTCAGGAGGCCGTCGCGACCGGCCGCCGCCTCCCGCAAGAAGGCCTCGCAGTCGCGGGTGAGGTCGACGACCGTCTCCGCCGAACCAGTGGCGACGTTCAGGACACGGGTGCTGAAGGCATCGGACATGACCCAATCCTCGCCCATACGGGCACCTGGGGGAGGCGTACTGGCTCGGGGAGGGTGTGATCCCGGATCTGGCAGCGCGGAGGCTGTTGCCCGGTACGGCCGCGGGAGGTGGCGCGCCGCTGCTTGTCGCGGGTGGCCGCTGACACGGGCTCGTCGGGTGCCTCACAGCCAGGCCCCTCCGGGAAGATACCGGACCCCGGTCCGGTTAGCAGGTGCGTGAACAACACCGGGGTACGCGCGCGCGAAGTCGATGTCATCGTCATAGGCGCTGGACAGGCAGGCCTGTCCAGCGCCTATCACCTGCGGCGCACCGGTTTCGAGCCCGAACGGGACTTCGTGGTACTCGATCACGCGCCGCACCCCGGCGGCGCCTGGCAGTTCCGCTGGCCGTCGTTGACGTACGGCAAGGTGCACGGGATGCACTCCCTGCCCGGTATGGAACTGACGGACGCGAACCCCGAGCGTCCCTCCTCCGAGGTCATCGCCGAGTACTTCGACCGGTACGAGCGCACCTTCGACCTGCGCGTACTGCGGCCGGTCGACGTCATGGCCGTACGGGAGGGTTCCGGTGGACGACTGCTGGTCGAGACCGACGACGGTACGTGGTCGGCACGGGCGCTGATCAATGCGACGGGCACCTGGGACCGGCCGTTCTGGCCGCGCTACCCGGGCCAGGAAACCTTCCGGGGGCGGCAGTTGCACACGGCGCAGTACCCCGGTCCCAAGGAGTTCGCGGGTCAGCGGGTGGTCGTGGTGGGCGGCGGCGCGTCCGGCACCCAGCATCTTATGGAGATCGCCCCGTACGCGGCGGAGACGACCTGGGTGACACGGCGCCCGCCCGTCTTCCGCGAGGGCCCCTTCACCGAGGAGTTCGGCCGGGCCGCCGTCGCGCTCGTCGAGGAACGCGTCCGCCAGGGGCTTCCGCCCAAGAGTGTCGTCTCGGTGACCGGACTGCCGCTGAACGAGGCGATCAGGCAGGCCCTGGACGACGGCGTACTGGACCGCCGGCCGATGTTCGACCGGATCACGCCCGACGGCGTCGAGTGGGACGACGGTCGTCGCGTGGACGCCGACATCATCCTGTGGGCGACCGGCTTCCGGGCCGCCATCGACCATCTGGCGCCGCTGCGACTGCGCGAGCCGGGCGGCGGTATCCGCGTCGAGGGGACGCGCACGGTCGCCGATCCGCGGATCCACCTGGTCGGGTACGGGCCCTCGGCCAGCACCATCGGCGCCAACCGGGCCGGACGCGCGGCGGTACGGGACATCAGGCGGCTGCTGGCGGGAGTGCCGGTCACCGCCTGACGCCCCGTACGGCAGCTCAGCCGGTGGGGGTGCCCCTGGGGGTCCCCGTGGGGCTGACGGCGGGCGAACCGGTGGGGGTGACGGCGGGCGAACCGGTGGGGGTGACGGCGGGCGAACCGGTGGGGGTGACGGCGGGCGAACCGGTGGGGGAACCGGTGGGAGCGGCGCTACGGGACGCGCTGCTGCGGACCCGGTTGAACTCGGCGACGTTCCTCTCGTGCTCCTCGTAGCTGGCCGTGAAGCGGGTGTCGCCCCGCTTGACCGTCACGAAGTAGAGCCAGTCGCCCAGGGGGGGGTTGGTCGCGGCACGCATCGCGTCCTCGCCGGGGTTGGCGATCGGCGTGGGCGGCAGGCCCATGCGCTGGTACGAGTTGTAGGGGTTGTTGAGCGTCGTGTCGTTCTGGCTGGTGTTCAAGGTGGAACGGTTCAGCGCGTAGTTGATGGTGGAGTCCATCTGCAGCGGCATGCCCCGCTCCAGGCGGTTGAAGATGACCCGGGCCACCTTGCCCATGTCCGCCTTGGTCGCCGCCTCGGCCTGGACGATGCTCGCGATGGTGATCGCCTGATAGACGTTCATCGCGTTGCGCTGTGCCCCGGCGGCGACAGGAGCTTTGTTGAACCTCTGATTCGCGGTGTCGACCATGAACGACAGCAGCGACTGCGGAGTCGCCTTCTTGTCGATCGGATACGTCGCCGGGAAGAGGTAGCCCTCGGGGTTGCCCTCGGCGTCGTTCGGCAGCTTCAGATTGGCCTTCCCGAGGGACTTCTTGGTGGTGCCCGGGGGCACCCGGAGGGCCTTGTCGACGGCCGCGTAGACCTGACTGGCCCGCCAGCCCTCCGGAATGACGAGGGACGCAGTGGGCGCGTCCTCGCCGCCTCCCACGGTCAGCAGCGGCACCGCCACGGCGGTGGCCGCCACGACGGCTCCGGTCGCGATGAGGGCGATCCGGCCCCGGCGCGTCAGTCGAATCGTGCTCCGTGGCGGAGTGTTCATCTGCATGCGGGCACGTTAACGCGCGAATGCCATCAAACCCGGCATATCGTCATCTTGTCGGCGCCAGTTGGGCGTCCCGGTGGACAAGCGCGGCATAGCGCCCCTCCTGCTCCAACAGTTCCTCGTGCGTGCCGCGTTCGACCGTGCGGCCGGAGTCGAGGACCACGATCTGGTCGGCGCCCCGAATGGTGGACAGCCGGTGCGCGATGGTGACCGTGGTGCGGTTGGCCGACAGTGCGTCGATGGCCTGCTGAACGGCGTGCTCCGTGCGGGTGTCCAGGGCGCTGGTCGCCTCGTCGAGGATGAGCACCGGCGGGTCGCGCAGGATCGTGCGGGCTATGGCCAGGCGCTGCTTCTCACCGCCGGAGAACCGGTGGCCGCGCTCGCCGACGACCGTGTCGTACCCGTCGGGCAGGGACGCGATGTGGTCGTGGATCTGGGCCGCGCGCGCCGCCGCGTACAGCTCCTCCTCGGTGGCGTCCGGCTTGGCGAAGCGCAGGTTCTCGGCGACCGAGGCGTGGAAGAGGTACGTCTCCTGGGAGACGACACCGACCGCGCGCGCGAGCGTGTCGAAGTCCAGGTCGCGTACGTCGACGCCGTCCAGCGTGACGCGGCCGCCCGTGACGTCGTACAGCCGGGGCACCAGATAGCTGAGCGTGGACTTGCCGGAGCCCGTCGGGCCGACGACGGCGAGGCTGCCGCCCGCGGGGACGGTGATGTCGATGCCGTCGAGGATCGGGCCGCTCTTGTCGTCGTAGCGGAACTCGACGCCCTCGAAGCGGATCTCACCCTTGACCTGGTCGAGGTGGACCGGGCGCTCGGGCTCGGTGATGTCGATGGGCAGGTCGAGGTACTCGAAGATGCGCTGGAAGAGCGCGAGCGAGGTCTGGATCTGGACGCCGGTGGAGAGCAGGCTGACCGTGGGCCGGAACAGGCCCTGCTGGAGCGAGACGAAGGCGACGAGGGTGCCGATCGAGATGGCGGAACCGCCCACCTGGAACGCGATGCCCGCGGCCCAGTAGATGACGGCGGGCATCGCGGCCATGACGATGCCGATGACGGACATGCGCCAGCGCCCCGCCATGTTCGACCTCACCTCGAGGTCGACCAGGCTCTCGGACTCCTCCGCGAAGGACTTCGTGAGTGAGTCGGCACGGCCCATGGTGCGGCCGAGCAGGATGCCGCTGACGGAGAGCGACTCGGTGACCGTGGCGGCCATCGCGGCCATCTGCTTCTGACGCTGGGTGGTGATCTTCTTGCGTTCATTGCCCACCCGGCGGCTGATCCATACGAAGACCGGCAGCAGGAGCAGCGAGACGGCGGTGAGCCGCCAGTCCAGGGCGACCATCGCAACGATGGTGGCGACGACGCTGGTGAGGTTGGAGACCAGCGAGGTGGCGGTGGAGGTGACGGTCGCCTGCATTCCGCCGATGTCGTTGGCGATGCGCGACTGGACCTCGCCCGTACGCGTTCTGGTGAAGAAGGCGAGCGACATGCGCTGGAGCCGGCCGTAGACGGCGGTGCGCAGGTCGTGCATGACGCGCTGGCCGACGGTGGTGGAGATGAGGGTCTGCAGCACGCCGAAGACGCCGGTGAGGACGGCGCTGAGAATCATGCCGAGCGCGAGCAGGCTCAGCAGGCCGGTACGGCCCTGGGGGATCGCGACGTCCAGGATCTCCTTCAGCAGGAAGGGCGTGGCGACGGAGACGAGGGACGCGGCGCCGACCAGCAGGCCGACGATCGTGAGGCGGCCGCGGTAGGGCCGGAAGAGCTTCAGGATGCGACGCACCTGCCGCGGCTGTTCCGCGTCGGCAGGTGGCGGGGTCCAGGTGGGTTGGTCGGGACGCATGGGCTCCTACGGGGTGGTGAGAGCGCCTCTCGGGTCGAGGGGCGACGACGACTGACGGAGCATAGCTCATTGTTACCTATGCTCACAATGAACCAGGTCCTGATATTGTTCCCACATGAGCACCCCCGATGCCGACGGCCTGCTCGCGGAGCAGCTGCTGCGGCTGACCCGCCGTGTGCACCGCATCCAGAAGCGGCATCTGGAGCAGCGCGAGCTGGGCATCACTCCGGCGCAGTCCCGGCTGCTGCGCACCCTCGCGCACTACAGCGCGCCGCCCCGCATGGCCGATCTTGCCGAGCGCCTCGAAGTGGTGCCCCGCGCCGTGACCACCCTGGTCGACGGCCTGGAGGCGAGCGGCAAGGTGCGCCGGGTCCCCGATCCCACCAACCGGCGGGTGATCCGCATCGAAGTCACGGACGAGGGGCGCATGGCGCTGCGGGAGCTGCGCGGCGCGCGCCGCTCCGCCGCGGAGGAGATCCTGGCTCCCTTGACGGACGAGCAGCGCGAGGTGCTCGGCGGATTGCTGGACACCTTGGTGGACGGCGTGCCCAGCGTGGAGCACCGCTGCTGAAGCGGTAGCCCATGCGTCACTCGGGCGGCGAGGCACAACCGCGCGTGCCGGCCGAGGTCTGTACCGAGGAACTGGTCTTCCCCGACGACGCCGGGTGCAGCGCCTTCGCGGGGATTGCCGCATGCTCCGAGTCGGCCACCCGCGAGGCGGCCGCGTTTCGTGGTCTCACGCCCGTTTCGATGCGTCCATCCCTGCCTCGCACGTGCGAGGCAGGGATGGACACGTGACGGGCCGTGGCTCCCACTCCAAGGAGCCCGCACCCGAAGTCGGTTGAGGCTCCCGGGACGGGCCGCGCGCTCCACCTCCACCGGTACGGAGCGGGAGCCACGGCCCGTCGCGTGGGCGGCCCGAGCGGCGTCGGCCTCGGCCGGCTCGGGCCACCGGGATCATGGAACAGAGACGCAGTCCGCTCTCAGGAGCCTCACCAGCCCCCTCAGGAGTCTCCGCAGCCGCCGCGGTCCTCTGTCAGAACTCCCTGAACGGTGGTCAGACTCCGGTCGTGGCACCCGGCCGAGCCGTACAGCCGATAGCGCTCGCTCGTCGTACCGACCGCGTGCCGCTGGTCGCGCGGGACGTTCGCCGTATACGTCGCGTCGCCCGTGTAGGAGTCGTCGAACCGTGACCACAGGGTGCGTCGCCCGGCGCGCGTCTCCACGACGGTCGCCCGGTCGCCGAGTGTCAGCACGGTCCGCAGCCGGTCGTCCGCGCCGAGCGTCGTCGTTCCGTCCATCGCGTACGTGCGGTGCGTGCGCGTTGTCGTGGCCGGTCCGCGTCCGTCGACGGTGACCGTCTCGTCGTCGGTCCAGGTGGCCTCGAGTCCGTCCGCGTTCTCGCCGTCCGTCCAGCGGTGCACGGAGGTGTTCGCCAGTGTGCGGCTGACGGTGGTCTCCACCCGGCCGTGCGAGGTGTCGACATACCCGGCGACCGTCAGCCGGTGCCCGCCCTCGGTGTCGAGCCGATTCTCCGAACCCGGTGTGTACGCCGACGAGTTGGCCAGGTCGCCTGCCCTTGCCTCGGTCAGCGCACCGCTCACCTGCGCACGCTTCGCATCCTGCCAGACGAGGACGTTGACCGGCGTGCTCCAGCCGGTCTGCCCCTCGGGCACCCCCACGACCGAGACGTCGACCTGGTGCGGACGGCCGTCGTTGAGGAGCCCGGCGAAGGGTGTGAGGTCGTACTCGATGGGCTTGATGTCGAAGGCGCGTGGGCCCGGAATCACGTACCAGAGGAACGGGTTGGACCATCCTCCGGTCCATACGGTCGGGAACGGCTCGGCGATACCCGCGAGTTGATTGTCGACCTTGATCTGCACCTCGCGGTAGGGGCCTTTGTCCGCCTGGCAGGAGTACGGCGCGGAGGTCGGCACCGTCAGGTACCAGTACTCCTCGCAGCCACCGCCGGATCCGGTCGCGTACACCTCGGCGACGATACGTTCGCTGTTGCGCGGTGTGGTGAGGGTGCCGTTCCGGAGGGTCAGGACGCGGTCGGGGGTCGTCGCCGACGACGGCTCGGCGGGCTGCTGCGCGGGCTTCGCCCCGGCGTCCTCGGTGGGCTTCGTGGAGGGCTTCTCGGCGGCGTAGAAGGTGAGCGTGGCCTTGACGTCGAGGACGCCGGTATAGGTGTCGTCGACGACGTTCCCTATGAGCATCTCGACGTCGCGGCTCTGCCGGAACGTGTCGCTGTAGCGCGTCACGTCCTTCTCGACGGACCACTGGATGCCGTCGGGCGAGGGTTCCGGAGTGGATGTACGGAAGATCTCGACGCCCCCGATGTGCAGATAGCCGAGCCGGTCGAACTGCCGCCCCTTGACCTTGCCGTCGAGCCGCAGCACGACCTTGCTCCAGCGGTCACCGCAGCCGCTCGCCGGCGTGTAGGTGCCCCTGTACGGCGTGAAGTCGCGGAACTGCGCCTCGGCGACCGTCACTTCGCAGGACTTGGTGGCAGGCTTGCTGATCGGCGGGGCGGCGGTCAGGGGGTCGTGCCAGTCGGTGCCGAACTCGGCGGGCGGGTCCGCGAGTTGGGTCGCCCAGACCGGGTCGGACCCAAGGAAGGCGCTCGCCACGAGGGTCACCCCGGCGAGCATGGACATGATGAGCCGTCTTCTCATGTGCCGTGTTCTACGGGGCAGTTGGCCCGTCCCGCAATGGGCACTCCGGGGCTACGAGTTCAGGTCCGCCTTGTCCCCCATCACCACGACAGGATGCTGATTCGGGTCGAGCGTGCGCAGCAGATACTCCATGGCCGACTTGGACAGGCTCACGCACGCCGACGTACCGCTGCCGTGGTCCATGTGCAGCCAGATTCCGCCGCCCTTCGACTGGCCGTCGGGTCGGGTCGGGTCGTTGGGCGCGGTGCCCTTGACGCGGTTGTAGTCGATGGCGATGACGTAGTCGAAGTCGTGCCAGTGGGACTTGGCCCAGTCGCGCGGGGCCTGGAACGACGCCGACCGGGTGTACGGGAGATGGGCGCCCGGGTCGGCGAGCACACCGCCCGCGTCGCTGAGGGTGAACACGCCGACGGGACTGCGCTTGTCGCCCTCCTGGTGATCGCGGGTCCAGCCCTTCTTCCCGTTGTGTGCGGCCCAGCTGCGGGTCTTGTCCCACGTCGAGCCGGTCTTCGTGTACAGCACGACCGTGGAGTCCGCGGAGTCCTCACCCTCCCCGTAGACCGCCACGACCTGGCGGGAGTCGGAGGGGATCCGCTGCTGCAACCGGTCGCCGACCTCAGGAATGCGTTGCAGATCGACAGTACGCGCCGGGGGTTGGACGGCCTTCCCGCCAGACCCTCCCTGACTCTTCGCCCCGCTCCCGCCGCCCGAGCCACCACAGGCCGAAAGGGCGGCCGCAAGGACACCACATGCCGTCGCGGCGAGCCCCGCACGTATCGCACCGTTCCTTCGCATGCGGTCCATCGTCGCACCACCCACTTATAGGACTGACCACCCGCCTCCGCTTCTCATCCCTTCACGGGCGGTCGAGGCCGATTGCTTGCCCCGCGGCGGAAAATCGTTTGCTTTCGACCACGCTGCGACGCGAACCTTTCACGGTTTGTTGCCGGCCTTCATGGCTGGCCGGTCGCCGACATCGCGGCTCCCTCCACCCCCTGACACGAGCCACTGGGACGTCATGCAGATTCAAGACCTTCCGTATCCCGACCCGGGTGTGCCGGACGCGCGCTCGGGTCCCCGATTCCTGCGGTGGCTCTTCCGGAACCAGCTCGCCGGGCAGTTCAAGGCCCTCGCCTGGGGTCTGCTGCACTTCGTGGCCGTCTCCGGGCTGCCGTTCTGTGTCGGCCTCGCCATCCAGGCCGTCGTCGACCGCTCCGGCAGCCACCTCGCCCTGGCAGGAGGGCTGATGGTGCTCTGCGGCGTCTGTATCGCGCTGGGCGACACCATGCTGCACCGCGCGGCGGTCACGAACTGGATCACGGCGGCCGCGCGTGTCCAGCAGCTGCTGGCCCGAAGGACCGCCCAGTTGGGCTCCGCGCTGACGCGGCGTGTCGCGGCCGGTGAGGTCGTCGCGGTCTCCACCGGCGACGTCGAGAAGATCGGCTGGTTCGTCGAGGCCGTGTCGCGGTTCATGGCGGCGGCCCTCACCGTGGTGCTGGTCTGCGTAGGTCTGGTCGTCTACCAGCCGGCGCTCGGCGTGATCGTCGCCGTGGGCGTGCCCGTCCTGGCGCTCGCCGTGCTGCCACTGCTGCCCCGCGCCACCCGGCGCGCCGACTTCCAGCGCGAGAAGGCCGGACGCGCCACCGAGCTGGCCTCGGACACCGTCGCGGGCCTGCGCGTACTGCGTGGCATCGGCGGCGAGGAGCTGTTCCTCGACCGCTACCGGCGTGCCTCCCAGGAGGTTCGACGGGCGGCCGTGCGCAGCGCCCGGATGTGGTCGCTCATCTCGGCCGTCCAGGTGCTGCTTCCCGGTCTGCTGCTGATCGCCGTCATCTGGCACGGCGTGCATCTGGCCCGCGACGGCAGGATCACGGTCGGCGAACTGGTCACCGTGTACAGCGCGGTCATGCTGCTCACCTATCCACTGCGACACTTCGAAGAGATCGCGATGGCCTACTCCTTCTCCCGCCCGTCCGCCAAGCGGGCCGCCCGGGTGCTGTCCCTCGAACGAGCCACGGACAGCGACGGATCCCGCTCGGCGGAGGTGCCGGAAGGCGATCTGTACGACCCCGCGACCGGGCTGCTCGCACCCGCCGGACGGCTCACCGCCGTGGTGTGCGGCGACCCGGACGCGGCGGGGCTGTTGGCCGAGCGGCTGGGTGGGCACCCGTCCGACGAGGGCATCTCGGTGCTGCTCGGAGGCGTACCGCTGGACGAACTGCCGCTGGACTCGGCCCGTAGTGCCGTCCTCGTCCAGGACAAGGACCCGGTACTGCTGTCCGGCTCGCTGAGCGAGCTGCTCGACGTGCCCGCATCTGGTTCCGTCACCGCCGAGGCCGCACTGGCTGCCGCGCAGTGCGGCGACGTACTGGACGCGCTCGCCCAGGGGTCGCTGGACGCCGAGGACCCGATGGACGCCCGGATCACCGAACGCGGACGCTCCCTGTCGGGCGGCCAGCGCCAGCGTCTGGCGCTGGCCCGGTCGCTGATCACCGACCCCGAGGTACTCGTCCTGGACGAGCCGACGTCCGCCGTCGACTCGCACACCGAGGCCGGGATCGCCGACGGCGTGCGCGCCCTGCGCGCCGGGCGCACGACGGTGGTCTTCACCTCCTCGCCGCTGCTCCTGGACCACGCGGACCGCGTCGTCCTGGTCCACGACGGCGAGGTCGCGGCGGTCGGCGTGCACCGCGAACTGGTGCACAGCGAGCCGCGATACCGCGCCGTGGTGACCCGGGAGACCGACGAAGAAGCCACTCTTGAGGGCGTACTGGAAGAAATCGAGGAGACCGCATGATCGGCGTGGCGCCACCGGCGTACGACCCGGCCGCCCCGACGACGGCGAACACCCTGCCCGTCGGCGCGCCCGCGACCGTACGCACCTACGTGGCCGAGCTGTTCCAACGGCACCGCAGGGCCTTCCTGCTCCTGATCGCCGTCAACACCGTGGCCGTCGTCGCCTCGATGGCCGGGCCCTATCTGCTGGGCGCGGTCGTCGAGCGGGTCTCGGACCACGCGCGCGAACTCCATCTGGAGCTCATCGCCGCACTGTTCGTCGCCGCGCTCGTCGTACAGGCCCTGTTCGTCAGAGAGGTACGGCTGCGCGGCGCCATGCTAGGCGAGCGGATGCTGGCCGATCTGCGCGAGGACTTCCTCGTACGATCGGTGGGGTTGCCGCCGGGCGTACTGGAGCGGGCCGGGACGGGCGACCTGCTGTCCCGCATCACGACGGACATCGACCGGCTCGCCAACGCGATGCGCGAGGCCGTGCCGCAGCTGGCCATCGGTGTGGTGTGGGCGGCGCTGCTGCTCGGCGGGCTCACCGTGACCGCGCCACCGCTCGCCCCCGCCGTACTGGTCGCTGTGCCGCTGCTGGTCGTCGGCTGCCGCTGGTACTTCAGACGGGCGCCTTCGGCCTACCGCTCGGAGGCCGCCGGTTACGCCGCCGTCGCCGCCGTCCTCGCCGAGACGGTCGACGCCGGGCGCACCGTCGAGGCGCACCGCCTGGGTGAGCGCCGCATCGACCTCTCGGACCGCCGGGTCAAGGAGTGGACGGCGTGGGAGCGGTACACGCTCTGGCTGCGGTCGGTCCTCTTCCCGGTCATCAACCTCACGCATGTGACGGTGCTGTGCTCGGTCCTGATGATCGGCGGGGTCTTCGTCCTCCAGGGCTGGATCGGCGTGGGCCAGCTGACGACAGGCGCGCTCATCGCGCAGATGCTCGTCGACCCGGTGGGCCTGATCCTGCGCTGGTACGACGAGCTGCAGGTCGCCCAGGTCTCGCTGGCCCGACTGGTCGGTGTCCGGGACATCGAGCCGGCCGCGGGCGACCCGGGGGTGGCTCCGGACGGGCGCGACGTGCACGCGGACCGGGTGCACTTCGGCTACCGAGCCGGAGTGGACGTCCTGCGCAAGGTCTCCCTGGAGGTCGCGCCGGGCACCCGGCTCGCCCTGGTCGGCCCGTCCGGCGCGGGCAAGTCCACGCTCGGCAGGCTGCTCGCCGGGATCTACGCGCCCCGGGACGGCCGGATCACTCTCGGCGGCGCCGAACTGGCCAAGATGCCCGCCGAGGAGGTGCGCTCCCACGTGGCCCTGGTCAACCAGGAGCACCACGTCTTCGTGGGCTCCCTGCGTGACAATCTGCTGCTCGCCCGGACAGGTGCCGACGACGCCGAGCTGTGGGCCGCGCTCGGCGCGGTCGACGCGGACGACTGGGCCCGGACGCTGGACGACGGCCTGGACACCGAGGTCGGTTCGGGCGGGCTCGCGCTCACTCCGGCCCAGGCCCAGCAGATCGCGCTGGCCCGGCTGGTGCTGGCCGATCCGCACACGCTGGTCCTGGACGAGGCGACCTCGCTCCTCGACCCGCGCGCGGCCCGCCATCTGGAGCGCTCGCTGGCCCGCGTGCTCGACGGCCGCACCGTCGTCGCCATCGCGCACCGGCTGCACACCGCGCACGACGCGGATGTCATCGCCGTCGTGGAGAACGGCCGGATCAGCGAGCTGGGCAGCCACGACCAGCTGGTCGCGGCGGAGGGTGCGTACGCAGCGCTGTGGCGGTCCTGGCACGGGTGAGCGAGCCGGGCTTGGTGCGGCGCCGTCCGGGGTGTGGCCGCGTCGGCGCCGGTCCCTTTCTGTCAGGGGCGAGGCCGCGTCGACCTCCGGCCCGTCCGTTCGTGGGCGGGCCGTTCCCATGGTCGGACCGTGTGGCGTTGCGCAGTGCCGAAGGGGGGTGGAAGGCTGGAAGTGGACAACGGCTCGGGGGACTCTGGCGAACCACCCGGTTCGCGCGGGGCGACACCCGTGTCCCGTGGCCCGCGCGCCCGCCGACGAACGCGGCGGCAGCGGACCCCGCCCGCACCCCCTGGAGGTAGCCGTGGACAGCGCCGACGGATGGGGAGACGACGTCTACCAGCCCGACGGATCCGAGGTACAGGACGACGCCGGGTTGCTCGACGCCGAGGACACGCTGCTCGCCGACGGCGTCGGCGATCCCCTCGACCGGGGTTGGTCGCCGCCTGAGCGGCCGTGGGCGGTGGAGCACACCGGGGTGACCGCTGCGGAGCGCCATGAGGGCGAGACCCTGGACCAGCGCCTCGCGGAGGAACTTCCCGACATCACAGAACCCGACGGAGACGGCATCGGCGACTGCCAGGGCACCGACGGCGAGCCCCTCGACAACGAGGTGGGCGACCTTCGCTCCGGCCGCCTAGTGGCCCCCGGCGAAGGAGCGCACGAGGACGAGGAGAGCGGACTCATCGCCTCGGACGTGGGCATCGACGGCGCCGCTGCCTCGGCTGAGGAGGCCGCCATGCACATCGTCGACGAGGACTCGCTGTCCGGCTGACCGATCCCGCCACTCCCCATCGAGGAGCATCCATGCAGCAGGACAAGCAGCCCGACTACCACCCCGTCGTCTTCCGCGACCGCGCCGCCGGATACGCGTTCCTCACCCGCTCGACCGCGACGAGCGACCAGACCATCGAATGGGACGACGGTGAGAGCTACCCGGTCGTGGACGTCGAGATCTCCTCGGAGAGCCACCCCTTCTACACCGGGAAGGCCCGCACCGTGGACACGGAGGGACGGATCGCCCAGTTCGAGCGGCGGTACGGGGGTGGAGGGCAGGGAGCCGGCGGGGGCGATACCGCCTAGGGAGCGGCCGAACATCACGTGATCGCGCGCAGCCGCGCAACACGCAGCTGATCCCCTCCCACCTCGACCCCTGGCAGGCCGCGGTCCTGCTCGCCGCCCCCGACGAGCGCCGCCGGCCCGACTCGCCGCAGCCCCAGCTGGACCGAGTCCGCGGCCACGTACAGGTCGGCCAGCCCGGCCCTGCGGTCTGCGGTCTGCGGTCTGCGGTCTGCGGTCTGCGGTCTGCGGTCTGCGGAAATCCTGTGCGTCACCCTCGACGACCTCATCACCAGCCGTGACATCACCGGCGGCCCCGAAACCTTGCGGTTGTACGACGCCGGTGGCCAACCGCGCCTCGTACGGCTCCCCGCTCGGGTCCACAAGGCCGCCCACTCCTGTCTCCCACACCGACGCCGCCCCCACGGCGAGCCGCTCCTCGCCGGCCGGACGGGGCTCAACATCCCGCATCGCTGTCCGATCGACCTGCAGCGCAACGTGGCCACTACGAGCGGACCACTGCACGTCCCTCCCGCCACGGTCCACGTGGCACGCCCCCGAGCACGGTCCCAGCCCTGGGCCTCCCCCTCAGATGAAATTGAGCGCGGCCGCGCACCCCACCCCGCCCAGCAGCATGAACACCGGCATCAGCACCTTGAGCTCGACCCAGCTGCCGGCGCGGAAGCGCATCGCCTTGGGCGGGCCTATCGGGTACCAGCGCTTGCGACCGACGGGGATGGGCCACAGGATCGGGCAGCCGGACACCGTCAGCGCGTCCCCGATGTCGTGCACGAGGGCACCCAGGACGATCGGGAGCCCGAGCCACAGGTATTCCTGACCGGGCGCCGTGAACAGCCAGTCCGCGCCGTTGCCCGGTTTGTCCAGGACCCCGGCGAGGATCCAGGCGCTCGTCGCAGCCAGCAGCCAGACCAGGATGTCGCTGCTGGAACCGCGGGCGGCCCGCCACAGCAGCCCTTCGATGGCGAGCACCATGTGCACGAAGAGGATGGCCAGGACCGCCCAGCGCCCGCCGGTGATCGCCAGGACCGAGGTGCCCGCGCCGATCAGCACCGCCCACAGCCAGGTGTGCGTCAGCGTGCGGTGGCCGCCGGAGCGCCGGGGGTCGCCCTGCTTCCTCGTCCCCTTGTAGACGGCATACGAGAGCTTGTCGACGATCTCGCACAGACCCCGCGAGAGCGGCCCGAAGGCGCGCGAGATGGTGGCCGCCTTGTGGTCCAGGTCGGGGGCGAGCGCGGCGCCGGCGCAGATCAGGGCGCCGACCAGGAGGACCGGCCAGGGCATGGTGTGGCCGGACGCGGCGGCCGCCGCTCCGACACCGAGCCAGGCCGCGGCTCCCGACAGTGAGTGTGCTGGTCCCATCATGGCCGTTCCCCGCCCCATTCCTCTTGTACCGCTGTCCAGTTGCCGGTGCGCACTGACGCTTCGTCGGCGCCACAGCGTAGCCTCCGTGATCTTCCGACCAGCATCCGATTCCCCCATCGAGCGGGTTGACAGGCAAGATGGGGGCGTGACCCTTATCGATCAGCTGCCGCAGACCGCAGATCCCGACGCCCTCTACGAAGCCTTCGAGTCGTGGGCCGGGGAACGCGGTCTCACCCTCTACCCCCATCAGGAGGAGGCGCTGATCGAGGTGGTCTCGGGCGCGAACGTGATCGTCTCGACCCCCACCGGCTCGGGCAAGAGCATGATCGCCGCGGGTGCGCACTTCGCGGCACTCGCCCGTGACGAGGTCACCTTCTATACGGCACCGATCAAGGCGCTCGTCTCGGAGAAGTTCTTCGAGCTCTGCAAGATCTTCGGCACCGAGAACGTCGGCATGCTCACCGGCGACGCCTCCGTGAACGCCGACGCCCCCGTGATCTGCTGCACCGCCGAGGTACTCGCGTCGATCGCCCTGCGGGACGGCAAGCACGCTGACGTCGGGCAGGTCGTGATGGACGAGTTCCACTTCTACGCGGAGGCCGATCGCGGCTGGGCCTGGCAGATTCCGATCCTGGAACTGCCGCAGGCGCAGTTCATCCTGATGTCGGCGACGCTCGGCGACGTCTCGATGTTCGAGAAGGACCTGACCCGGCGCACCGGCCGCCCCACCTCGGTGGTCCGCTCGGCGACCCGACCCGTGCCTCTCTCCTACGAGTACGTGCTGACTCCGCTCACCGAAACACTCACCGAACTGCTCGCAACCAAGCAGGCTCCCGTCTACATCGTGCACTTCACCCAGGCCCAGGCCGTGGAGCGGGCGCAGGCGCTGATGAGCATCAACATGTGCACGCGGGAGGAGAAGGACCAGATCGCCGAGCTGATCGGCAACTTCCGCTTCACCACCAAATTCGGCCGCAACCTCTCCCGCTACGTGCGCCACGGAATCGGCGTGCACCACGCGGGCATGCTGCCCAAGTACCGCCGGCTGGTGGAGAAACTCGCCCAGGCCGGTCTCCTGAAGGTCATCTGCGGCACGGACACACTCGGCGTCGGTGTCAACGTCCCCATCCGTACCGTGCTGTTCACGGCACTGACGAAGTACGACGGCAACCGGGTCCGGACGCTGCGCGCCCGCGAGTTTCACCAGATCGCCGGCCGCGCCGGGCGAGCCGGCTTCGACACGGCCGGCTTCGTCGTGGCGCAGGCGCCCGAGCACGTCATCGAGAACGAGAAGGCTCTCGCCAAGGCGGGCGACGACCCGAAGAAGCGCCGCAAGGTGGTGCGCAAGAAGGCTCCCGAGGGCTTCGTCGGCTGGACGGACAACACCTTCGAGAAGCTCATCGCCTCCGAGCCCGAGCCGCTGACCTCGCGCTTCCGGGTGACGCACACCATGCTGCTGTCGGTGATCGCCCGGCCCGGCAACGCCTTCGAGGCGATGCGGCATCTGCTGGAGGACAACCACGAGCCGCGCAGGCAGCAACTGCGGCACATCCGGCGGGCGATCGCCATCTACCGCTCGCTCCTCGACGGCGGCATCGTCGAGAAGCTCGACGAGCCGGACGCCACGGGCCGCATTGTGCGCCTCACCGTCGACCTCCAGCAGGACTTTGCGCTCAACCAGCCGCTGTCGACCTTCGCGCTCGCCACGTTCGAGCTCCTGGACCCCGAATCCCCCTCCTACGCCCTCGACATGGTGTCCGTCGTCGAGTCCACGCTGGACGATCCGCGACAGATCCTCGCGGCCCAGCAGAACAAGGCACGCGGCGAAGCCGTGGCCGCGATGAAGGCGGACGGCGTCGAGTACGAGGAGCGCATGGAGCGGCTCCAGGACGTGTCGTACCCCAAGCCGCTGGAGGAACTGCTCTTCCACGCGTACAACACCTACCGCAAGAGCCATCCGTGGGTCGGTGACCATCCGCTGTCCCCGAAGTCCGTGATCCGTGACATGTACGAACGAGCCATGTCTTTCACGGAGTTCGTCTCCTTCTACGAGCTCGCCCGTACCGAGGGCATTGTCCTGCGCTACCTCGCCAGCGCCTACAAGGCCCTTGAGCACACCGTCCCGGACGACCTCAAGTCCGAGGACCTGGAGGATCTGATCGCCTGGCTGGGCGAGATGGTGCGCCAGGTCGACTCCAGCCTCCTGGACGAGTGGGAGCAGCTCGCCAACCCCGAGGAGATGACGGCCGAGGAGGCCCAGGAGAGGGCCGATCAGGTCAAGCCTGTCACCTCGAACGCCCGCGCCTTCCGCGTCCTCGTCCGCAATGCCATGTTCCGCCGCGTCGAGCTCGCCGCTCTCGATCATGTCGACGAGCTCGGTGAGATGGATGGCGACTCCGGCTGGGACGCCGACGCCTGGGGCGAGGCAATGGACAAGTACTGGGACGAGTACGAGGACCTCGGCACCGGCCCCGACGCGCGCGGCCCGAAGCTGCTGTCGATCGTGGAGGAGCCGCAGAACGGTCTGTGGCGCGTCCGTCAGACCTTCGCCGACCCGAACGGCGACCATGACTGGGGCATCAGCGCGGAGGTCGACCTCGCGGCCTCCGACGCGGAGGGTCGCGCCATCGTCAAGGTCACCGACGTCGGTCAGCTGTGAGCACAGGAGAACCCCACACATGACGAACCCAGCCGAGAGGCTCGTCGACCTGCTCGACCTGGAGCAGATAGAGGTCAACATCTTCCGTGGCCGCAGCCCGCAGGAGTCACTGCAACGCGTCTTCGGCGGCCAGGTGGCGGGGCAGGCGCTGGTCGCCGCCGGGCGCACCACCGAGGGCGACCGGCCGGTGCACTCACTGCACGCGTACTTCCTGCGCCCCGGCCGACCGGGCGTGCCGATCGTGTACCAGGTCGAACGGGTCCGGGACGGGCGGTCGTTCACCACCCGCCGGGTCACCGCCGTGCAGCAGGGCCGCACGATCTTCAATCTGACCGCCTCCTTTCACAAGCCTGAGATGGGGAGCTTCGAGCACCAGCTGCCGCCGGCCCGCGAGATTCCGGACCCCGAGTCGCTGCCGACGGTGACGCAGGAGATCCAGGAGCATCTGGGCGCGCTCCCCGAGGCGTTGGAGCGCATGGCACGGCGCCAGCCGTTCGACATCCGCTATGTGGACCGGCTGCGCTGGACGCCCGAGGAGACCAAGGACGCCGAGCCGCGCAGCGCGGTGTGGATGCGTGCCGTCGGGCCACTGGGCGACGATCCGCTCGTGCACACCTGCGCCCTCACGTACGCGAGCGACATGACCCTCCTGGACGCCGTCCGCATCCCGGTGGAACCGCTGTGGGGTCCGCGGGGCTTCGACATGGCCTCGCTGGACCACGCCATGTGGTTCCACCGGCCGTTCCGCGCGGACGAGTGGTTCCTGTACGACCAGGAGTCCCCGATCGCGACGGGCGGACGCGGGCTCGCCCGCGGACGGATCTACGACCTGAAGGGACGGCTGCTTGTCTCGGTCGTCCAGGAGGGGCTGTTCCGGGCGCTGTAGGGAAGCGTTCGACCGTCCCAGGAGGGGTCTTCGCGGCGCTTCCGGAAGACGTCGGGCAGTCAGGCGTCTCTGCACCTCAGCCACCCGAGCAGCCTTCGTGGCCGCTCGGTTTCCTCCGGCGTGGGCCGATCTTCCCGAGCGGACTGCCCAGGCCGCGAAGCCACCGGTGGTGAGGTCACCAGTGGTGTGGTCACCGACGGCGCGGCGACGGAAGGTGAGACCTTCGGGGTCGGGCGAGGTGCGGGGCGCAGCTCTCGGGCTTCGGCAAGAGCCTGGCCCAGGTCGGCCCGGAGCCAGCTGATCTCGTCGGGATCCTGGGCCGTCATGATCCTCGATGCCAAGCGCGCGGCGGGAGATTCCGGCGCCCCGTGGGAGGCCCGCTCGGGCCGGAAGCGGTTCAGGTAGGCGCGCTCGTACGGATCCCTGACGATCTCCGCCAGCTGAACGGGATCGAGCAGGGATGCCACGACCGCGGTCCGTGCCCAGGGGTCCTCGGTCTGCCGCAGCAGGAATCCCATGTGCCGTCCCCGCCAGTTGCGCGGGCGCAGGTCCAGTCCGCCCTCCAACTGGTCGCGGAGTCCTTCAGGCGTACGGCCGCTCAGCAGCGGTGCGTTCTGCTTGTCGGCCGCGAACTGCCGAAGCTCCTCGGCCAGATACAGCCACACCACAGCCCTGTACCGGTTCAATTGAAGTGCTCTCCCGGCTGAAGCCGGGAGATTCCCACCTACCTTGCGGTGGCGGGCTTGACGCCACGAGTGCGCCTGACGACTGCCTTCCCGGCAGCCGGGATGAGCGCTTGGCCCATCCGGTACAGGTGCAAGATGTTCCGGGCCGCGTTCCAGTCGGCGTTGCCTGACCAGCCGCAGTCCGGGTTCTTGCACACGAACGTGGCCTGGTCCTCCCGGCTGCCCGGCGTGATGAAACCGCACGCGGAGCAGCGCAGGGAAGTGTTCGGGGCGGGAACCTTGTGCAGGGTGCCGCCGTATCGGGCGGTCTTGTACGTCAGCAGTGTCACGGTGCGGCCCCATGCCTCTTGGCTGATGGAGCGGTTCAGGCCGGACTTCTGTGCGACGTTCTTCCCCGGCTGCTCGATCGTGCCCTTCGCGGACTTGACCATGTTCGGGATGTTGAGCTGTTCGACCACGACCGTGCCGTACGTACGGGCGATATCGGTGGTGGTCTTGTGCTGCCAGTCAGCGGCGCGGCGCGTGGCTGTTGCGCGGAGCTGTCTGATCTGGTCGTAGGTGTTCCGCAGCCGGCTGGAGGTGCGCTCCTTCGGTTTGCGGAAACTCTTGCGGTGCGCGGCCCGCTGCTCCAGGCGGAGCAGCTTGGCCTTCTCATCCGGGTTCAGCCACTTGTCACGGTCGGCCGTTTTGTCCGGGAGGCGCGGCGATCGGCCGTGGTCTTGGTGGTTGCCGTCGGACAGGGCGAGTGGCAGGTTCACCCCGGCGTCGATGCCGACTTCCGGCCCCTGGTGGGGCTCGGGCTTCGGTTCGAGGGTCTGGATGCGGAAGGCGATGTGCCATCCGAGCACGTCCTTGACCAGTCGGGCCCCGGTGATCCGGTTCTCTTTGCCGGCGCGCTTCCCGATGGGGAGGTTCTTGGTCCAGCGGAACCTGACGCGGCCGACCTTGGGAATGTTGACCATGCCCCAGCGGCGGTGCACGCGGGTGACGTTCAGGTCCCGGCCCTGCGGGATGTCGACGGACATGACTGTGCGGAAGCGGGCCTTGAAGTTCGGCTCGTCCGCTCGGCCTTCCCAGCGGTTGACCCACGCCCGGTGGTAGGTCTTGAGCACCGCTTGCGCTGCCTGCGCGGGAAGGACTGCGAGCCAGTCGATGTCCTTACGGGCCTGGCGTATCGCCGCGTCCATGCAAGAGAGGGAACGCCGGCACTTCGGCGTCATGGTCCAGAGGTCGTGCAGCAGGTTCCATGTCGCACGGGCGGCATGGGCCTGATCATCCATGAGTCGGACTTGCGCAGGTGTCGGCGTCAGTCGGGCACGGTGCCCGAACTGCCGCTTCTCCCCGCGCCTTAGTTCCAGGTCTCGTGCCGCGCGGCTGAGTGACGACGTGGCGGACTGTGTAACCGTGGTGCCGGACATGACGGTTCTCCCCCGTGGAGCGACTTGCTCGCGCTGGCGTGCGCTTGCTTCGAGAGAAACCGTATCCGGCTCGGCGGACATCGCGGCGAGCCTGTGGATAACTTAGACCGTCGCAGCGTATGCGCAGGTCAGAGGTCTACTGTGGGTGTGCTTTCGGGCTGCCGATCGTCCACGCGGAGATGTTCGCCGACGCGGTTGACGAGCAGCGTCATCTCATAGGCGACCTGACCGATGTCGGCCTCCGCGGCGCTGAGGACGCACAGACAGCTTCCGGAGCCCGCAGCGGTGACGAAGAGCACCGCATCGTCGAACTCGACCATCGTTTGCCGCACTTGACCCGCGCCGAAGTGACGGCCGGAGCCCTTGGCCAGGCTGTGCAGGCCCGACGAGACCGCGGCGAGGTGTTCGGCGTCCTCGCGCCGCAGCCCCGTGCTCGCGCCCGTCACCAGTCCGTCGTTGGACAGCACCAGCGCGTGCCGTATGTGTTCGACGCGCTCGGTCAGGTCGTCCAGCAGCCAGCCAAGTCCCGTGTTCTGCGCCATGATCCGGTCTCCCCGTGGTGTCCTTCCCCCTGTACGGAGGATCTGACCAGCCAGCCTTCCCCACAGCCGCCGTCCGAGCAAGGAGGATGGGCGGCATGGCAGAGAAGATGACCGAGGAGCAATGGCGGGCGTTCGTCTCGCACGGCACCCGCACCGGAAAGCTGTCCACTGTCCGAGCCGACGGAAGTCCGCACGTGACGCCGATCTGGTTTCTGCTGGACGGCGACGACGTGGTCTTCAACACCGCAAAGGAGAGTGTGAAGGGACGGAACCTCGCCCGGGACGGCCGGGTCGCGCTGTGCGTGGACGACGACCGGCCGCCCTTCGACTTCGTCGTGCTGGAGGGGCGGGCCGAGCTTTCGGAGGACCTGGACGAATTGCGGCACTGGGCGGCGCGGATCGGCGCGCGGTACATGGGAGACGATCGCGCCGAGGAGTTCGGGAAACGCAACGGGGTTCCCGGTGAACTCCTCGTACGCGTACGGATCGAGAAGGTCCTGGCCTACGCCTCCGTGGCTGACTGAGAACATCGGTCCGCACCGGAGCGACCACGGAAGCCTCCGGTGCGGTTGCTCTTCACATCAGCCGACGGAGTCGAGCAGCCGGGCAGTGTGCACCCGCCCGGCGTACTCGACGAGACGAATCAGCACCTCCTTCCCGGAGTCGCGGTCACGTGCGTCGCAGAGGACCACGGGCGTGCCCCGGTCGAGGTCAAGGGCGCGAGACACGTCCTGGGCGCCGTAGGCGCGGGCGCCCGCGAAGCAGTTGACGGCCACCACAAATGGGATGTGCCGGTGCTCGAAATAGTCCACCGCGGGGAAGCAGTCCTCGAGCCGCCGGGTGTCCGCGAGGACGACGGCGCCGAGGGCGCCCTGCGACAGCTCGTCCCACAGGAACCAGAACCGGTCCTGACCCGGGGTTCCGAAGAGGTAGAGCGAGAGGCCGGACCTGATGGTGATGCGTCCGAAGTCCATGGCGACCGTCGTCGTGACCTTCTGGTCCACGCCGTCGGTGTCGTCCACCGACTGACCCGCCTCGCTGAGCAGTTCCTCGGTACGCAGCGGCCTGATCTCACTGACCGCGCCCACCAGGGTGGTCTTGCCCACGCCGAATCCGCCGGCGACCAGTATCTTCAATGCCAGGGCGGTCATCTCGCCACCCGAGGCGTCGGAGTTCTCGGAGACCATCGATCACTTCTCTCGGGAGTGCCGACAACGGTCGACGTCGGTACATCTGTGCGGGGCGCGCGCCACATCTGAGCGGGTGTGCGTCGGTACATCTGTGCGGGTGTGCGAAGTCAGCATCATGGCAACTGCGGCTCCCCTTCGAGGGATTGGACCGCAATTTGACCGTTCTGACCGGCTCACACCCCATCGGTGCCCGAATGTGGGCACATAGAGGTCCAAGGCCAAGCCGAGATGATTCATCTAGAGCGCTCTCAGTCCCTCGATCACCTCGCGGAGGATCCGCTCGTCGGGCAGTTGCGCGGGCGGCACGGGGCGGCTGACGGTGACGCAGCCCAGTTCCAGCAGGTCGCCGAGGAGCACCCTGACCACGCCCACCGGCAGGTCGGCGTCTGCGGCCAGTTCGGCAACCGACTGCGTCTCGATCCGGCACAGTTCGATCAGCGCCCGGTGTTCCGGACCGAGCGAGGTGTCGCCGCCGACGTCGGGTGCGCCCGCGTCGAGCGTCACCAGGGCGATCAGGTCGAAGCGCACCCCGGTGGGGCCGGGTTTGGTACGCCCACCCGTCATCGCGTAGGGACGAACGAGTGGTCCGGCCTCGTTGTCGTACCACTGACTGCCCGGCGTGTCCTCGGTCATTTGCACCGACCGTCCTCGGTCATCCGGCTGCGGGCGGCTGTGCGGCGGCGCGCGGCGGCGCGTAGAGGTGCTCGCCGACGCGCTTGACCAGCAGCGCCATCTCGTACGCCACCAGGCCGATGTCGGCGGTGACGGCGGTGAGGAGGGCGAGGCAGGAACCGTCCCCCGCCGCGGCGACGAACAGGAAGCCGTCGTCCATCTCCACCATCGTCTGACGTACTCCGCCGGCGTCGAAGTGGCGCCCCGCACCCTTGGCCAGGCTGTGGAAGCCGGAGGCGACGGCGGCGAGGTGTTCGGCGTCCTCGCGCCTGAGGCCGGTGGACGCGCCCACCGCAAGCCCGTCGTTCGACAGCACCACGGCGTGTCGCACTTCGGCCACACGCAGCACCAAGTCGTCCAGCAGCCAGTCGAGTTCACCGGACCGCTGGGCGGCCCTCATGCTCGGATCCTGGATCATGCGGGGTCTCCTTCGCTGCTGTCGCTGTCCGCTTGCGGGTCGGGGGTGGCGCCGAGGCCTGGTGACCTGCCGCCGCCGCGTGCCCAGCCGTCGCGGTAGGCCGCCATGCGGTCCCGTACGAGTTCGGGGGTGCGCCGGTCGTCGCTCTGGGGACCCTGCGTTTGCGCCGGCTCTTCGGAGCGCTGTTCGCGCAGTTGGGGGGCGAGGCTCGCCTGCCGTACACGGCGTGGAAGGTCGTCGGAGCCTTCGGCGTCGTCCGGGGGACGGTGCAGCCGCAGCGTGGTGACTCCAGGTGGAGGGTTGTCCGCCGAGCCGTTCACGGGAGCTTCGGGGGCTGCCTGCACCGGGGGCACCAGTGCGGGCCGCTCGGTGATGGCCTGGACGGAGTCCTGTTCCTGGGCGGCCGACACGCGCGCGTACTCCCGTTCCGCGGGCCTGTCGATGTCCGCCCTGCGGGGGGAACGTTCCGCCGCGCCGCCGTGCAGCAGGACCGTGGGCAGCAGGACGACCGCGGTGGTTCCGCCGTAGGGCGAGGTCCGCAGATGCACCTTGATGCCGTGCCGGGCCGCCAGCCTGCTGACCACGAAGAGGCCGAGCCGGTCGCTGTCGAACAGGTCGAGCGCCTCGGACTGCTCGATGCGCCGGTTGGCCTCGGCGAGTGTCTCCTTGCCCATGCCGAGCCCCCGGTCCTCGACCTCGACCGCGTAGCCGTTGCCGACGGGCTCGCCGGTGATCCGCACCCGGGTGTGCGGCGGCGAGAATTGCGCGGCGTTCTCGACGATCTCCGCCAGGAGGTGCGTGAGGTCGGCCACCGCGGCTCCGGCCACGGATGCCTCGGGGAGTTGTCGTACCTCCACGCGCGCGTAGTCCTCGACTTCGGAGACGGCCGCGCGGACCACGTTCGTCAGTGACACCGGCATGCGCCAGGCCCGGCCGGGTGCGGCTCCGGAGAGGATGATCAGGCTCTCCGCGTGGCGCCGCATCCGTGTGGTGAGATGGTCGAGCCGGAACAGGTCGCTCAGTTCGTTCGGATCCTCCGACCTGCGCTCCATGCTGTCCAGCAGGCTCAGTTGGCGGTGCACGAGAACCTGGCTGCGGCGGGCGAGATTGACGAAGACCCCGGAGATTCCGCTGGCGAGCTCCGCGCGTTCGACGGCGGCCCGCAGGGCGGCTCGGTGCACGGTGCCGAGGGCTTCCGCGACCTGTCCGGTCTCGTCCTCCGCGGGCGGCCCGGGCGGGGCCTCGGCGCGGACGTCGATCTCCTCGCCTGCTCGCAGCCTGTGCATGGCCTGTGGCAGTTTGCGGCGCGCGATCTCGAGGGCGCTGTTGCGCAGGCTCACCAATTCGACGACGAGCCCGCGTCCGATGCGTACGGAGATGACGAGCGACGCGACGACGGCAGCGAGCCCGAACAGAACCGCGGCACCGGCGGGGGTGAGCAGACCGCGTGTGAACGGGTCTGCCCGGTCCGCGACACCTCGGCCCGCGTTCGCCGCGATCGTGCGCATTCCGTCCTGCACGCGCGCGTGGGCCGTGTTCCAGTCGGCCTCCGGCGCGGCGTCGATCGCTTTGCCACCGGGGCGGGAGACGAGCACCTTGTCCTCGACGGCTCGTACTTCGGCATACGCGCTCCCCTCCACGAGGCCGTGCCAGGCGGCTCGTTCGGGCCCGCGCAGATCCGCGACGGCCGAATCGGTCAGGGTACGGCGGGTGACGACGGCACCGGTGAACAGACGCAGCCGTTCACCATCGAGGGTCCCGGCGGCCCGGGCGCCGGACAGCACCGCGTCCTCCTGGGACAGCGCTTCCCCGGCCCGGGAGAATTCGAGCAGCACGCGCGCGTCGGAACCGAGGTCGGCGTCCTGGATGCCGGTGAGCGCGCCTCCCACGCCGAAGGCCGTCGCGATGGTCTTGGTGTATTGCCCGTACGCCTCGTCCCATCCGGTACGGCGGTCCAGCACGGCGGTGCGCAGGGACCGCACTTGTTCGGCTGCGGTGACGAAGGCTTCGAGGCGCCCGGCCACTCCCGCCGGCAGGTCGGCACCGTCGGCGACGGTGTTGTGGTCGCCCAGTCGCAGCTTCGCCACCGCCCGGTCGGTGCGCCGCGCCAGTACCTTGAGGTCGTTCGGCTGTTCAGTGGCCGGGTCGGTCGCGTAGCGGACGGCGGCCACACGCTCGGCCTGCAGGGCGGCGACGGCTGCGTCGACCGGGGCTCGGACCGTCGAGTCCACGCGCTGCAACTGCCGTAGCCGCGCGACGTCCTGAGCGGTGCTCACCGTGGCGTACGCCCACAGGGCGAGCAAGGAGATGACCGGCACCATCAGCAGGCAGACGATCTTGGCTCGTACCGTGCGGGGCCGGATGCGCCACCGTCCCGCGCCCGTGGGTGCCTCTGGCGGCGGCCCGGCGAGGGTTTCGTCGGTTTCCGTGCGCTCGTCGGCCGGCGGGCCGGCGTGCGCACGGCGACCGCGCGCCAAGGGCTGGGGCGGCGGCTCGGCGCCGGCTGTAGGGGTCTTACGGGATGTACGCATGGCCTCCTCGCTCGGAAAGGTTCGGGGCGTGCCTTCCGGGCCGTCGTGGCTCCGGGCCCGCAGCTAGCGGGCGACGCTCTCGACCGGCCGCTGGGCCGATGCGGATGCTTCGCGTTCGTCGGACGTCGGCGACAGCGCGACGAACGCCGATGTCAGGAAGAGGAAGGACCCGAGGCCGACGGCGAGGGGGAAGATGAACTGCATCGCCGTGGCCCCGGGCAGGGCCTGCGCGGAGGGGCTGACGTGCACGCTCACCGCCAGCATTCCGGTGTAGTGCATGCTGCTCACCGCGCCGCCCATGACGAGGGAGGCGACGGCGACCGCCACGGGCGACTTGATGTTGAGCGCCGCCCACAGGGCCGCGGTCGCCGCGACCACGGCGATCACGACGGAGAGCCCGACCAGGGCCGGGTCGTAGCGCACTTGGCCGTGCAGCCGCAGCGCGGCCATGCCCAGGTAGTGCATGCTCGCGACGCCGAGTCCAGTGGTGAGCCCGCCCAGGACGAGTGCGCGGCCCCGGTCGCGGCCGTAGCCGACGGCGAAGACGCCCGCGCCGACGACGACCATGGCGACGAGCAGACTGAGGATGGTCAACGGCACGTTGTAGCGCATCTCCGTACCGGTGACTCTGAAGCCGAGCATCGCCACGAAGTGCATGGTCCAGATGCCGGTGCCGACCGCGGAGGCCGCGGTGAGGAGCCAATTGCGGCGTGACCGCCCGGTGGCGCCGAGCGCGCGGACCGTGCAGCGCAGCCCCAGGGCAGCGCCTATGCAGGCCATCACGTACGACAGCACGGGTGTCAGCCAGCCGAAGGCGGCGTGGTCCAGGTGTCCCATGGCCCAGGGACGCTAGCCCGAGCAGGGGCGCACAACGGGGGCGCATTTCGAAAGCTGTTGGAATATGACGAAGAGATGTACCTGAACGATCGCGTCACGCTCGAACGTGTGCACCGCGACGTCCTTCGTGTCGGTGAGGGATCATGCGGAACATGAGCGACGACCACACACACGTCCAGGAGTTCTTCACGACCCGCGCGGCGGACTGGGACGAGCGGTTCCCCGACGACGGGCCGGCGTACGCGGCCGCGGTCGCCGAACTCGGTCTGCGCGAGGGCGACCGCGTGCTCGACGCGGGCTGCGGCACCGGACGCGCCCTGCCACCGCTGCGAGCGGCCGTAGGGGCCTCCGGAGTGGTCATCGGGGCCGATCTGACCCCGGCCATGCTGGAGGCCGCCGTACGGGCCGGGCGGGACCGGGACGGGCAGTTGCTGCTCGCCGACGTCGCCGGGCTTCCGTTCCGCACGGATTCGCTGGACGCGGTGTTCGCGGCGGGGCTCGTCGCGCACCTGCCGAACCCGGCGGAGAACCTCAAGGAGTTGGCACGCGTGGTGCGGCCGGGCGGCACCCTCGCCCTCTTCCACCCGATCGGCCGGGCGGCGCTCGCGGCCCGTCAGGGCCGGCAGATCACCCCGGACGACCTGCGTGCGGAGGGCAACCTCGGTCCCCTCCTCGCCGGTTCCGGCTGGGACATGACGTCGTACGTCGACGAGGACGCCCGCTTCCTCGCAGTGGCCGTACGTCGCGGGTGACGCGTTGGCCGCGTCCGCCGCGGGTGAGGCGTCAGCCCATTACGGCCCGACTGTGGCGTCAGCCTCTCCCTGTAGCCGGAGCGTCAGCCCCGCCCTGCGGCTGGAGCGTCATCCCCTTCCGGCGATCTCCGCGGCGACGGCATCGGGGTTGTCGAACATGACGTTGTGTCCGGCCCCGGGCACGGTCACGACGCGCACTCCGGCGGCCTCCAGGCCTTCGCTGCCCGGGAGTTCACCGCTCAGCTCACCCTGAAGGTAGACGCGGTCCGCCGTCAGCTCTTCGAGCATCCGGCGCATCGTGGGGTTCGTGCCGCGACTGAGCCCCGTCGCCGTGCGGTGCAGGGCGCGCGGATCGGCGAGTCGCATGGTGGCAGCCCAGGAGGGACCGACCTTCGCCAGCACACGCGCGTGACCGCCGTTTTCGACGTAGTCGTCCTCGTCGTAGGAAGCGATGCCGCTGCTGCCCGCGGTGAGCGGAGGGTACGGGTCGAGGTTGGCCTCCTCCAGGACCAGCCGTGAGACGAGTTCGGGCCGCCGGTGGGCGAGCACAATGGCGACGGCGCCGCCCATGCTGTGCGCGACCAGCTCCGCGCCGGTGAGGTGGGCCGCGTCCAGGGCCACCGCCAACGCGTCCGCGTGGTCTTCCAGGGTGTAGCCGAAGTCCGCGGGCCGGTCGCTGATGCCGTGACCGGGCAGGTCGACGAACAGAGTGCGACGGCCCGCCAGTTCGGGCCGGGCCGCCAAATGGGCGTGGTAGACCGTCGAGGCCGCCCCCAGCCCGTGCACGTACACCCGCGCCGGTTCCGCGCCCGCCGCCTCCGTCCAGCGGATCTGGCTTCCGTTGCCGTCGAACTCGGCCTGCCGCATCACGTACTCCCCTGTGTCGCCACGTCGTGGTTCTCCACGTCTCCAGGAGGATACATCGGTACCGATGTATTACGGAAGCGAAGTACAGCGAGAGTGCGGCAGAATGCGGGCATGCTGGAGCTGGCCATCCTCGGTTTTCTGTACGACACCCCCCTGCACGGCTACGAGCTGCGCAAGCGCATCAGCGCGCTGACCGGGCACGTGAAACCCGTGGCGGAGAGCACGCTGTATCCCGCGATCAAACGGTTGGAGAAGGCGGACCTGCTGGTGCGGGCGCCCCAGCCCGGCTCCGTGGCCGCCCCTCGTCATGTCCTGACGCTCACGGAGGAAGGCAGAAGCGAGCTGCACCGCCGGCTGGCGGACCCGGTACAGCGCGACATCACCGACGAGAACCGCTGGTTCACGGTGCTCGCCTTCCTCAGACACCTGGAGGACCCGGGGGCCCAGGCCGCCGTGCTGCGGCGCAGACTCGCCTTCCTGGAGGAGCCCGCGAGCTTCTTCTACGAAGGTGACCGGCCGCTGTCCGCCGAGGAGCTGGACGACCCCTTCCGGCGCGGCATCCTCACCATCGCGCGAGCCACGAGCCGGGCCGAACTGACCTGGCTGCGGGCCACGATCGACTCACTCGGCGCGGGTGGCCGGTGAGACGGGGCAACCCCGCACACCGGGCACCGGACAGGTGCCCAGCTCTGCGACGCGGTAGCCGTCCGGGTAGCCCTTGATCTCCCAGTTCTGCCTCGCGAAGTGCGGCGCACGGCGCGGCGGCATCAGCCGAACCAGTCGACCACGCGCACGCACCGCGCGGCGGACCAACGCGCGCGTCGCGGCACCCGGGGCTTTGTACCGGAAGGCCTGCAGCAGCGATTCATCGAGCAGGGCCAAGGTCGAGGCACGCAGCAGCGGCGCGAGCGGACGCGGGTACCAGGAAGCCATCAGGTCCAGCGTCGCGTCGGAGACCCGGCGTGCACCCTCGTCCCACCCGAAGTGCGCCTCTTCGTAGGCGTCGAGACAGGCCTCGAACTCCTCGTAGGTCTCAGGAAGGTGCTGGATACCCATGTGCCGCCCCAGGGTGCGGTAGTGCACGGTTGACGCGACGATCTCGTGGCGCGACAGCTTGCGCCACCCATAGGCCTCGATCCACCTTTTGGGCATGACCACGAAGGTGCAGAGCACATAACGCATGTCTTCATTGCTGATGTCGTAGCTGCGGTGCATCTGGTTGATGCGGCGGATCGCCGTGCGGCCCTGCTCGCCGTCGAAGCCGTGCTCGACGATGGCATCGAGGAGCAGCGCCGTGTCGTCGTAGCGCTTCTGTGCGCGGTCCGTGAGTTCCGCTGTCTCGGCGAGGAGCCGGCCGATGCTGGGGACGGCGTAGGTGCGGTAGAGGGCCACTTCCAGGGCGCGGGTGAAGTCCCAGGGGAATTCGTACGCGGAGGTGAGCCGGTAGATCTCCGACGCCTCCTTCTCCGGATCCATCCGCCGAATCTGTTCGAGCCGCTCGTAACGCTTCACCGGGCTGTCCCCCTTCTGTCGCCGCGGCTCCAACTCTACGTTGAGTAGCAGCAGATGAACGATCGGCGATGACCATCGCACAGGGGGAAGGTGGCCTGATGTCCGGCATGTTCGGCAGACTCCGCAAGCAGTGGCGCAACAAGGGGACCGAGCGGTCCGAGGAGTCCCGGACCGCGGCGCCGCGGTCCGAGAAGCGTGCGCACAACCTGTTCGAGGCGGCCGCGGCTTATGTGTCGGCGTGCGCCGAGGACGACCAGGACCAGATCGACGAGGCGGCGGCATGGGTGTCGCCGGAGGCGCTGTCGTTCGGGGTGAACGAGCTCGCCTGCCGGGCCGTGATAGCCCTGGCACGAGAACGCGACGAGTCGCCGCAGACGGTGGCCCGTACGCTGCTCGGACTGCCCGTGGCCTGACCTGGGGGCCGGAACGGTCGTTTCGCCCCTGTCCAGCCGGATAACTGCAGCTCCGCGTGTGCTTCGGGCCCGTGACAAGCGCCTTCCGGTCGCATTATGGTGCGCCGACGAACGTAGCGATGGGGAGGCAGTGATGGCCGGGACGGACGATGGCGCCGTCGCCACCGGGGACGACGACGCACTGGACGATGACGCGCTCTATGTGCTGACGGCGGTGTTGCTGACACCCGCGAAGTTCCCCAGCGTGCTGGGGGACGACTACCCGGAGGCATGTGCGGCGCTCGGTCTCGCGCCTCTCGCCGACGGGTACGGTCTCGTGCTCGGCCAGGACGGCGAGGGCGCGCGGTGGACGGTGGTCGTCGACGACGTCTCGCTGGTCGCCGTCGCGATCGCGTCCTGGGACTGCGGAATGGAGCACGACCTGTCGCCGGACGAGCGCACGGTCGTCTCCGCGCTGCCCGGCTGGCCGCTCGAGGTCGCCGTCTCGGCCCCCGGGGTGCCGGCTCCGCACGACCCGGCGCCCGAGCTCACGGAGCAGCCCCCGCTCAGTCCGCCGGACACCGCCACTTGGGGTCCGGCCCAACGGCGGCTGGGCGCCGACGAGATCGCGCTGCAGTGGGCGATCTGGCGGGAGCAGATCGACGACAGCGAGTTCGTGACGTCGGAGGGCGAGGCCGTGGCCGGGCCCGAGGTGGCCGACCCCGACGCGGCCCGGGCCGACGAAGCGGCTCAGGAGGCGAGTGGCGACGGCGAGGCACGCAGCGGTGTCCGCCGGGTGCTCGCGGAGGCCCGCTCTTACGTGGAAACGCCGCCTCCGCTCGGTCGTGTCCGCTCGTCCTTCGCCACGGGCGATGCCCGGACCCTGCGGGCCGACGGCCCCGGCTGGTCCTTGGTCGCCAGGACCGACGACATAGCGTTCGTCCTCCTCGACGAGGAGCCCGGAGAGGTCCTGCCCGTCGGTCGTGGACCGGAACTGCCCGGTCTCCTGGAGGCGCTCGACAAGATGGCGGTACGCCCGAGCTGAGGTGCTGTGCCACGCGGAACCGCGTAGCACGGCCACCCGGCGGGCCGCCGCGTCCCGCACCTTGCGGGGTCCGCCGGGTCGGCGAACGCATCGCCGAGCATCCTTATGGCATCGCTCGCGTCCGGGGTCGGCCTGCTGAGTAGAACGCGGCACGCGTCAACGGTCGCGTCTTCGTCAGCGTTTCGGCGAGCCGTGGTCGCGAGCGCAGATCGGGCCGCCGCGAGGTGGCGCCCGACGGGCCGCCTGGTACGTGTCGTGGCGGCTCGCCCTGGTGTCGCTCGGGGCGAGGCGTGCCAGGAACGGCGTCGTGTGCCGTTCGTAGGTCACCGGCGTCGAGGGCGCTGGAGGGATGCGTACGCGTGCGGGATGAGCGTGCGGGTGTAGCGCCAGGGCGCTCCTGCGTGTGTGGGACGGGTGGGGAGTCGAAGTGGCCCCTCGACCGGGCCGAGGTCGGTGGATCTGCCTCTCGTCGCATCGCCGATCGCGGACCGTACCGACGGCACGTCCGCGAGCGGCGATGCGACGAACTCGGGCGCGCTGGAGGAAGCAGCACCGGGGCGGTGACTCCTCAGCGGCCGAGCTCTTTGCGCGTGACGCGGCGCAGCCTGCGCCGCTGCGAGGGGTCCAGCGCAAGGTATGCGGCCGCCGGGACTCCCAGCACGATCAGGAAGGCGGCCCACCAGGGCAACCAGTACAGCAGGATGAGCCCGACCGCCACACCTCCCGCAGCGATCTTCGCGTTCTTCGACATGTGTGTCGCCTCCTTCGCGGCTGCTGCCGCTCTCTGTCCTGAGAACGGGTCCCTGTCTCCCACGGTTCCGGACCGCGTCCCTGAGACGTCCCTGAGTCGCGCCCCCTACTCAACCCTGAGAGGCTCCCCGACCTCGTGCATGTGGCGGAGGGCCTGCCGGTAGGAGTCGACGAGCCCGGTCTCCGTGTAGGGGATACCCAACTCCTGGCAGTGCGCGCGCACCAGGGGCTGGGCAAGGCGCAGATGGGGGCGGGGCATGCTGGGGAACAAATGGTGCTCGATCTGGTAGTTCAGGCCGCCGAGGAACCAATCCGTGAGAACTGCTCCGCGGACATTGCGCGAGGTGAGCACTTGGCGACGCAGATGTCCCCAGCGCTCGCCGTCCGGGTCGGGCATTTCCATGCCCTTGTGGTTCGGCGCGAAGGCCATGCCCAGATGCAGGCCGAACAGCGCCTGGTGGAGAGCGGCGAAGGCCAGGGCCTTGCCGAGCGGCATGGAGGTGAGCAGCAGCGTCGCGTAGGCGACGACGTGGGCCATCAGCAGCAGAGCCTCCACGGCCCGCTCACGCGGCGGCTGCCTGCGCAGGTCTTGGAAGCCATGGATCTTCAGGGCGACGCCTTCGAGGAGGGTGAGCGGGAAGAAGAGCCAGGCCTGGTTGCGGGTGAGCCAGCGCCGGAAGCCGGACCGGTCCTTGGCCTGCTCACTGGTGAACACCAGGACATCGGCGACGACGTCGGGGTCCTTGTCGATGTGGTTGGGGTTGGCGTGGTGGCGATTGTGCTTGTCGTTCCACCAGGAGTAGCTCATCCCCAGGAGCAGGTTGCCGTGGATCAGGCCGATCAGGCGGCCGACGGACTTGTTGCCGGTGATCTGGGAGTGGCCCGCGTCGTGGCCTATGAACGCCGTTCGGGCGGCGAGGACGGCGAACACCGGGGCGAGGAGCAGCGTCCACCAGGAGTTGCCGATCAGGGCGATGCCGGTCACGACTGCCCCCAGGGCCAGCGCGTTCGCGGCGATCTCGCGCGCGTACCAGCCGTGACGCCGCCTCAGGAGACCCCGGTCCTTGACCGTACGCAAGAGGGGCGCGAACTCGCTTCCTGGGGTCTGCCCGACGCTCGCCCCTGGAGGGTGTTCCGCGAGGACTGCGGCGGTCTGGGGCATGGCGGGTCTCCGGTCTCTCAGGCAACGGGCTGACCTGATGAAACGTACGAATCAGTGACCTTCGGCGACCATGGCGCCACCATCCGTGTCGGTACGGGGGTCTCCCGGCGCACGGCAGGGGTGCTGGCTACACCCCGCACGAGGTGCCCCACGTCGAATGGCCGGCCGTGCCCGCCTACCCTCCCGGGTGCTGTACCCTCGGCGACCCGGCCCCCAGTAGTCAAGTTTGAGGAATACGCCATCGCTGTGCAGAGGATTCCCGCGGCAACCCCCGCCGAGATCTCCGAACTGGCCCACTGCTGTGCCGTGTTCGTGCCCTCCGATCCCTCCCGTACCGGCAACGTCGCGTTCTGGCGCCCTGAAGGCGACTCCCCTCCCCCGGTGGCATCCGGGTCCGCCGAGGAGCTGACCGTCGTGCTGCCCGTGGACGAGGGCGTCGAGCTCGTGACCGTGCCCGCTGTGCTGCTTCCTGTACGGGCCGCTCTGCCGGTCCTCACGCGCGCGCGTGCCGTCGCACAGGTTCAGCGGGCGACCGCGTTCTGGGGCACGGCCGCCGTGCTCGCCCTCCAGTTCGCCGCGCGCGGACTGCTGCTGCCGGGGCTGTCGGCCGGTGACCACGACGTGTGGCGGGCGGGTCCGCTGCGCGCGGAGGATCTGGAGCGGATCCGTGAGCTGGCGGCCGCCATGCCGCCCGAGGCGCACGCGGTGCCGGTGGACGGCACCGAACCGCTGCGGCTACCGGAGCCCGAGCGGTTGCTGCGCGCCTTCCTGGACGCGGTCGCCGACGCGCTGCCCCGCTCACCCGCGGCTGCGCTCGCCACGGGCGGTCCGCCCTTCGCGGCGCCGGAGCCCCAGCACACGCCCGAGCAGCGCGCCTGGGCCGAAGATGTCGCCGCCGTGCACGACGCGGACGTACGGATCTCCCTACGCGTCGAGGTGCCGGGGCTGGCGTCGGCGGTGTCGGACGAGACGCGGCTGCCGTTCCGCGCGGTGCTGCAACTGCACAGCGCGAGCGATCCGGCCCTCGTCGCGGATGCCTCCGCGGTCTGGGCCGGATCCGCCGGCTTCGGCCCACGCGCGCGGAAGGACGCCTTGCTCGCGCTGCGCCGCGCGGCCCGGGCCTGGGCCCCGCTCGCTCCCCTGCTCTCGGCAGCCGTGCCGGACACCGTCGAGCTCGCCGACGAGGAAGTGGCCGAGCTCCTCGGCGAAGCCTCGCGCACGCTGGCTTTCGTCGGCGTCGACGTGTACTGGCCGACGGAGCTGGCACGGAAGTGGACGACCCGGGCGGTCATCGGCCCACCGGACGAGGGAGAGGGTCCGGGCAAGGTCACCTCGGACGCGCCCTCGTTCCTGTCGGCGGACGCGCTCCTCGCCTTCGACTGGTGGTTCGCGCTGGGCGACCAGCAACTCAACCGCCAGGAGTTGGACCAGCTGGCCGAGGCGAACCGGCCCATGGTGCGGCTGCGCGACCAATGGGTCCTCGTCGATCCGCGCGAGGTGCGCCGTGCCCAGGCGCAGCAGGACCGCAAGGTCACGCCCATCGACGCGCTGAGCGCCGCTCTGACGGGCTCCACGGAGGTCGACGGCCGCCGGGTCGACGTCCGTCCCACGGGATGGCTGGCGACCCTGCGGGAGCGGCTGGCGGACCCGGAGGGACAGGAGCCGGTCGGGCAGCCCGCCGCGCTCCGCGCGACGCTGCGGGACTACCAGGCGCGGGGCCTCAACTGGCTGGCCCGGATGACCTCTTTGGGACTGGGCGGCTGTTTGGCCGACGACATGGGCCTGGGCAAGACGATCACGCTGATCGCCCTGCATCTGCACCGGCAGACCGACGAGTCCGCCGCGGGCCCCACCCTCGTGGTCTGCCCGGCCTCCCTGATGGGCAACTGGCAGCGCGAGATCGAGAAATTCGCTCCCGGCACCCCCGTACGCCGTTTCCACGGCTCTCGGCGCGGACTGGAAAGTCTTGCCGACGGCGAGTTCGTGCTCACGACGTACGGCACGATGCGGCTCGACGCGTCGAGGCTCGACGAGGTGGCGTGGGGCATGGTGGTCGCGGACGAGGCCCAGCATGTGAAGAACCCCTACTCGGCGACGGCGCGGGCGCTGCGCACCATCGGCGCACGCGCGCGTGTGGCGCTCACCGGCACCCCGGTGGAGAACAACCTCTCCGAACTGTGGGCGATCCTCGACTGGACGACACCAGGTCTGCTCGGCAGCCTCGGCACGTTCCGCTCGCGCTACGCGCAAGCCGTCGAGGACGGCCAGGATCCCGCGGCGGCCGACCGGCTCGCCCAGCTCGTACGCCCCTTCCTGCTGCGCCGCCGCAAGTCGGACCCGGGCATCGCGCCCGAGCTGCCGCCGAAGACGGAGACCGACCGTGCCGTGGCCCTCACCAAGGAGCAGGCGGGTCTGTACGAGGCCATGGTGCGCGAGACTCTTGCGGAGATCTCGGGCGCGGACAGCATGGCGCGGCGCGGTCTGATCATGAAGCTGCTGACCGGGCTGAAGCAGATCTGCAACCACCCGGCCCAGTTCCTCAAGGAGGACCGGCCGAAGATCCCGGACAGGTCCGGGAAGCTGGAGCTGCTGGACGAACTGCTCGACACCATCCTCTCCGAGGGCGCGAGTGTTCTGGTCTTCACGCAGTACGTCCGGATGGCGCGCCTCATCGAGCGTCACCTGGCCGCGTGTGGTGTGTCGACGCAGTTCCTGCATGGAGGGACGCCCATCAACGAGCGCGAGGCGATGGTGCAGCGCTTCCAGGAGGGCGAGATCCCCGTCTTCCTGTTGTCGTTGAAGGCTGCGGGCACGGGACTGAACCTGACACGGGCCGAACACGTCGTGCACTACGACCGTTGGTGGAACCCGGCCGTCGAGGCACAGGCCACGGACCGCGCCTACCGCATCGGCCAGAGCCGGCCTGTCCAGGTGCACCGGCTCATCGCCGAGGGAACCATCGAGGACCGTATCGCCGACATGCTGCGACGCAAGCAGCAGTTGGCCGACTCCGTCCTGGGCGCCGGTGAGGCAGCGCTCACGGAGCTGACCGACGCGGAGCTGGCCGACCTGGTGGAGCTGCGAGGGGGCGCACGATGACGGATCGCAACGAGGAGCGTACGTTCGCCGCGCTGCCGCCCGCGCCCGGGCAGGGTTTCGCGCAGACGTGGTGGGGCCGAGCGTGGCTGAAGGCCTTGGAGGACGCGGCGTTGGACTCGGGGCAGGTGAAGACGGGCCGCAGGCTCGCGCGCGCCGGGGCGGTGGGCGCCGTGTCAGTGCGTCCGGGGCGCATCACGGCCGTCGTCCTGGACCGCGACCGCACCGCACACCGTGCGGATGTCCTGCTTCAGGAGCTGCCCGAGGAGCACTGGGACCGTTTCCTCGACATGGCCGCCGAGCGCGCCGGGCACATCGCGGCGCTGCTCGACCGCGACATGCCGCCGCATCTGGTCGAGGACGCGGCGGCGGCCGGAGTCGACCTCCTGCCGGGACTCGGCGATCTGGAGGCGGAGTGCGACTGTGGCGCCTGGGACCATTGTGGGCACACGGCCGCGCTCTGCTACCAGATGGCGCGGTTGCTGGACGAGGATCCGTTCGTCTTGCTATTGATGCGGGGGCGCGGCGAACGCCGCCTGCTGGACGAGCTCCAGGAACGCACCAGCGCGCCCGCGCGGGAGTCGCCGTTCACCGGCCGGGAAGGCGTGGACGCCGCTGAGGCGTACGCCGCCCAGAACATCCTGCCGCCGCTCCCGACCCTTCCGGAACTGCCCGACGAGCCCGGGCAGCCGCCCTCCCTGGACATGGAGACCATGCCCGCCCCAGGAGTCGACCCCACCGGCGTGGAGTTCCTCGCGGCCGCCGCCGCGGGCCAGGCGTTCCGGCTGCTCGCGGAGGCACTGGCTTCCGGACACGGACAGCGTGCGGTCGAGGCCGAGTTGACACTTGGCCAGGACGCGGTCCGGCTGGCAGCGGACGGCCCGGAGAAGGCGATCATCCAGCGCCTCGCCGAGGGGTCGGGACGCGATCGCGAGGAGCTGCAACTCGCCATACGTGCCTGGCGGTACGGGGGTGTGGCCGCGCTGTCCGTCCTCGAGGACGAGTGGGCCGTGGAGACGGAATCGCCGACACGCGCGCGTGCGGCTCTGGAGTCAGCCTGGGACGAGGACGAGCGGCCGCGGCTGCGCGCCGCAGGCAACCGCTGGACGACGGACGGCGCCTCCGCTCAGCTGCGTCTGGGGCGCGACGGCCGGTGGTGGCCGTATCACAAGGAGCGGGGCCGCTGGGCCCCGGCCGGACCGGCAGCGAAGGATCCGGCAACGGCACTCGCCACGGCGGAAGGAAACCCGATGAATGGTTGACGCCCGGAGTTCACCTGCAGGTCGCGCGATGTTCGATGCCGGGGCCAACTCTGGCCGCTGTCAGCGAACTTGCGCCCCAGGAGGCTCGATGTCCCCGCATGCTGTCGGCCGGCGCCGCGTCCACCGATCCGTCGCGGCGGGTGTGCCGCTCGCCGTGCTGGCCGCCTTCGTGGTGTCCGGCACCGCGAGTGCCGCGGGCGCCCCGTCGCAGTCGCGGGTGACCCGCACCGCGACGCTCGGCGACATCCCTCTGGGCGTGTTCAGCAACACACTGCTGCCCGGGACGGTGGCCGACGACCGGGGCGTGGACCTCGGGGGAATCGGCAGTGACATCTATCCGGCCGGGCGCAAGGGCGAGTTCTGGACGGTCACTGACCGCGGGCCGAATGGCCAGATCAAGGTGGACGGCAAGAAGCGGCGGACGTTCCCGGTGCCGGGCTTCGATCCGGCGATCGTGAAGATCAGGGTGTCCGGTGACACGGTGAAGGTGCTCGACGCGATCCCGATCACCACGTCCTCCGGGAAGCCCGTCAGCGGGCTGCCCAACCAGGCGGGGCGCGACGAAGCGCCGTACTCCTATGACGCCCAGACCCCCCTCACGTACGACGCGAACGGTGTGGACACCGAGGGCATCGTGCGGGCCCAGGACGGCACCTTCTGGCTCGTCGACGAGTACGGCCCTTCGCTGATCCATGTCTCCGCGCGAGGGAAGGTACTAACGCGCTACGTGCCCAAGGGGCTGAACCTGACGGGCACGGACTACCCGGTGGTCGAGGCACTGCCGGCCATCCTGCTGCACCGGAAGATCAACCGTGGTTTCGAAGGGCTCGCCCAACTCCCGGGCGGCGACCTGGTGATGGCTCTGCAGAGCCCGCTCCCGCTGCCCGACGGGGACGCGGGAGACGCCTCGCGCACGACGCGGCTGCTGCGCTTCTCGCCCAAGAAGCGGGCAGTGACGGACGAGTACGCGTACCGCTTCGACCCGGTGAACGTGGTCGATCCGAGCGAGGACGACACCTCCGAGTTGAAGATCTCCTCCGTGGTGGCCGTCGGCGGTGACCGGTTGCTCGTCGAGGAGCGCACCGACAAGGCCGCCCGCCTGCAACTGGTGAAGCTCACGCGTGACGCGGACATCCTCGGCGACGCGTGGGACACCGACACGACGTCGCCTTCCTTGGAACAGCTCGACGATCCGGCGACGGCCGGCGTCCCGGTGCTCCGCAAGCGCCTGGTCGTGGACCTGGGCACGGTCGGAGGGGTGCCCGGCAAGATCGAGGGCGTCGCTCGGGTGGACCACGACACGCTCGCCCTCATCAACGACAACGACTTCGGGATGACCGACGGGGCGGGCGCGTTCGACGCGCACGGCCGACTGGTGGACAGCGGGATCGAGACGACCGTCACGTACGTGCGGCTGCCGCACGGGATCTGACCTCGGACACTCTTCGTAGAGCACGCGCGCGTGGGCGATGAACGGCGGCCACGCGCGCGTGGCACTCACTTCAGGGGCTTCGTCAGCTTGTGGGTGCCCTTGCCGATGTCCGCCGCCAAACTGCAGGCAACATTGTCGATGCCGATCTTGTAGCCACTGGAGTCCGGGTACTGCACCAGGGTGCCGCGCACGGTGGCCGCAGGCTGCCTGGCCGCCTTGCGTTCCAGTGTCGATTCGCACAGCGCCGACGCGGCCTTCTTGAGGGCGGCGTCGGTCGAGTAACTGCCGTTGATTTCGGCCACCTTCACGACTTCGGCGTCGTGCGGCTTGGTGCACGAGCGCTTGGCGGCCTGCCCGGGCCGGCTGTCGAAGGTGTCGAAACAGTCACCCTTCTTCAGCATGTAGTACGGCACTTCGTCGTTCGCGAGGGTCGGGAAGAGCGATTGGAGGTCGCTCGGTACGACTCCGCTGGGCACCTCCGAGGGCAGTGTCGGCACGACGCTGGGCACCTCTGAAGGCAGGGAGGGCAGTTCGGACGGGATGCTCAGCGAGGGGCTGGGTGAGCGGCGCGTGCTCTCGGTGGGCGACTTCTTGTCCTGTTTGCCGTCGCCACCGAAGGCCACCACGGCCACGGCGACGATGGTTCCTACGGCCACGATCACGGCGAGCACGAGGTACAGGGGGTTGCGGCGCCGTCCTCCACCTCGATGGCCACCGGGCCCGCCGGGCGGTCCAGGAGGCGGCGGCTGCCAGCCGCCGCCGCCCTGTCCGGGGGGCAGGCCACCGCCCTGCGACGGCGGCCCGTACCCATCAGGAGGGGGACCGTAGCCGCCAGGAGACGGACCATAGCCGCCGGGGGGAGGTCCGTAGCCTCCGGACGGAAGGCCAAAACCACCACCTCCAGGAGGCGGCGTGTCTCCCGGCGGCCGAGGGGGCTGGGGCGGTACGGGCGGCATGGCCATACCATCAAGAGTCGCCTCGAACCGGTCATGACGCGACCCCCGCGCGGAAGTTGATACGGACTCATGCCATGGATCGCATGATTCCGGCGAATTCCGCGCAGAGATCCACAGAAGGAGAACGCGAGGACCGGACCCGCCGGAAAGCAGGTCCGGACCTCACCGATCCGCCGCAAGACAGGAAGGACCACACGAATCCGCCGGGCGGCAGGACCGCACCTCGCGCACCCGCAAGACGGCAGGTCCACACACCCCAGGGAACCCGATCAGCCCCGTGCACCCAGCAGGTGGTCCATCGCCAGCTGGTCCAGACGCTCGAAGGCCATCCCGCGCGCGGCGGCCGCCTCCACATCGAAGTCCTCGAAGGCCGCGCGGTCGGCGAGCAGCCCCTCCAGACCGTCCGCCGCGGTGGGCTGCGCCAGCTCGTCCAGGCGCGAGGCGCGCAGCGCCTCCTGGACCTCGGGGTCGGCGCGGAAGGCCGCGGAACGCTCGCGCAGAATCAGGTAGTTACGCATGCAGCCGGCGGCCGACGCCCAGACTCCGTCGAAGTCCTCGGTGCGCGGCGGCTTGAAGTCGAAGTGCTTCGGCCCCTCGTAGCCGGCGCTCTCCAAGAGGTCGACCAGCCAGAACGCGGAGCGCAGATCGCCCGCACCGAAGCGCAGGTCCTGGTCGTACTTGATGCCGGACTGGCCGTTGAGGTCGATGTGGAAGAGCTTGCCCGCCCACAGCGCCTGCGCGATGCCGTGCGGGAAGTTCAGCCCGGCCATCTGCTCGTGGCCGACCTCGGGGTTGACGCCGTACAGCTCCGGGCGCTCCAGGCGCTCGATGAACGCGAGAGCGTGGCCGACGGTGGGCAGCAGGATGTCGCCGCGCGGCTCGTTCGGCTTCGGCTCGATCGCGAACTTCAGGTCGTAGCCCTGGGAGGTCACGTACTCGCCGAGAAGGTCGAAGGCCTCCTTCATACGGTCGAGGGCCACGCGTACATCCTTGGCGGCGCCCGACTCGGCACCCTCCCGGCCACCCCAGGCGACGTACGTCTGGGCGCCCAGCTCGACCGCCAGGTCGATGTTGCGGATCGTCTTGCGCAACGCGTAGCGGCGGACGTCGCGGTCGTTGGCGGTGAACGCGCCGTCCTTGAAGACGGGGTGCGTGAACAGGTTGGTGGTGGCCATCGGCACCTTCAGACCCGTCGCGTCCAGGGCCTGCCTGAACCGCTTGACGTGCGACTCGCGCTCGCTGTCCGAGGATCCGAAGGGGATCAGGTCGTCGTCGTGGAAGGTCACTCCGTAGGCACCGAGCTCGGCCAGGCGCTGCACCGATTCGACCGGGTCCAGGGCGCGCCGGGTGGCGTCGCCGAACGGGTCCCTTCCCTGCCAGCCGACGGTCCACAGGCCGAAGGTGAACCTGTCCTCGGGGGTGGGCTGGTAGTTCATGCCGCGGCTCCTTGCTAGCTCCGACTATTTCGTCATGGCGGTTAACAAATTAGTATGCGAAGGCATCTCTGGGAAGAGACGAAGTGTGAAACCCGGGTCACGCTGGTCCTGGGTACCTCAAGAACAGGCCGATCCCGCGGAGCCGCGGAGAGGGAGAGCCCGATGTCAGCAGCCGAGGGTCCGCTCGTCGTCGGGGTGGACACATCCACCCAGTCCACCAAGGCCCTGGTCGTCGACGCGTCGACCGGCCAGGTGGTGGCGAGCGGACAGGCGCCGCACACCGTCTCCACCGGGGCAGGCCGCGAGAGCGACCCGCGGCAGTGGTGGGACGCGCTCTGCGAGGCCCTGCACCAGTGCGGGGAGGCGGCACACGAGGCCGCTGCGGTGTCGATCGGCGGCCAGCAGCACGGGCTCGTCACGCTCGACGCCCAGGGCGATCCCGTACGCCCCGCCCTGCTGTGGAACGACGTACGCTCGGCGCCACAGGCACGTCGGCTCGTCGAGGAGCTGGGCGGCCCGAAGGCCTGGGCCGAACGGACCGGCAGTGTGCCCGGTCCGTCGTTCACGGTCACGAAGTGGGCCTGGCTGGCCGAGCACGAGCCGGACGCCGTCCGTGCGACCGCGGCCGTACGACTCCCCCACGATTACCTCACCGGACGTCTCACCGGACAGGGCACGACCGACCGGGGCGATGTCTCCGGTACGGGCTGGTGGGCGTCCGCGACCGAGACCTACGACGAAGAGGTTCTCGCCCACGTCGGCCTCGACCCGGCGCTGCTCCCGCGCATCGTCCGACCCGGTGAGGTGGCCGGAACCGTACATGCCGGCCATGAGCTGCCGTTCTCCAGGGGCACACTGGTCGCCGCGGGCACCGGCGACAACGCGGCCGCCGCGCTCGGCCTCGGGCTGCGCACCGGCACCCCGGTCTTGAGTCTCGGCACCTCCGGCACGGTGTACGCCGTCTCGACGCGCCGCCCCGCCGACCCGAGCGGCACCGTGGCGGGCTTCGCCGACGCGCGCGGCGACTGGCTCCCGCTGGCCTGCACCCTGAACTGCACCCTGGCCGTCGACCGAGTCGCCGCGCTGCTGGGCCTGGACCGTGAGGCCGTCGAGCCGGGCGCGGGCGTGACGCTGCTCCCCTACCTGGACGGTGAGCGCACGCCGAACCTGCCGCACGCCTCCGGACTGCTGCATGGACTCCGGCACGACACGACGGGTGGGCAGCTGCTCCAGGCGGCGTACGACGGCGCGGTCCACTCGCTGCTGGGCGCGCTCGACCTGGTGCTCGACGAGGACGCCGACCGCTCCGCTCCGCTGCTGCTGATCGGCGGCGGCGCCCGGGGAACGGCCTGGCAGGAGACGGTTCGCCGGCTGTCGGGACGGCCCGTTCAGGTGCCCGAGGCCAAGGAACTGGTCGCGCTGGGAGCCGCCGCGCAGGCCGCGGGCCTGCTGACGGGCGAGGACCCGGCCGCCGTCGCCCGGCGCTGGAACACCGCCCGCGGGCCCGTGCTCGACGCCGTGGAGCGGGACGAGGAGACGCTCGCGAGGATCACCGGGGTACTCTCCGACGCGGCCCCGCTGCTGGAGCGGGAGCCGCACCGGAACTGACCGGACACCGACAAGGACCGCCCCGAGGGGACCGTCCGGACGAGGACTGACGGAGGCATGACCGCACCGCTGCACGAGGTTCACCCGACTGATTCCGGCCGTCGGCTGCCCGACACCCAGCAGGGCATGCGTCGCCGCAACCTCTCCCGGGTGATGCACACCGTCAACGCCGAGGGGCCGCTGTCGCGCGCCGCCGTCGCCTCGCGCATCGGCCTGACGCGAGCGGCCGTGTCGACGCTGGTGGACGAGCTGATCCGCTCGGGACTCCTCGAAGAGCTGGGCCCCGAGCGGCCCGGCCGGGTGGGGCGGCCGGGCTCGGCCCTCGCCGTCAGCGGGCAAGGTCCCGCGGGAATCGGGGCGGAGGTGGGCGTCGACCATCTCGCGGTGTGTGCGGTCGATCTGCGGGGCGAGGTACGTGCCCGGGCCGTGCGGCACGGCACGAACCGCGGGCGGCCGCCCGAGCCGGTGATCCAGGAACTGGCGACGCTGATACGTCAGGTGATCGCCGAGGCGGAGCGGGAGGGGCTGTGGCCCGCGGGCCTCGCGGTGGCCGTGCCCGGTCTGGTGGCCCGCGATGCCCGAACCGTGGTCCGCGCCCCCAATCTCGACTGGCACGACACGGACCTGGGCACGCTACTGCCCGGCGAGCTGCCGCTGACCGTGGACAACGAGGCCAACTTCGGTGGTCTCGCGGAATTCTGGCTGGGCGAGGCGACTCCACGAGACTTTCTGCATGTGTCGGCGGAGATCGGCATCGGCGCGGCGGTGCTTGTGGACGGTCGGCTGCTGCGCGGAACGCGCGGCTTCGCGGGCGAGTTGGGGCATGTGCCGATCCACCCCGAAGGGCCGGAGTGCCCGTGCGGTGGACGCGGGTGTCTCGAACAGTACGCGGGGGAGGAAGCCGTCCTGCGTGCGGCCGGTCTGGAGCCGGGCGAGGACCGCGTCGGGCTGCTGGCCGAGCGCGCCTCCCACGGCGACACGGAGGTAAGGCGTGCCCTGCGCGAGGCCGGAACAGCGCTCGGCATCGCGCTGACCGGGGCGGTCAATCTGCTGGACCCGGAGACCGTCGTGCTGGGGGGAGCGCTGTCCGGTCTCGCGCCATGGCTGCTGCCGTCGCTGGAAGACGAGTTGGCGCGGCGCACAGCGGGTCCTGCCTGTGCCGTGTCCGTCTCGCGGCTCGGTCCCGAGGGACCATTGCTGGGCGCGGCACACTCGGTGGTGCGGGCAGTGCTCGACGATCCGGCCGTAGTGGCGGGCCGGGCGTAGCGAGCAGGTGGGCGGGCGCAGCCGACAGGCGAGCGCAGCCGACAGGCGAGCGCAGCCGACAGGCGAGCGCAGCCGACAGGCGAAGAGGGCGGCGTACGTCGAGAGGCGTGAGACGCCCCGCCCGGCACCAATTCCCTCTTTCGGGTGGCCGAGTTGTCCACAGTCCCGGGCCTGTCCACCGACTCACGCCTCGCTCTTCCTGCCCAACCGGCAAGCGCCGTACCGTAATTCACGCGAGGCGCAGCCGTCGGACGGCTGGCTGCGTGTCCGGGCGAATCGGGGGGTTCACATGTCGGGGGAGACGGTTCCAGGACTGCGGCGTGAGGCGATCGGGCTGCGAGAGGTGCTCTTCCAGAGCATCACGGCCATGGCGCCGGCGGCGGCGGTCGCCGCGTCCATTCCGTCGGGCGCGGCCTTCGCGGGCGGCAGTCTGCCGCTGTCCGTGCTCATCGCTCTGGTGGCGTGCCTGTTCACCGCGTCGTGCGTGGCCGAGCTGGCACGGCAGTTGCCCGCCGCGGGATCGGTGGCCACGTACGCGGCACAGGGGCTCCACCCGGCCGTCGGATTCCTCGTGGGCTGGGGCTATGTGTTCGTCGAGGCGCTCGTGCCTCCGCTGCTGCTCCTGCAGCTCGGGTTCACCACGGCGGGCACGCTGCACCAGGAGTGGTCCTCGTATCCGGGCGACCTGTGGTGGCCCTGGTCGCTCGCGGGCGCGGCGGTGATCGCGGCGGCCGGGTACTTCGGAGTGCGCGCCTCGGCCCGCTTCGGAACCGTCCTGGGAGTGTTCGAGGTGCTGGTCTTCGTAGTCTTCGCCGTATGGCTGATCGTCAAAGCGGGCGGTGACAACACATTGTCGGTGTTCGGCACCTCGCACACGGCCGAGGGATGCCAAGGCATCAGCGGCGTGTTCGCGGGATCGGTGTACACCGTGCTCGCCTTCGCCGGGTTCGAGGCGGCGGCACCGCTCGCGGAGGAGACCAAGGACCCGCGCCGCACGATGCACCGCGCCGTCCTCGGCGCGGCACTCGCGATCGGCCTCGTCTACGTCCTGACGACCTACGCCATGGCGGTGTACTTCGGACCCGACCGCTTCGCCGGGTTCGGAGCGTCCGGCGCCGCGTCCTGGGAGGGCGTGGCCCGTGCTTCGTTCGGCCTGTTCTGGGTGCTTGTGTTCCTCGCGGTGGTCAACTCGACGATCGCCAACGCCAACGCCTGCGCCAACGTCTCCACGCGAACTGCCTTCGCCCTGGGGCGGATCCGGGTGTTCCCGCAGCTCTTCGCGCGCGTGCACCCCAGGCATCGCTCCCCCGTGGCCGGAATCGCCGTGCAGTGCGCCGTGGCGCTCGCGGCCATGCTGGGGCTCGGCTTCTCCTACGACCCCGTGACCGCCTTCCTGCTGCTCGCCACAGTGATCGTCACGGTCGTGATCGGCGTGTACATCGTGGTGAACCTCGCCTGTGCGGGCTACTTCCTGCGCCGCAGGCGGGACTTGTTCAAACCGGTGCGGCATCTGCTGTTCCCGCTGCTCGGCATCGTCGCCTTCGTCCCCGCGCTGCTGACTGCGGCGGGCCTGCCGGTCTTCGACTTCGTGTCCGAGCTGACCGCGCCCGTGTCATACGCGGGTCCGGTCGTCGGTGCCTGGATGATCGCGGGGGTCGTGGTATTGATCTTCCTGCTGCGCCGTCACCCCGGGCGCATAGCCGAGACCGCCCGTGTCCATTTCGACGAGTCCCCCACCCCCGAGCCCCGACAGAGCGGAGCTGTGCAGTCATGAGCGACCCCCGGATCCTGACCGTGCGCCCCGCACCGGGCGAGTACGCGTGGACGTTCGGCGGCGCGCCGCCCGTGGCGCGTATCGCGCCCGGCACGGTCCTTGATCTCTACACCGAGGACTGCTTCGCCGGACGGGTGCGCTCCGAGAAGGACATGGTGTCCGAGGTGTGCGAGTTTCCGTTCCTCAACCCGCAGACGGGACCCTTCCACGTGGAGGGGGCAGAGCCGGGCGACACGGTGGCGATCCACTTCGTCTCGATCGAACCGGCCCGCGACTGGGCGGCATCGACGACGGTTCCCCTCTTCGGCGCCCTCACATCCACGCACACCACGGCCACGCTGCAGCCGCCGCTGCCGGAGACCGTGTGGATCTGGCAGCTCGACCGGGAGCGGGGTACCGCGCTGTTCAGCGCACGTGACAGTGACATCCGGATCGAGCTGCCGATGGATCCGATGCACGGAACCGTCGGAGTGGCGCCCGCGAACCTGGAGGTTCGCTCCGCGCTGGTGCCCGACGCGCACGGCGGGAACATGGACACTCCGGAGATGCGGGCCGGCGTGACCTGTTACCTCGGAGTCAACGTCGAGGGCGCCCTGCTGAGCCTCGGTGACGGGCACGCACGACAGGGCGAGGGCGAGACCTGTGGAGTCGCCGTCGAGTGCGCGATGAACACAGTGGTGATCGTCGAACTGCTCAAGGGAGTGGCCACCCCCTGGCCGCGCATCGAGTCCGACACGCACATCATCTCGACCGGCTCGGCACGCCCCTTGGAGGACGCGTTCCGGATATCCCAGCTCGACCTGGTGCAGTGGCTGGTGCGTGACTACGGGTTCAGCGAATTGGACGCGTACCAGTTCGCGACCCAGGCGGTCGAGTCGCCGCTCGCCAACGTCTGCGACACCAACTACACATGCGTCGCCAAGCTCCGCAAGGAATGGCTGCCCGCGCGGGAGACGCATCGCGGACTGCACGCACAGCTGCGCGACACAGCAGCGGTACTCCGACGCTGAGCCGAGCGTCGCCACCCCCCACCATCGAAAGGCAGACACTCCATGGAACGGGCCAGATCGTTCCCGAGCCGGCGGCGGTTGCTGAAAGGCGCAGCCCTCGCCGCCCTCCCCTACGCGTTACTTCCCGACACCCGGGCCAGTGCACAGGCTGCGGCGGTGGACTATCCGGGCGCCGAATGGGCACAGGCGAGCATGTCCAACTACACGGCGTCCGACCGGCCGACGGCCTATCCGCTCGACTACGTGATCATTCATGTCACCCAGGCGACCTACTCCGACACCGTGTCCATTTTCCAGAACCCGCAGAAGAAGGTGTCCGCCCACTACCTCCTGCGATCGGCCGACGGACATGTCGCGCAGTGCGTCAGAGAGCACGACATCGCCTGGCACGCGGGGAACTGGGACTACAACACGCGCAGCGTCGGCATCGAGCACGAGGGCTGGGTGGACCGGCCCGCCTACTTCACCAACGCCCTGTACGAGGAGTCGGCCAAGCTCACCGCCGCGATCTGCACCACGTACGGCATCCCCAAGGACCGCGCCCATATCATCGGGCACTACGAGGTGCCGGGCACCGACCACACCGACCCGGGGCCCAACTGGGACTGGACCCGCTACATAAGGCTCGTCAACTTCGCCTGATCCAAGGGGTCGAAGAGCCCTCGATGGTGTCCGGAAGGCGACGGTGATGTGGGCAGCGGGTACGGAGCACGGTCACACAGCTTGTCCGCGCCCGCACCAGAAGTGACGATGGTCCCAGCGCATCGCCTTCCGGGAGGCCGAATTGACCGATCCATGGGTGGCCCTGGAACCGGGGTCCGATCCCGTCGAGCGGGTTCGGATCCTGCGTCGCGCCCACGAGACGTTCACCGAGGCGGGCACGGTGCCGCGGCCCGTCCGGTCCGTGGTGGCCGACTCGTGGCGACGTTCGGCGCGAGCCGGTGTCGTTCCGGACGGCACGGCGAGCGTGGAGCTCACGGACGGAGATCTCGGCTCGTACCGGGCGGAGCATCCGCTGGCCCGGGTGATGCCACTGTTCCGGGAACTCATGGGGACCTTCGCGGCGGACGGAGAGCACCTCCTGGCGGTGTGCGACGCGCAGGGACGGCTGCTGTGGGTCGAGGGCCATCCGGCGACACGGCGGCAGGCGGGGCGGATGAACTTCGTGCCGGGTGCGCGGTGGTCGGAGACGGCGGTCGGTACGAACGCGCCGGGTACGGCCGTTGCCGTCGACCGGCCGGTGCAGGTGTTCGCGGCGGAGCACTTCATCCGGCGCGTCCAGCCCTGGACGTGCGCGGCGGCGCCCGTGCACGATCCGCGCACCGGGCGGGTGCTCGGCGCGGTGGACATCACCGGTGGGGACGGGCTCGCGCATCCGCACAGTCTCGGTTTCGTCCAGGCGGTGGCGCGCGCGGCGGAGTCCCAGCTGGCGTTGCTCACACCGCCGACGGCCATGGCCGACACCGTGGAACTGACCGTGCTGGGCCGCGACGAGGCGCAACTGCTCGCGGGAGGCCAAAAGATCCGGCTGAGCCGCAGGCACAGCGAGATCCTGGTGCTGCTGGCCCGGCACCCGGAAGGTCTGACGGGCGACGAGTTGTTGTGCGCGTTGTACGAGGACGAGTCGGTGACGCCGGTGACGCTGCGCGCGGAACTGGCGCGGCTGCGCCGGGTCCTTGGTCCAGGCCTGCTGGGTTCGCGCCCCTATCGGCTGACGGCGCCGGTCGAGTCCGATGTCGCGGTGGTGGAGCGGCGGCTCGGCACCGGGGCGGTCACCGCGGCCGCGGGGGCGTACGCCGGGCCGCTGCTGCCGGGTTCGGGTGCCCCGGCGGTGGTGCGGCTGCGGCACAGGCTCGCCGACGGACTGCGTACGGCGCTCATCGCCCGCCGTGACCCCGACCTGCTGGCCGACTGGGCCCGCGCACCGTGGGGCGAGGACGACCTCGACGTATGGCGGGCGCTGGCGGCGGTGCGGCCTACGGCGGCCGTGCGGGCGCGTCTGGAGGCGTTGGAGTCCGAGCTGTCGGCGCCTCCGGGTCTGCTGCATCGCGCACCGCGCGGGCGGGAGCGACCGGCGCGACACTGACGGACGCGGCCGAAGCCCCCGTCCACGCGAGCGAAAGGGTGCCGCGCAACGTCCATGCAACGTCCGGGTTCCTAGCCTCGCGGCGAGAGCTGCCCAACGGCGGGCAGCGCTTCTCCGGGAGGCAGACCAGCATGACCCGTTACGCGGCGCCCGGCACCGAGGGCGCGATCGTCTCCTACCAGGCGCGCTATGACCACTTCATCGGCGGAGAGTACGTACCGCCGGCTCGCGGACAGTACTTCGAGAACCCGAGTCCGGTGAACGGGCAGCCGTTCACGGAGGTCGCGCGGGGCACCGCCGAGGACGTGGAGCGCGCGCTGGACGCGGCGCACGCGGCGGCGCCCGGCTGGGGGCGGACGTCCGTGACCGCTCGCGCCGACATCCTGCTCAAGATCGCCGATCGGATGGAGGCGAACCTGGAGAAGCTGGCCGTCGCAGAAAGCTGGGAGAACGGCAAGCCGGTGCGCGAGACCCTGGCGGCCGACATCCCGCTCGCGATCGACCACTTCCGCTACTTCGCGGGCGCGATCCGTGCCCAGGAGGGCTCGCTCGGCGAGGTCGACGACGACACGGTCGCGTACCACTTCCACGAGCCGCTCGGTGTGGTCGCGCAGATCATTCCGTGGAACTTCCCCATCCTGATGGCGGTCTGGAAGCTCGCCCCGGCGCTGGCCGCGGGCAATGCGGTCGTCATCAAGCCCGCCGAGCAGACCCCCGCCTCGATCCACTACTGGATGAGCCTGATCGCGGATCTGCTGCCCCCGGGCGTGGTGAACATCGTCAACGGCTTCGGCGTGGAGGCGGGAAAGCCCCTCGCGTCGAGCCCCCGGGTGGCGAAGGTCGCGTTCACGGGCGAGACCACGACGGGGCGGCTGATCATGCAGTACGCCTCGGAGAACATCAAGCCGGTCACGCTGGAGCTCGGCGGCAAGTCTCCGAACATCTTCTTCGACGATGTGTGGGCGACCGACGACGACTTCCGCGACAAGGCGCTGGAAGGCTTCACGATGTTCGCGCTGAACCAGGGCGAGGTGTGCACCTGCCCGTCCCGCGCGCTGATCCAGCGCGGCCACTACCGCGAATTCCTCGAAGCGGCGGTCGCCCGCACCGAACTCATCAAGCCCGGTCATCCCCTCGACACCGACACGATGATCGGCGCCCAGGCCTCCAACGACCAGCTGGAGAAGATTCTCTCCTACCTGGACATCGGTCGGCAGGAAGGTGCCAAGGTCCTCACCGGCGGTGAACGCATCGAGCACGACGGGGAGTTGAAGGGCGGTTACTACGTCCAGCCGACGATCTTCGAGGGGGACAACCGCATGCGGATCTTCCAGGAGGAGATCTTCGGTCCGGTCGTCTCAGTGACGTCATTCGACGACTTCGACGACGCCATCAAGGTCGCCAACGACACGCTGTACGGGCTCGGGGCGGGCGTGTGGACGCGGGACATCAACACCGCCTACCGGGCGGGCCGCGCGATCCAGGCCGGCCGCGTCTGGACAAACTGTTACCACGCGTACCCGGCGCACGCCGCGTTCGGCGGATACAAGCAGTCCGGCATCGGCCGCGAAACCCACAAGATGATGCTGGAGCACTACCAGCAGACCAAGAACGTTCTAGTTTCATACAGTCCCAAGAAACTTGGGTTCTTCTAGAGCCTCAAGTCGGCTGCCTGGAGGCGCCGTTACGCTCCAGGCAGTCCGCCACCGGAGTCACTCTGGGTAAGCAACAGGTTGCCTCAGGTCGATGGTCGACCTGCACGAGGACTGTCCCCGGACCAGTCACGGACCAGACTCCCGCCCAGGGTGAGGCAGGCGACAACCCTCTGACACGTGTGGTGGCACGACCTAGCGGGACCGCTCAGGCTCTGCAGCACGCTCCGCGGGCGCGGGAACACGCTTCGAGCCCGACCGCTTTCATCACATGGTCCTGAGGTTCCCCCGAGATGCGGAGTGTGTTGACAGAGGGTCAGATGGGACTCATGAGAGGAACATCGACCATGGCTGCTCCCAGGAAGTACTCGCT
>NZ_JBITGS010000025.1:0-177487 GCF_044457265.1 Streptomyces sp. NPDC050564 | reverse complement strand
CTGGGCCGTATCGACGACCAGGTGAAGGTGCGCGGCTACCGCATCGAACTCGGTGAGATCCGGGCCGCGTTGATCGCCCACCCGAAGGTCTCCGAAGCGGCCGTGACCGTCACCGACGACCAGCGACTGGTCGCCTACGTCGTCGGTGGGGACCCGGACGCCCTGGGGGAGTGGCTGAACGGCACGCTTCCCGAGTACATGGTCCCTTCCCTCTTCATCGAGCTAGACAGGATCCCGCTGACGGCGAACGGCAAGCTGGACCGGCGTGCCCTGCCGGACGCGGAGGCCACGACTGCGGACACATACATCGCGCCCCGCTCCGAGACGGAGGAGAAGATCGCCGGGATCTGGGGCCAGGTGCTGGGTCTGGACAAGGTCGGCGTCGAGGACAACTTCTTCGATCTCGGCGGCCACTCCATCAAGGCGATCGCCCTGGTCGGTGCCCTGCGCGCCGAAGGCTTCGAGGCAGCGGTCAGTGATGTGTTCCGCCACCGGACCGTGGCAGGACTCGCGGCGGCGCTCGGCACCGACGGCGGCACGGAAGAGGTGGACCGGTCGGTACCTACAGCCGTGGCACCCTTCGCGCTGGTCTCGGCACATGTCCGGGACTCGCTGCCCGAGGACGTCGTCGACGCGTACCCCCTCTCGCAGGTCCAGCTCGGCATGGTGCTCGAAATGCTGGCCGACGACGGCCTGAACAAGTACCACAACACGTCGACGTTCCGGATCAAGGACGGCCGGCCCTTCGACCAGGACGCGTTGGCCCGTGCCGCGCGCACGGTCGTGGAGCGACACGAGATGCTGCGTACCTCCATCGAGCTGGAGGACTACGAGGTGCCGCTGCAGCTCGTGCACGCGACGGCCGACGCCCCCGTCGTCGTGCGGGATCTGCGGGGCAGCTCCGCCGAGGAGTTCGAGGAGGCGCGGCGGGCCCACATCGCACGCGAGCGCGGCGACCTGTTCGATCTCAAGCAGGCACCGCTGCTGCGGATCTCCGCGCTCGTCGAGTCGGACGAGGCCTGGCACCTCGGATTCACGCACTGCCACGCCATCACCGAGGGCTGGAGTCAACAGTCCCTGCTGATGGAGGTGCTGGGGCTCTACCACGCCTGGGCGGCGGGGGAGGAGCCCGAGACGCCGGAGCCCGCGCCCGTGCGATACGCGGACTTCATCGCGGCCGAACTCGCCTCGCTCGACTCCGAGAAGGACCGCGCGTACTGGCGGCGGATCGTCGAGCAACACGCTCCCTGGGGCCTGCCGTCGGACTGGGGTACCGGGCCGGGATCACCCCGTGAGGACTTCAAGCTGTCGGTGGAGTTCCGCGACATCGAACCCGCGCTGCGAGCGCTGGCCGCCGAGACCGGAACCTCCTTCAAGGCGGTGCTGTTGGCCGCGCATCTGAAGGTGCTGAGCACCCTCACCCATGAAGAGGCCTTCCACACGGGCGTCTTGTACAGCGCGCGGCCCGAGGTGCCGGGCGTCGAGCGGGTGTACGGCATGTACCTCAACACGCTGCCGTTCGCCCATCGGCGGGGCGCCCGCACCTGGGGCGAACTCGTCCGACAGGTCTTCGACCGCGAGGCAGAGGTGTACGGGCACCGGCGCCATCCGCTGCCCGCCGTGCAGCGGCTCGCGGGCGGCCGCCGGCTGTTCGACGTCATGTTCCGCTACCAGGACTTCCACCAGGTCGATACCGGCACGGTCGACGTACAGGCGGGGGCGGGCGACAGCTCGAACGAGTTCACGCTGTCCCTCGCCAATGTGCCGGGACGGCTCGTGCTGCGCGCGATCAGCACCGGACTGAGCCGGGCCAACGCCGAGCGGCTCGCCGGACTGTACCGGGCCGTGCTGGAAGCCATGGCCGCGGGCCCGGACGGCGACGCGCAGGCGACGGTCGTCACGGAGGCGGAGCGCACGCAGATCCTCCAGGACTGGAACGACACCGAGGTGGAGTGGGAATGAGCAATCCCCGACCGGGAACGAGCCGACCCCGACAAGGACCGCGCCGCGTCCACGAGGTGTTCGCGGACACCGCTGCCGCCCGTCCGGACGCCGTGGCCGTCGAGGCGGAGGACGGGTCACTGACGTACGGCGAACTCGACCGGCAGGCCAACCGCGTCGCGCACCGGCTGCGTGCCGCGGGCGTCGGACCCGAGTCGGTGGTCGGCGTGCTGCTGCGCCGCCGCCGCGGCCTGCTGCCCGTGATGCTCGGCATCTGGAAGGCCGGCGGCTCCCACCTTCCACTGGACCCGGCGCTGCCGCGCGAACGGCTCGGCTACATGCTGAGCACGGCGGGCGCCCGGCTGGTGGTGACGGAGACGGAGCTGGCGGACCGGATAGGGGGCGGTGCCGACGGCGAACGTCCGCGTGGGCAACGCCAGGGCGACTACGACGGCGTACTCCTCGACGTGGAACGCGAGCGGGACGCGATCGCTCGGCAGCCCGACTCCGCGCCGGACCTCGGTGCGCCGGACGGGCTGCAGCACAGTCTCGCGTACACCCTCTTCACCTCCGGCTCCACCGGCCGCCCCAAGGGTGTCCAGATCGCGCACCGCTCGCTGCTGAACCTGCTGTTCTCGATGCGGGAGCGGTTCGGGGCCGGGCCCGACCACACTTGGTTGGCGGCCACCTCGCTGTCGTTCGACATCTCTGCCGCAGAGCTGTACCTGCCGCTGGTCACCGGTGGCAGGGTCGTGCTCGCCGGTGACGAGCAGACGGGTGATTCCGGGGCCCTGCTGGGGCTGGTCGACGGCCGTGGCGTCACCCATGTCCAGGCCACCCCGGCCGGGTGGAAGCTGCTGCGGGCGGCGGGGTTCGAGCACCGCCCGGTCACCGCGATCACCACCGGCGAGGCATGTCCGCCGCCCCTCGCCCGGGAGTTGCACGGACACGTGGACCGGCTCGTCGACCTGTACGGGCCGACGGAGACGACCATCTGGGCCACCGGCTGGGAGGTCGAGGCCGACGTGGAGACCGTGCCGATCGGTCGGCCGATCCACAACCTGCGGGCCTATGTGCTCGATCCGGCGCTGCAGCCCGTCCCCGTGGGTGTGGTCGGCGAACTGTATCTGGGCGGCGCCGGTGTGGCCCGCGGCTATGTGGGGCGCCCCGCGCTCACGGCGGATCGGTTCCTGCCCGAGCCGTTCGGCGGGGCGCCCGGCTCTCGCATGTACCGGACCGGCGACCTTGCCCGCTACCGCGCGGACGGTGAACTGGAGTACCTGGGCCGCGAGGACCACCAGGTCAAGATCCGCGGTTATCGCATCGAACTGGGCGAGATCGAGGAGCGGTTGCTGAGCCGGGAGGGGGTGCGGGACGCCGTCGTCGTGGTCCTCGAGGACGCCGGAGGGGAGAAGTGGCTCGCCGCGTACGTCGCGGTGGACCGCGCTTCGGGCCCGGACCAGGAGGCCTTGCGCGCCGGCCTCGCGGCGGAACTGCCCGCGTACATGGTGCCCGCCGCCTTCGTCCTGCTCGACGAACTGCCGCTCAGTGCGGCCGGAAAGATCGACCGTAAGGCCCTCCCCGCCCCCGGTCGGTCCGCGTTGATCGCCGACCGGGCGTATGTGGCGCCCCGCACACCGACCGAACAGCTCCTGGCGGACGTCTGTACCGAGGTGCTGGGCGTCCCGGACGTGGGCGTCCGGGACCGGCTGGCCGATCTCGGGGCCGACTCCATGCGGATCGTCCACGTCCTCGCGGCGGCTCGCCGCGCCGGCCTTGGCATCACCCTGCGCATGCTCCTGGACAACGGCACGATCGAGGACCTCGCGAGGGCCCTCGACGCAACGGGAACGACCACACCCACGGGAAAGACGACGACGATGACAACAGTCGCCACCGACCCCCTCTCCCCGGCCGAAATCGACCGGGTGATGGCGGAGCACCGGATTCCGGGCGCCGCCATCGCCCTCCTGCGGGACGGCGAACCCGTCGGCGTGCACGCCCACGGTGTCCGCTCCGCCGAGACGGGCGCGCCGGTGACCCTGCGCACCCGGTTCCAGGCAGGCTCGATCAGCAAGCACCTCACGGCGTACGCCGCACTGCGGCTCGTCGACCGCGGCGTCCTCGACCTCGACGCGGACCTGGACGGCCTCCTCATCGGCCGTACGCTGCCCAGGGCGGCCGGCGGACGGCCCGTCACGCTGCGCCAGTGCCTGACCAACACCTCGGGTCTCGCGGGCACTCAGGCCACCTGGTGGCATCCCGACGAAGTCATGCCGGACCTCTCCGGCATCCTGGACGAGATCCGGGCGGAACACGAGCCGGGCTCCCTGTTCCGCAAGGACGGCGCCCAGTGGGCGGTCGTGGAACAGCTCCTGACCGACCTCACGGGGCAGGACTTCGACAAGGCCGTCCAGGAGCTGGTGTTCGAGCCGCTGGGCATGCGGGACAGCGGCTTCGGGGCACCCGGCGCACCCGACGCCGCCGCCGGACACGACCAGCACGGACGCGAACTGTCCGGCGGCCACCGGGTACGTCCGGTGCGGGCGGGCAGCGGTCTGTGGTCCACGCCCGCCGACCTGGCCGTCTTCGCCGGGGCGCTGCGCCGCGCCCACCAGGGCCTGTCCGAACTGTTGTCCGCGCGGCTTGCGGGCGTCATGCTCACGGAGGCGTTTCCCGGCAGTTTCTACGGTCTGGGCACGGTGGTGGACGGCACGCCGGGGGAGCCCGAGTTCGGCCACGGCGGACAGACCGCCGGCTTCCGCGCCCTCACCTCGGTGCGGCTGCGGTCGGGCGCTGGTTGTGTGGTGATGACGAATTCGGACAACGGCAAGGCGCTCCACCGGGCCGTCGCCGCAGCGCTCGGAAGGATCATTTCCGCCTAGCGCAAGGCACCGACCGGCCAAAGAAGGCAACGGATAACGCAGGAATAACGGTCCTTCATAGTTTCTCCACCGAGCCAAGTTCCGCAGATGTCAGAACGGGGGGTGCCGAATGGACTTCCAAGTCCTCGGCCCGGTGGAAGCCCGCAAGGGTGGCGAAAGAATCGCACTGTCCGGATCCAAGGTGCACACGGTCCTCGCGAGCCTGCTGCTCGCCCGGGGGCGTGTCGTGTCCGACGAACGATTGAGCTCCATGCTGTGGGGGTGGGAGCCGCCCGCCACGGCCGGAGCGCAGATCTACACTTACATGTCGCGCCTGCGCAAACTGCTGGGCGACGAAGTCGAGATCGACCGGCGGCCGCCGGGTTACGTCCTGCGGGCGCCGCACAGCACGGTCGACCTCCTGGAGTTCGAGCAGCTGGACCGCGAGGGGCGCACGGCGCTGGGCCGCGGGCGCCATCTGGAGGCCAGCAGCCGACTCAGCCGGGCGCTCGGCCTGTGGCGGGGTGCCGCGCTCGGCAATGTGACGGAGTATCTGGCGGGCGCCGAGCTGGCCCGCCTCGAAGAGCTGCGGCTGCACGCCCTGGAAAGCCGGGTGGAGGCAGACCTCGAGCTGGGCCGGCACGAGCAGCTGACCGCCGAACTGACCGGTCTGGTAGCCGAGTTCCCGCTGCGCGAGAAGCTGCGCGCCCAGCTCATGACGGCCTTCTACCGCTGCGGCCAGCAGGCCGACGCGCTGCACACGTATCACGAGGGCCGCAAAGTGCTCGACGAGCAGCTGGGCATCGAGCCCGGCGAAGCCCTCGGCGCCACCTACCAGGCCGTCCTCGTGGGCAGCCTCGGCGCCAAGAAGGGAGCCCCGGCCCGTACGGTGGTCTCCGCGTCGTACGGCGACGGCGATCCGCGCGACCCCTACGAGCCGCGTCCGGAGACGCTGCCTCCGGATATCGAGGACTTCATCGGGCGTGAGGAGGAACTGGCCGCGCTGTGCGGTCAGTTGGCCGAATCACGCAAGGGCGGCGGGCCCCGCGCCCTGCTGGTGACCGGTATGGCGGGAGTCGGCAAGACCGCCCTCGCGGTACGGGCCGCGCACCGCAGTGCCGCGCACTTCCCCGACGGCCAGCTCTTCGCCGAACTGGCCCACCCGGACGGCCGCCCCAAGAAGCTGGGCGAGGTCCTGACGGTACTGCTGCGCGCCCTGGGCGCACCGGTGGACGGCACGAGGCGCACCGCCGACCTCGACGAACTGATCCGCCGCTACCGCACCCGCACGGCGGGCAGGCGGCTGCTCGTGGTCCTCGACGGCGCCGTCGACAGCCGCGAGCTGGACCTGCTGCTGCCGGGATCCGCCGCGGCCGCCGTCCTCATCACCGGACGGGCGAGGCTGACCCGGGTGGCCCAGGCGCGGACCACCGTTCTCACCCCGTTCGAGCGGGAGAACTCGTACGAGTTGCTGGCGGCCGGAGTCGGGCGCCGGCGGCTGCTCGCCGAGCCCGACGCCACGAACGAGGTGCTCGCCCACTGCGGAGGGCTGCCGCTCGCGGTGCGCATCGCGGGCAGCCGACTGGCCGCGCGCTCGCACTGGCCGGTCTCCTGGCTGGCGTCCCGGCTCGCCGACCCCGAGCAGCGGTTGCGCGAACTCTCCTACGGAGGGCTGGAGTTGCGTCGGGCGCTGCTCCCGTCGCTGCGGCAGCTGCCCAGACAGGCCGGGCGTACGCTCGTCCGCCTGGCGGGGATCGGCACGGAGCCGTTCCCCGCTCAGCGGGCTGCCCGGCATCTTGCCGAGCCCGAGTCCGCGGCGGAGGAGAGCCTGGAGCACCTGGTGGACGCGGCACTGCTCGACATCTGTGGCGTCGACCGCCTCGGCCGGCCGCTGTACCGCTTCCACGAACTGGTGCTTCTCTTCGCGGAATCCCTCGCGAGTGCACATCGCGAACGGGAGCGGTCCACCGCCGCGCACTGATGACAGCGTTGCCAACGGTTCGATATCCGGCCTGAATCGGGCCGACGCAGGTCCGGCTCCGCAGCTGCGGAGCCGGACCGGTCAGCCGACGGCGGGTATCTCAGTGCCAGTCCTCTTCGTCGGGGCCGACGACCGTCGTGCTGGCCGGGCCGGCTCCGGTGGAGGCGGTGGCCAGGGAACCTGCCGCGCCGAGCGCGCAGAGCGCGATGATCCAGACCATGACTATCTGCCTGGCCGTCGTGCTCCAGATGTTCTGCATTGCGACTCCCGAGTCTCTTGCCGTAGCGGGTGCGGGTGAGGGGAAAGCGCCCGGCGCCGCCCCCTTCGTTCGCAATCGAAACTAGAGACATGCGGCTTCGGGCCACTATCGATCCGCCTTCGTCCCGCACTCCGCCGTCGGCCGGACCTACCGCCGGTCCCCTCAGCGGCGTCGCCCCGAGGTCGCGGCCGCGGCCCGAGCCGTGCTCGCACGATCCGGTGACCCGCCCGCGGTGGACGTCTGCGCCGTCGGAAGCGCCGGAGCCCTGTCGGAGCCCAGCGCGTCGAGGGCACGGTCGACCCGCTCCAGCCAGTGCTTCACATCGATACGGGCGAAGCAGTCCCGCGCCTCGGTCAGATACCCCAGCGCGTGGGCACGGTGACCGCACTTCCCACAGGCCTCGCCCAGCACCAGCTTGATCTTCCCCTCCACCAGCGGATTGCTGACCTGGTTCGCCGCGTCGAGGGCCTGCGTCAACGTCACCCGGGCCTGCTCCGGGCGGCCCGCGCCGAGCCGTACCTCCCCGAGCGCCAGCAGTCCGTGCGCGAGACCCAGCATGTCGGCGTTGTCCTGCACGATCCGCACCATGCGCAGCAAGGCCTCCTCGGCCTGCGCGAAACGGCCCTGAGCCAACAGCACCCGACCCAGCCGATGGGTGGCGAGCGCGACACTGCGCGAGCCGCCGTCACCGATGGCCTCGGCGACCCGGACGGACTCCCGGCCCAGCTCGGCCGCGCGGTCGACATCACCGCGGTCCAGCTCGATCTGCGCCATGTTGTTGAGCACATGGGCCTCCGAGGAGAGGTCACCCACCTCGCGGAAGACCTCGAGTGCCTCGGTACTGCGGCGCATCGCTCTCGTCAGCTCGCCGCGCATCTCGTCGATCATCGCCATACTGCGCAGCACCAGCGCCCGCCCGTGCCGTTCCCCGGCCCGCGTGTGCAGCGCCAGCGCGGCGGCGAAGCACTCCTCGGCCTCCGGGAAGCGGCGCAGCCGCATCTCCAGCGCGCCCAGGATGTGCAGCATCGCGCCTTGCCCCCGGACGTTCCCGGCGGCCCGCGTCGCGGCGAGGGCGCGCTCCGCGCAGGCACGCCAGTCGTCGGTGTGGTCACGGGTCTCGAAGAGCACCACCGTGGACATGGTGAGATCCCAGGCCAGTTCGTCCAGGCCGAGCTCCGCCGCCTGCTCCACCACCGCGGACAGGGTGAGCCGCTCCGACTCCAGCCACTTGAGCGGCCGGGCCGCGAGATCGACGGCCACGTCGTCGGGCAGCGGGCGGCGCGCGGTGGTGCCGTGCAGGACGCTGAAGTCACCTCCGTAGAAACGCCGGTGGGCCAGTTCCGCCAGGGACAGCGCGCTGCGGAAGACCCGCTCGCGGGCGGTCCGCCGCTCCTGTTCGGGCTCCTCGTCGTGGGCGCGCTCGTGGGCGTACAGCCGCAACAGGTTCTGGAAGCGGTAGCGCGGCCGGCCCAGGGCGTCGGCGCCGGTCACGTCCAGGAACTGGGCGTCGACCAGCTGTTCCAGGAGCCGCTCCGCCGTCGCGGGATCCGCGTCGACGAGCGCGGCGCCCAGCCACGGCGCGAAGTCCGGTACCTCCAGGAGTCCGAGGAGCCGGTAGAGCCGGGCCGCCTCGTCGCTCAGGCACCGATAGCTCAGTGCGAAGCCCGCTCTGACCTGTGATTCGCCCTCGCTCAGCTCGTCCAGCCGACGGCGCTCGTCGCTGAGCAGCGAGACGAGCCGCGCCACCGTCCAGTGCGGCTTGGCGGCGAGTCGCGCTCCGGCGATCCTGAGGGCCAGCGGCAGCCGGTCGCACAGTTCCGCGACCCGGGCGACGGACGCGGGATCGTCGGCGACGCGCTGCTCACCGACGATGCGGCCGAGCAGCTCCACCGCCTCGGGCCCGGTCAGCCGGCCCAGCTGCACCCGGCACTGCGGCGGCCAGGCGACCAGCTCGGTGAGCTGCTCCCGGCTGGTGATCAGCACACCGCAACCCGGGCTGCTGGGCAACAGCGGCACGATGTGCGGGTACGAATGCACGTTGTCGAGCACCACGAGCACCCGCCGCTCGGCGAGGATGCTGCGATACAGCGAGGCCCGCTCCTCGAGACCGACCGGGATCCGGTCACCCGGTACGCCGAGCGAGCGCAGGAACCGGCCGAGGACTTCACCGACCGGGGCCGGTTCGTGATTCTCGTCGTAACCACGAAGGTCGGCGAAGAGGTGTCCGTCGGGGAAGTGCTCGGCGACGCGGTGCGCCCAGTGCACGGCCAGGCAGGTCTTGCCGAGTCCGCCGACCCCGGTGATGAGCCCGGCCGTCGGCCCGCGCACCTCGTCGGTGCGCTCCAACAGGGCGTCCAACAGTGCCATTTCCCGTACGCGGCCGGTGAACCCCGGTACGTCCGGCGGCAGTTCGAAGGGCCTGCTCACCAGATCCCGCGACTGTTCGTGCTCCGCGGCGGACGGCCCCCGCTCGCCCGCTGCCAAGGACACGTCGTCGTGCAGGATCGCGTCGTGCAATTCGCGTAGAGCCGGGCCCGGTTCGAGGCCGAGCTCATTGATGAACAGGCGGCGCCCGAGGCGGAACGTTTCCATGGCCTCGGCACGGCGGCCGGAACGGTACTGCGCGGTGATCAGATGGTGCCGGGTGCGCTCACGCATGGGGTGTGCGCGCACCGTGGCGTCGAGTTCCGGAATGATTCTCTGGTGATGGCCGAGTTCCAGCTCGACGGCGATCGCGTCGTCATACGTGTTGAGACGTAACTCCTCCAGACGCCGCGCCTCGTCCTCGACCGCCGCCCCGGTCACCCCCGCCAGCGCGGGACCGTGCCAGAGCCGCAGCGCCTCGGAGTAGTGCTGGGCGGCATCGGGCAGCCGCTTCTCCTGCACGGCACGCTCGGCGCTGGAGACGAGCACCGAGAATTCGAGGCTGTCCAGCAGATGTCCACTGGCGCGCAGCAGATATCCCGGATGGGCCGTGACGATGACTTCCTCGGCGATTCCAGCTTTCCTGAATGATTTGCGCAACGCGGCTATGCAAATCGATACCTGTGTACGTGCCGTGGCGGGCGGTTGGTCTCCCCAGACCGCGTCGACCAGCTTGTCGACCGATACGGTCCTCTCCGGATTCAGCAACAAGAGTGCCAAAATGGTCCGGTGGCGCGGCCCGCCCACCTTCACCTGTCCATCGTCCGCGAGCACGCTCAGCGGACCAAGAATCTTGAAGCGCAACGGCTTCTCCACTTGCCCTCCCCTGCTCCGAAGTCCCTGCCGGAGCTCGCGGGTGCCCCGTGACGGGCCATGGTTGATCCATTCTATGCACCACTGGATGTGGAATTGTTAATTCCAGCGGAAGGGCTGGATTTGGTTGTTTCTGAATACGCGTCAGTAAGGTTGATGTTGAGTTAAGGATTTTGTTTGCGGATCAATAATCCCGGCGAATGCCGATTCCTGAACAAGGCTCAGCTTTTCCTGAACAGAGTTCAATACTTTTGGCGGCGCCCTCAGGGGCGGTAGCGCAGGGGATGTTCCCGGGGGATCTCCACGATCACGATCTCGGTCCCGTCCGGGTCCGCGATCCACATCTCGATCAGCCCCCACGGCTCCTGCACCGGCGGTCGCAGTACCTCGACGCCGGCGGCCGTCAGCTCCTCGTGCGCCGCCGTCACGTCCACGACCTGGAGCCACAGCTTGAGCGCGGGGGAGGGCGGCGCCTCGGAGCGGCCCGCGACCTCCAGGAAGCCGCCGCCGAGGAAGTACACGGTCCCGCGCTCGGGGCCCGTGCCGAACTCGCGGTAGACGGCGAGGCCCAGCTGCTCGCCGTAGAAGGTCCGGGACCGCTCCGGGTCGGTGGGGCGCAGGAGGGTCCGGCTGCTCAGTACATGCACCATGCAGCCGGAGCCTAGGGGAGGGTTACGCTCTTCGGTGCCCGAGCCGCGCCACCGAACGGAGAAACGCTCCATGGACACCGCCGCTTCCACCGGACTGGCCTTCCGCGACGCCACCGACGCCGATGTGGACGCTCTGGTCGCGTTGATCGAGTCGGCGTACCGCGGAGACTCCAGCCGGACCGGCTGGACCACGGAGGCGGACATCCTCCAAGGGCAGCGGACCGACCCCGAAGGCGTACTGGCCGTCATCAAGTCGCCCGACAGCCGGCTGCTGACGGTGGAGCGGGACGGCGCGGTCGTCGCCTGCTGCCAGCTCGAGCACCGCGGCGACCACGCCTACTTCGGCATGTTCGCGGTCAGCCCGGCGCTGCAGGGTGAGGGTCTCGGCAAGGTGATCCTCGCGGAGGCGGAGCGGCATGCGCGGGATGCCTGGGGTGTCGTGGAGATGCACATGACCGTGATCTCCGTACGCGAGGACCTCATCGCCTGGTACGAGCGGCGCGGCTACCGCCGTACGGGAAAGATGACGCCCTTCCCGTACGGCGACGAGCGCTTCGGCATTCCGCAGCGCGACGACCTGCAGTTCGAGCTGCTGGTCAAGCCGCTGGCGTGACGTTCACGCGGTGAAGCGGCCGGTGCGCTTGATCTCGGGATAGTCGGTGGTCGCGCCGTCCAGCTCCAGGGCGCGCACCAGCCGCAGCTGGTCCTGGGTGTTCACCACCCAGCCGATGATCCGCAGGTCGGCCTTGCGGGCGGCCTCGACGATCTCCAGGGTCAGCCGGCGGATGTTGAGGCAGACGGTCTCGGCGCCGGCCTCCGTGGCGCGCTCCACGACATCGATGCCATAGCGGCTCGCGATGAGCGCGGTGCGGACGCCCGGCACGAGGCGGGCGATCTCCGCGATCGCCTCGTCGTGGAACGACGACACCTCGACCCGCCCGACCAGGTCCCGCCGGTGCATGACCTCGGACAGCGCCCTGGCCGCCGCAAGGTCCTTGATCTCGGCCTGCAGCGGCGTCCTGACGGCGTCCAGGACCTCCTCGAAGACGGGCACGCGCTCACCGTGTCCCGCGTCCAGCGCGCGCAGCTCGGCGAGCGTCTTCTCCGCGATCGGCCCCGAGCCGTCGGTCGTGCGGTCCACTTCGGCGTCGTGCATGACGACGAGAGCGCCGTCCTTGCTCAGATGCAGATCGAGTTCGATCAGGTCGAGGCCCGCATGCTGGGCGGCGATGAAGGAACGGAGGGTGTTTTCGGGTTCGACACCCATCACTCCGCGATGACCGATGGTGAGGAAGTTCAAGATTCGACTCGCTTCCGTCGACGGCGGCTCGGCTCGCGCGTGGAACCGACGGCGGCGCCCACGCGGCAAGGCCGCAGCCTAATGGCCCCGCTGTGTGATGTACCCGTTCGTACGCGGGGCAATGGCGGCGCCTGGCAGGGAAGATCCACGTCGGGCCGCCGGGACGGGTCACTCCGGGGTGGGCGAGTCCCGTGGCGGTTGACCGGCGGCCGCCGCCCTTGCCACTTGCGGGACTGACGGTTAGTCATGTCTCTGCCCCGGCAAGTGAGTTCCGACCACTGTGGAGAGGTGCCAAAGATGCCCAGCGAACCGGCGCCCGACGTCCTCGCCCTCATCGACGCCATCCGGGTCCACTTCCCGGATCTGGGGGGCACCGTCACCGACGCGGCCGAGGCCCGCCGCATCCTCGCCGCAGCGCCCGCGTGGCCCTTCGAGCCCCCGACCGTGGGCTCGGTCGAGAACCGGGAGATACCAGGGCCGAAGGGGGCGCCGGAGATCCCCGTGCGGATCTATCGGCCGCAGCCGCGGCCGCAGGCGATGCAGGAGGCGAATCCGCGGTGGACGTCGGAGCCGCAGCCGACGCCGGAGCGGCATTTGGATCCGGTCCGGCTACCCGCGCCGCGCCCCGCGGTCGTCTTCTTCCACGGCGGCGGATGGGTCATCGGCGGCCTGGACACCCACGACCCCATCGCGCGCGCCCTGTGCCGGGACGCCGGTGCGGTCGTCGTCTCGGTCGACTACCGGCTCGCGCCACAGGCCCGCTTCCCCGCGGCCGTCGACGACGCGTACGCCGCGCTGTGCTGGGCCGCGGAGCACGTCGGGGAACTGGGCGGGGCTCCGGGCGCGTTGGTGGTCGCGGGCGACAGCGCGGGCGGGAACCTGGCGGCCGTCGCCGCACTGATCGCCCGCGACCGGGGCGGACCGGAGCTCGCCCTCCAGGTGCTCATCTATCCCGCGACCGACGTACGGCCACGGGACGACACCTCCCGGTCGGACGGTGCGGGGTACTTCCTCACCCCGGCCCACGGCCGCTGGTTCGTCGAGCAGTACTTCGGGCCCGACGGCGACCGGTCGCACCCGCACGCCTCCCCTCTGCTGGCCGATCCGCACGGCCTGCCGCCGGCCCACATCGTCACCGCGGGCTTCGATCTCCTCCGCGCCGAAGGTCTTGCGTACGCGGCAAAACTGCGTAAGTCGGGCATATCGGTCACCGAAGATCATTATCCGGGCATGTTCCACGGATTCTTCGGCTTCCCCGAGCTTCTCGCGGATGCCCGCGCCGCCCAGCGACGCGTAGCGGAAGTAATCGCCTTCGCGGTGTCCGACAGGAAAAAGAGCGGTGAAGGCGGGGGGTGCACAGGATAATCTCCAGAGTCTCCACTTGCGGGAAGGAACCTCGGCTACATACGGTGTCCATACGCGAGGTTCTCCTGTGGAGGATGGGACATGACGGAAATTCTTGTGCAGATGGGTACGGAGGAGCGGGTTCCTCCCGTGGCCAGGGTGGTGGAGCACCCGGCATGGCCCGTGCTCAAGGATGCCGTGGAGGAGATCCGGCCCTGGCAGTCCAAGGACGGCTCCATCGACTTCCAGGCCGAAGGTGCCCCTGACGCGTCCGACGCCGATCTGGCCGTACGCCGTGCCATAGGCGCCATCGAGCAGCTCGCCGCGCTGCTGCCGCACGACGCGGACTATCACGAGGCGGTCGTGAAGGATCTGCGGCGCTGGGCCGACGGCGGCTTCCAGGTGCCCGACTTCCTCGACTCGCTGCTGGCCTTCCAGCCCGCCGCGCACCGCGAGGACGGTCTCCAGCACCTGGTCGTCTTCCCGATGTACACACAGAACGGCAACCTGAACCGCAACTTCGAAGCGGTCGTCCTGCGCATGGTGTGGCCGGACTGGCTGGCCGAACTGGAGCGCACGCGCTACGACAATCCGCTTTTCTGCGGCATCAGTTTCGAGGACTTCACCGCCGGCTACGACACGAATTCGGCCGTTCTCTTCCCCGAGACCATCGCCGTGCGCGAGGCACCCGAGCGCTTCTCCTGGGGCGGCATCTTCTGCGACCGCGAGGCCGCCCGGTTCCGCGCCGTCACCGACGCGGCCGTGGGCATCCTGGGCCTGGAGCTGCCCGAGGACATCGCCGCCATGGTCCACGACCAGGAGCGCTGCGAGCAGGCCTTCGTGCTGTGGGACATGGTCCACGACCGCACCCACAGCCGCGGCGACCTGCCGTTCGACCCGTTCATGATCAAGCAGCGCCAGCCCTTCTGGATGTACGGCCTGGAGGAGCTGCGCTGCGACCTCACCGCCTTCAAGGAGGCCGTGAAGCTGGAGGCCGACGGCTTCCCGCAGGGCCGTGACGTGCAGTACGCGGTGCTCTTCGACCGGATGTTCCGCTTTCCCGTCACCGGCGAGCGCGTCCGCAACTACGACGGCCTCGGCGGTCAGCTGCTCTTCGCGTACCTGCACAAGCACGACGTCGTCCGTTGGACCGACAACAAACTGCACATCGACTGGCAGCGCGCCCCGCAGGTCACCAACCAGCTCTGCGCCGAGATCGAGGACCTCTACCGGGCCGGCATCGACCGCCCCAAGCTCGTCCACTGGTTCAAGGCGTACGAGCTGGTCTCCACCTACCTCGCCCCGCACCCCGGCTCCCGCTGGGCCAAGGGTCCGGACGCTCTCGACCTGACCCAACCGCCGCGTAAGCTCGTGGACGACGTGCTTCCGGACGAGTTTCCGCTGAGCATGTTCTATGAGGCGCTCTCCAAGAAGCTGAAGAACGTGATCGCCTCCACCAAGGGCATCACCGCGGCGAGCGCCGAGCGGGCCGCCGCGTGAGCGCCCGCGTCCAGGACGCTCAGGAGGCGAAGAAGATGGGGAACGGAGCTCTCAGCGGTGCGGTGATCGCGGTGGCCGGCGCGGGTGGACCCGCCGGGCGCGCGACGCTGGCCCGGCTTGCCGACGCGGGTGCGATCGTCGTCGGCTCGGACAATGACCCCGAGCGGCTCGCGGAGGCCGTGGACGCGGCCCGCTACGGGCACGGCGGCGCCACCGTCGTCGGGGACACGGTCGACCTGCTCGACCTGGACTCGACCCGCGACTGGGCCACCCGCATCGAGAAGGACTTCGGCCGGGTCGACGGCCTGGTCCACCTCGTCGGTGGCTGGCGCGGCAGTGAGACGTTCACCAAGACCAGCCTCGACGACTGGGACTTCCTGGAGCTGCTGCTCATCCGCACGGTGCAGCACACCTCCCTCGCGTTCCACGAAGCGCTCCAGCGCAGCGACCGCGGCCGGTACCTCCTGATCAGCGCGGCGGGCGCGAGCAAGCCCACCGCGGGTAACGCCGCCTACGCCGCCGCCAAGGCCGCCGCCGAGGCGTGGACGCTGGCCATGGCCGACTTCTTCCGCAAGGCCGGGGGTGCCGAGGGGCCGACATCGGCGGCTGCGATCCTGGTGGTCAAGGCACTGGTGCACGACGCGATGCGCGCCGAGCGCCCGAACGCGAAGTTCGCGGGCTTCACGGACGTCAAGGATCTGGCCGAGGCCATCGCCGGCGTCTGGGAGAAGTCCGCCGCAGAAGTGAACGGAAACCGTCTGTGGCTCACCGAGACGCCGTGAACCCTCCCAAGACCGACGCCCGACGTCACCACGACCCGGCCGTCCGCGGTTTCGCCAGCGACAACTACGCGGGGGCCCACCCGGAGGTGCTGGCGGCCCTCGCGCTGGCCAACGGCGGCCATCAGGTCGCGTACGGCGAGGACGATTACACGGAGAACCTGCAGGGGATCATCCGCAGTCACTTCGGTGCCACCGCGGAGGCCTTCCCGGTCTTCAACGGCACCGGCGCGAACGTGGTCGCGCTCCAGGCGGTCACCGACCGCTGGGGCGCGGTGATCTGTGCGGAGAGCGCGCACATCAACGTCGACGAGGGCGGCGCCCCCGAGCGCATGGGCGGCCTCAAGCTGCTGACGGTGCCCACGCCCGACGGAAAGCTCACCCCCGAGCTGATCGACCGGCAGGCGTACGGCTGGGACGACGAGCACCGGGCGATGCCGCAGGTCGTCTCGATCACCCAGAGCACCGAGCTGGGCACCCTCTACACGCCCGACGAGATCCGCGCGATCTGCGACCGTGCCCACGCGCACGGCATGAAGGTGCACCTGGACGGGTCCCGGATATCCAACGCGGCCGCCTCTCTTGACGTCCCGATGCGGACGTTCACCAACGCGGTCGGCGTCGACATCCTGTCGCTGGGCGGGACGAAGAACGGCGCGCTGTTCGGCGAGGCCGTCGTCGTGCTCAACCAGGACGCCGTCAGCCATATGAAGCATCTGCGCAAGCTGTCGATGCAGCTCGCCTCCAAGATGCGCTTCGTCTCCGTACAGCTGGAGGCGCTGCTCTCCAAGGACCTGTGGCTGCGCAACGCCCGGCACTCGAACGAGATGGCCCAGCGGCTGGCCGAGGGCGTGCGCGCGGTGCACGGGGTGGAGATCCTCTACCCGGTCCAGGCCAACGCGGTCTTCGCGCGGCTGCCGCACGACGTGAGTGAGCGCCTGCAGAAGCGCTACCGCTTCTACTTCTGGGACGAGTCCGCGGGCGACGTCCGCTGGATGTGCTCCTTCGACACGACCGAGGACGATGTCGACGGGTTCGTGGCGGCTCTCAAGGAGGAGATGGCCCACCACTAGCCCGGGCAGGGATGCATAGATATACGGTCGGTCGAAAAGTCATTGACTGTCGGTCGGCCGTATTCCTATGCTCTGCGGGCATGGAGCTCATCCAGGAAACCTCTGACCTGTCCGCCTACTTGGCTGCCGACGAGGTCATTGACCATCACCATCCGGTCGTCCGTGAGGTGGCCGCACGCCTCGCCAAGGGTGTCGCCGACTCGTATGCCTATGCGCAGGCCGCGTACGAGTTCGCGCGTGACACCATTCCGCACTCACAGGACGTCGGTGACCTGCGCGTCACCTGGCGCGCCTCCGATGTCCTGGAGCGGCGTACCGGCATCTGTCACGCCAAGGCGCACGCCCTGGCCGCGCTGCTGCGGGCGGAGGACATCCCGACCGCCCTGTGCTACCAGTCGCTGCTGCACGACGACGGGAGCGGGCATGCCGTGCACGGCCTGGTGGCTGTCCGGTTCAACGGGGCCTGGCATCGGCAGGACTGCCGGGGGAACAAGCCCGGCGTCGACGCGCAGTTCTCGCTCGACGGCGAGCGGCTGGCCTGGATTCCCGACCGGGAGTCCAGTGAGGTGGACTACCCGGTACTGTACGCTGAACCTCATCCGGCCGTTCTGCGCGCCCTCAAGGAGGCCCCGGACCGGCCTTCCCTGGGGCGGACGCTTCCCACCGCACTCTGAGCCAAGGCAGACAAGGCAGACGATGAATCTCACGCTCACCGTGTCCGACGAGGTGCGGGCCCTGGCGCCCGGCTTCACCCACGTCGCCATCGAGGCGTACGGACTGGTCAACGGGCCCAGCACCGAGGGGACTTCGGCGCTGCTCGACGACGCGGCGCGCCGACTGGCCGTACGCCTGGAGGGTCGAGCTCCGCACGAGGACCCGCACATGGCGGCCTGGCGGGAGGTGTACACGGCGTTCGGCTCCAAGCCGTCGCGTACCCGCAACTCGGCGGAGGCGCTGGCCAAGCGCGCCCTCTCGGACGCCGGACTGCCTCGGATCAATGTCCTCGTGGACCTCTACAACGCGATCAGCGTCGCCCACCTGATCCCGGTCGGCGGTGAGGACACCGGCCACATCCAGGGCACGATGCGGCTCGTGCGCGCCACCGGAGACGAGGGCTTCGTGACCGTCGCGGGCGGCGAGGAGGCCGTCGAGCACCCCGACGCGGGCGAGGTGGTGTGGCGCGACGACGCGGGCGTGACCTGCCGACGCTGGAACTGGCGCCAGGGGCCGCGCACCCGGCTCACGGAGGAGTCCGTCTCGGCGATCTTCCTCCTGGAGAGCCTGGCGCCGATGCCGGTGGCCGACGTCGAGGCCGCCGGCGCCGAACTCGCCGAGCTGCTGGAGAAGTTCAGCCCCGGGGCGCAGATCACCGTGCACGCTCCCCAGTAGGCAGCCCGGGGATGCCTCGAGGACCCACGCGCCCACAGGGCGCGTGAACGAGGTCCACGCCCCGGAGCCGGCTCAGTGGCCTCCCGTCGCCCGGGAGCGACGATTCAGTGCGCGCCGCGCGCCATGGTCACCATGCCGGGCACTCGGCCGCCCAGGAGTGACGATTCAGCGCGCCCCGGCCGCGCCGGAGGTGACGATTCAGCGGGCCTCGGCCGCCTTCACCTCTTCGGGAGTCGGCGCCGTGCCGCCGAGGTGGGCGGGCATCCACCAGGTGTCGTCCGGACCCTTGGGCCGTACCGGATAGGCGCGCTGCGCGGCCTCCAGGAGCTCCTGGACGCGCTCGCGCAGACGCCGCGTGATGGCGCCCGCGTACTGGTCCTGCGGCGCTTCCACCGGCTCGCCGACCCGGATGGTGATCGGGGTGTGGCTGCGCTTGAAGTTGCGCGGGTGGCCCTTGGTCCACAGTCGCTGAGTGCCCCACAGGGCCATCGGGATCAGCGGGACGCCGGCCTCCTGGGCCATGCGCGCGGCACCCGACTTGAAGCTCTTCAGGGTGAAGGACTGCGAGATGGTCGCCTCGGGGAAGACGCCGACGATCTCGCCGGAGCGCAGCGAATCCAGTGCGTGCTGGTACGCCGTCTCACCCTGCTTGCGGTCCACGGGGATGTGCTTCATGCCCCGCATCAGCGGACCGGAGATCTTGTGCCGGAACACCGACTCCTTCGCCATGAAGCGCACCAGACGCTTCTGCGGCAGGGCGGCCAGACCATCGAAGATGAAGTCCAGATAGCTGATGTGATTGCTCACCAGCACGGCGCCGCCCGAGCGCGGAATGTTCTCCGATCCCTGGCAGTCGATCTTGAGGTCCCAGGCCTTGAACAACGTTTGGGCGAGACCGACGACGGGACGGTAGACAAGCTCTGCCATGGACGGGGTGGACCCTTCTCTCTGCCTGGGAAGGGGTCTCCCGGCGGGAAAGTTACGCAGCCGTAGGTTTACGGCATTGCGCAGATCGTGCCCGAAGAACGGACGAGGGGCCAGTCCTGGTGCCGCACAACGGCGAGATCCTCGTCACGTCCTTCACTTGATCCACCTCGGACTTTTAAGCCACCTTTACTCCGTACGTACCGTCAGGCGGCGTACGACCAGGTACAACTCGCATCCCAAGCAATACCCGAACGCCGCATTGAGGAAGGCCGCGGCGAGCGCGCAACCGGTCGCCGCGAGCGCCAGCCACTGCGGTCCCGCCGTGTAGCCGATGAGTCCCACCACCGCGAAGACGAGTCCGACCGCCTGCGCGAACTGCGGCGGTTCGGGCGCCTCGAACTCGGTCGGCGTCCCGAGGCCAGGGCGTACGACCTTGCGGAACAGCCAGCCGTACGGAGAGCGCGCCACCCCGCCCGCCGCGCCCAGCGCGAACGCCAGCACCTGCCAGGCCAGCAGCCAGGCGCTGCCGGTGATCAGCACGACCGCCAGTACGACGGCCGTCACGGCCGCGCCGAATCGCGGGCCCCTCACATCAATGTCCATGAATCAAGCATTCCGCACGGGTCGGGATCCGTGGAGTCGGGAATCTTTGCGGTCTCGTGAATGCTTGTGCAGACGATGACCGGACTTGTGGTGTGTGTGGTGGTACTCGCCTTGGCGAGCGCGTACGGAGTGCTGCATCAGCGGCGGAGCGGGAGGGTGAGAGTGCGCGGGCGCGACGGCGGAAAGCGGCTCGGCGCGGCGGAGTTGGGGGAGGGGCTCGGCGAACGGGCCACGCTCGTCCAGTTCTCCAGCGCCTTCTGTGCCCCCTGCCGGGCGACCCGCAGGGTCCTCGGCGAGGTGGCCGAGATGGTCCCGGGCGTGACCCACATCGAGATCGACGCCGAGGACCGTCTGGAACTCGTCCGCGCACTCGACATCTTGAAGACCCCGACCGTGCTGGTGCTCGACGCGGAGGGCCGGGTCGTACGGCGCGCCACCGGTCAGCCGCGCAAGGCGGATGTGATCGCCGCGTTGGGGGAGGCCGTATGAGGCCGTGGCGATCTTGGTGACGGATCTCCCAGATCCCGGGACGCACTTGACTGCGCCCACCACCTATCGTCAGCCTGACCGTATGCCCCCGGAACTCCTTCTCTTCGAGCGTGTCCACGTGGACCTGGCCCGCACCGCGAGTGCGCGGTGTCCGGGCTGTTGAGCAGCCACGGATCCGCTCGTCATTCCACCCAGAAGGACAACTCCATGACGGCCTCGCCCGACCTCGGCACTCCCCAGCTCGCCTCTCCGGACCTGCTGCGCTCCGTCTTCCGGCGGCACGCCGCCGGTGTCGCCGTGATCACGGCTCCCGGCGGCGGGGGCCCCGTCGGCTTCACCGCCACCTCACTCACCTCGGTCTCCGCCGAGCCCCCCGTCATCTCCTTCGGCATCGGTGTCGGCGCCTCCAGCTGGCCGGCGATCTCCGAGTCCGACCATGTCGGCGTCCACGTGCTCGGCGAACACCAGCAGGAGCTGGCGGCCACTTTCGCCAGGAGCAGGGCCGACCGCTTCGGCGCGCCCACCCGATGGCGTAAGGGGCCCGAGGGAGTTCCCGTCCTCGACGACGTGCTCGCCTGGCTCGTCTGCAGGGTCGTCGCGCGCGTGCCCGCGGGCGATCACCGCATCGTGCTCGCCGAGGTCGTCATGGGCGACCCCTCGGGCGCGGGCCGACCGCTTCTGTACCACCAGGGGCGCTTCAACGGCCTGCGTGACTGAAGCTACTGGGCAGTACTACCCACCGGTTCTACTCGTCGGTTACGCAGCGTTGCCAAGGTCACAGTTCAAAGCGCTTGCTTAGTGGGCGTTCAGTGGGTGTACTGACGAGTAATATTTCGTTCGGAGCGCGGGTCGCCCCGACCGGGATCGGCCGCTTCAGGCGCCTATGCTGCCTGAAAGAAGGCAGCCCAGAAATGACGATGCAGTAGGAGAGCCGGCGTGAGCTTGAGGATCGTTGTCACTGTGAAGTACGTGCCCGACGCCACTGGCGACCGGCACTTCGCCGATGACCTGACCGTCGACCGTGACGACGTGGACGGTCTGCTCTCGGAGCTCGACGAGTACGCGGTGGAGCAGGCGCTGCAGATCGCCGAGGACGCCGACGACGCCGAGATCACCGTGCTGACCGTCGGCCCCGAGGACGCCAAGGACGCGCTGCGCAAGGCGCTTTCCATGGGTGCGGACAAGGCCATCCACGTCGAGGACGACGACCTGCACGGCACGGACGTCATCGGTACGTCGCTGGTGCTGGCGAAGGCGATCGAGAAGGCCGGTTACGACCTGGTCATCTCCGGCATGGCCTCGACCGACGGCACCGCCGGTGTGGTCCCCGCGCTGCTGGCCGAGCGCCTGGGCGTCCCGCAGGTCACGCTGCTCTCCGAGGTCTCCGTCGAGGACGGCGTCGTCAAGGGCCGCCGTGACGGCGACTCCGCCTCGGAGCAGCTGGAGGCTTCCCTCCCGGCCGTCGTGTCGGTCACCGACCAGTCGGGTGAGGCGCGTTACCCCTCTTTCAAGGGCATCATGGCCGCCAAGAAGAAGCCGGTGGAGTCCTGGGACCTGGAGGACCTGGAGATCGAGGCGGACGAGGTCGGTCTCGAGGGCGCCTGGACCAAGGTGGACTCCGCGGCCCAGCGCCCGGCGCGCACCGCCGGCACGATCGTCAAGGACGAGGGCGAGGGCGGCAAGCAGCTCGCTGAGTTCCTCGCGGGCCAGAAGTTCATCTAGGGGAGTGGCGGCGCGGGCCGGTCGCAACGCGACCCGCGCCCCTCGGAGTGTCTCTCGCACTCGCAGGAGAGCATTCCCGTGACTCCTCCCCCGAAGGGGCTTCTCACTCGACTGTCGAGACGGCCTCATGACGGACAAGCCCTGCCCGGCGCCGAAAGGCACGCGCAGGAGCCTAGTAGTCAACAAGTCTTTCCCCGGCTGAAGTTCGGGGTTCTCGCCCAGGAGTAGTAATGGCTGAAGTTCTCGTCTACGTCGACCACGTGGACGGTGCCGTCCGCAAGCCCACCCTCGAGCTGCTGACGCTGGCCCGTCGCATCGGCGAGCCCGTCGCCGTCGCCCTCGGCTCCGGCGCCGAGAACACCGCCGCAGCGCTCGCCGAGCACGGCGCGGTGAAGGTCCTCACGCACGACGCCGCCGAGTACGCCGACTACCTGGTCGTCCCGAAGGTGGACGCCCTGCAGGCCGCGTACGAGGCCGTCTCCCCGGCCGCCGTGCTGGTCCCGTCCTCCGCCGAGGGCAAGGAGATCGCGGCCCGCCTCGCGGTCCGTATCGGCTCCGGCATCATCACCGACGCCGTCGACCTGGAGGCCGGCGACGAGGGCCCGGTGGCCACGCAGTCCGCGTTCGCCGCCTCCTTCACCACCAAGTCCCGTGTCGCCAAGGGCACCCCGGTCATCACGGTCAAGCCGAACTCGGCTCCCGTGGAGGCCGCCCCGGCCGCCGGCGCCGTCGAGGCCCTCGCGGTCTCCTTCTCCGAGAAGGCCACCGGCACCAAGGTGACCGCGCGCACCCCGCGCGAGTCGACCGGTCGCCCCGAGCTGACCGAGGCCGCGATCGTGGTCTCCGGCGGCCGTGGTGTCAACGGCGCCGAGAACTTCTCGATCATCGAGGCGTTGGCCGACTCCCTCGGTGCCGCCGTGGGCGCCTCGCGCGCCGCGGTCGACGCCGGCTGGTACCCGCACTCCAACCAGGTCGGCCAGACCGGTAAGTCCGTCTCGCCGCAGCTGTACATCGCCTCCGGCATCTCCGGGGCGATCCAGCACCGCGCCGGTATGCAGACCTCGAAGACGATCGTGGCGATCAACAAGGACGCCGAGGCCCCGATCTTCGACCTGGTCGACTACGGCGTGGTCGGCGACCTCTTCGAGGTCGTCCCGCAGCTGACCGAGGAGATCAAGTCCCGCAAGGGCTGAGCATCCCCGAGGTACGAGGCCCCTGTGACCGTCGCGGTCGCGGGGGCCTCGGCTCATCCCAGGGCCAGTGAGGCCTGCACGGGCAGATGGTCGCTCGGGAACTGGCCGTTCAGGGAGTACGTGTTGATCGCCGCCCGGTGTGCGGTCACGCCCGGCGTGGCGAGGATCCAGTCGATCCGGTCGCCGTCGGGCACCAGCGGCTTGTAGCCGTGGAAGGTGGCGTAGAGCGGGCCGCGCTCGGCCGCCGCGTCCCAGGTGTCGACGAGACCGGCGCCCAGCATGGTGTCGTAGACCGCATTCCTGTGGGCCGCCACATTGAAGTCGCCGGTCGCGAGCAGCGGCAGGGAACGGTCGAGCCCGGCGATCCGCTCGCCGATCAGAGCGGCGCCCCGCGCTCGTGCGTTCTGGCTCGCGCTGTCCAGGTGGGTGTTGAGGAAGTAGAACTCCCGCTCCCCGTCGCGCAGATCACGGAAGCGGACCCAGGTGACCATACGGATGCAGACGCCGCCCCAGGTGTTCGAACCGATCACCTCGGGGGTGTCGGAGAGCCAGAAGTGGTCGTACTCCACGGGTGCGAGGCGGCGGGTGTCGAAGAAGACGGCCGCGAACTCGTCGCGGCTGCCGCCCCCGCGGCCGGTGCCGATCCAGTCGTAGTGCGGTCCGAGATCGGACCGGACGTCGCGGACCTGCTGGTAGAGACCCTCCTGGGTGCCTAAGACATGCGGACGCTCCCGGCGCAGCAGCTCGCGCACGACGGGGCGGCGTACCTTCCAGCTGTTGGGTTCGGCGCTGCTCGCGAAGCGGAGGTTGAAGGTCATGACGTCCAGGCGGCGGCCGCCGCGCCGGGTGGCGGAGGCCTGCGCCGTACTGAGCAGGGGCATGGCGATCGCGGCTGCCGCCGCGGTCCTGAGCCCCATGCGGCGGGTCACTCTGGTGGAGTTCGACACGCGTGCTCCTTCGGTCGCGAGTCAGGATGAAGGGTGTGCACCGCAGTGTGGAAGAAGGAACAGAGACAAGCGTGAACGGGTCGGGGCATCGGAGTGTCCCGCCATCCAAGAGGGTGTTGACCGGCAGGAAGATCCCCAGATAACTTCATTCTACGGATTGTTGATTCCGTAGTGCGGAAAAGTGGAGGGTGTGGGATGGGTCAGGGTCAGCAGGAGAAGGTGGCGACGAGCCTCGCGGGAGCCGTCAGCGAGGAGATCAGCGCCTCCCTCGCCCCGGTCGACGCCGAACTGGAGCGCCGCTACCCAGGAGACCCCGGTACCCGGCAGCCCGTCCACACCGTGTACGTCCCTGGTGACGTGTTCGCCGCCGACACCATTCGCTCCTGGGGCGACCAGGCCCTGGCCGCCCTAGACGAGCACGCCCCGGACGCCGCTTCCTTCGCCGCCGTCCTCGGCCTCACCGACGAGCTCGCCGAGCCCGTCTACGACCGCGTGCGGGCCAAGCTGGTACGCGAACCCATCGAGGATCTGCGCGTCGACTTCGAGGACGGCTACGGACCGCGTCCGGACGCCGAGGAGGACGAGACGGCAGCGCGCGCGGCCCGGTTGATCGCCGAGGCGTACCAGAACGGCACGGCGGCCCCGTACATGGGCATCCGCATGAAGTGCATGGAGGCGCCGGTACGCGACCGGGGCATCCGCACGCTCGACATCTTCCTCACCGGCCTGATGGAGGCCGGCGGCCTGCCCGACGGGCTCGTGCTGACACTGCCGAAGGTGACGTACGCGGAGCAGGTCACCGCGATGGTCCGGCTCCTTGAGGAGTTCGAGAAGGCACGCGGCCTGGAGCCCGGCCGGATCGGCTTCGAGATCCAGATAGAGACCAGCCAGTCCATCCTCGCCACCGACGGCACCGCGACCGTCGCCCGGATGATCCAGGCCGCCGAGGGCCGGGCAACCGGTCTGCACTACGGCACCTTCGACTACAGCGCCTGCCTCGGCGTCTCCGCCGCCTACCAGGCCAGCGACCACCCCGCCGCCGACCACGCCAAGGCGATCATGCAGGTCGCGGCCGCCGGCACCGGCGTACGTGTCTCCGACGGCTCCACGAACGTCCTGCCGGTCGGCCCGACCGAGAAGGTGCACGACGCCTGGCGGCTGCACTACGGCCTCACCCGCCGTGCCCTGGCCCGCGCCTACTACCAGGGCTGGGACATGCACCCCGGCCACATCCCCACCCGCTACGCCGCCGTCTTCGCCTTCTACCGCGAGGGCTTCGAACAGGCCGCCGCCCGCCTCGCCCGCTACGCCGCCCACGCCGGCGGCGACGTCATGGACGAGCCCGCCACCGCCAAGGCCCTCAGCGGCTACCTCCTGCGCGGCCTGGACTGCGGCGCCCTGGACATCGCGGAGGTCGCGAGGGTCACGAGTCTGACGCGGGCCGACCTGGAGGGCTTCGCGGCACCGAGGCGCGGGGACCTGACAATCTCCGGGAAGTAGAGCGCGCCCTTGGGGGCGCGGCGAACTGCGCGACCAAGCCCCTGCGGCCCGCACTTCGAGAGTGACCCACCTGGGACCTGTCTTTCGGATCCCGCCTGGGCCGCGGGGCTCGGCACGCACATCTGCCGCGTTGTCGTCACTCGCCGAATCTCCCACGCTCGGCTTGGCTCGCGCGGGGCCCCCATTGCGTCGGCTCCCTGCTCCGCCTTGCACCTGCGCGCACCAAGCCCGCTCGCCGGCAGTGGTGAGGCGCCGCAGCCGGAAGTCGGCGTGAGCCGAAAGCCGGGCCCTAGACGTATCTCTCCAGGCCGGAAGTCATGGTGAGCCGCTCCTCGGCGAACATCCGGGTTCCGAGCGAGCAGCGCGCCCTGTCGGAGCGCGCCCGGGCGCAGAACTCCTCGGGCGTGTCCCCGAACAGCTCCCGCAGCCGCGGGAACGCCGCGAGGAGCGAGACGAGCAGCGCCTGCTCGCCGGGGTGCGCCCGGGGCACCCCGGCACCGTCCTGAAGCACCCCGCGCCGGTTGACGTAGACGTGCGCACCGGGCAGCAGTTCACCGGACTCCAGCTCGATCCGGACGTCGGACGACGGAAGCCAGGCCCGGTCGTACGCCCCGGTCGCCGAGAAGACTCCCTCGCTCCTGTCGACTACGGCGAGCTGGTCCGAGTCGAGCCAGGTGACGAACAACTCGCTGACCACACCCGGTGCATGGAACGGCGACGCGGACACGTACCCCATGAGGCTCACATGGGCGGACACGCCGACGCCGATGCCGGCCACCCGCGCCTTCACCATCGGGATCGTGCCGGACACCTCGGACTCCGCCATCTTGTGCCGGAGTTGGCCGGGGCAGGCGTTGGAGCCGACGGCCACGACCGGAACGCGGTCCTCGTACACCAGGCGGGGCAGGGGCAACAGCCGGTCCCCGTCGAGGAGTCCGGACTCCTCGGGCCACGCGCCCGGATAGCTGAGCGGATGGTCGCGCGGCGCCTCGGCGAGGCCGAGGGCGTCGAGCGAACGGGGGTCCGGGGCGCCCATGGCTCAGTGCGCGGGCGGCAGTTCCCCCGAGCCGCGTGTGATCAAGCGCGTCGGGAGTTCGATGCGCTCCGGGGTGACGAGGTTGCCGTCGAGCTGGCGGAAGAGCCGCTCGGCGGCCGTGCGGCCGAGGGCGGCGGCGTCCTGGGCGACGACGGTCACGCCGGGCTGGAGCAGGTCGGCGAGCTCGATGTCGTCGAAGCCGACGAGGGCGACGGGGCGGCCGCGCTCGGCGATGACACGGACGACCGTGACGGTGACGCGGTTGTTGCCCGCGAAGACGGCGCTGACGGGGGAGGGGCCGGACAGCATGTCCTCGGCCGCCTTTCGCACCCGCTGGGGGTCCGTGACGCCGAGGGACATCCAGGCGTCCTCCACCGGTATGCCCGCGTCCTCCATGGCTGCGCGGTAGCCGCGCAGCCGCTCGGCGGCGGTGTGGATGCGGGGCATGTCGCCGATGAAGCCGATCCGGCGGTGGCCGTGGGCGATGAGGTGAGCGACACCGTCCCGGGCGCCGCCGAAGCTGTCCGAGAGCACGACGTCGGCGTCGATCTTGCCGGCCGGCCGGTCCACGAAGACCGTGGCGACGCCAGCCTTTATCTCGGGCTCGAGATAGCGGTGGTCGTCACCGGCCGGAATGACGACGAGGCCGTCCACGCGGCGCGCGCACAGGGCGAGGACGAGTTCCTGCTCGCGGTCCGGGTCCTCGGCGCTGGAGCCGTTGATCAGCAGGGCTCCGTGGGCACGGGCCACCTCCTCGACCGCGCGGCTCAGCGGTCCGTAGAACGGGTCCGCGAGGTCCTCCAGGACGAGGCCGATGCTGGCGGTGCGGCCCTTGCGCAGTACTCGCGCGCTGTCGTTGCGCCGAAAGCCCAGTGCGTCGATGGCCTCCTGGACGCGGCGTTCGGTGTCCGGGGTGACCCCCGGCTCGCCGTTGACTACGCGCGAGACCGTCTTGAGGCCGACTCCCGCACGCGCCGCGACGTCCTTCATCGTCGGACGGTTTCCGTAGCGGTTCTCGGATCGGCGGGCGGTCTCGGCCACGATGTACTGTCCTGTCCTGTCGTCCACGGGGATGCGTCGGTCCATGGGGTTGTATGAGGATGTGGCGTCGAGCATAGAGCCTGGACAACGTTGTCAGATGCGGGAGAGACTGTCCACCGCAATCTCCGGCCTCCGCCCCCACTGCGAGACCGGCCTGCCCTTTTCTCAAGGTTCACCAGGAGACCTGACTCTGATGCACACCGACCTCGTGGCCGCGCTCGACATCGGCGGCACCAAGATCGCCGGAGCGCTGGTGGACGGCCACGGCCGGATCCTCCTGCGCGCGCAGCGTGCGACGCCCGCGCAGGAGGACGGCGACACCGTGATGCGGGCCGTCGAGGACGTGATCGGCGAGCTGACGGTCTCCCCGCTGTGGAGCAGGGCGCGGGCCGTCGGCATCGGCAGCGCGGGCCCGGTGGACGCCTCCGCCGGCACGGTGAGCCCCGTGAATGTCGCGGGCTGGCGGGACTACCCGCTCGTCGAGCGGGTCCGCAAGGCCGCGACGGGGCTGCCCGTCGAGCTGATCGGCGACGGCGTGGCCATCACGGCGGCCGAGCACTGGCAGGGCGCCGCCCGCGGCCACGACAACGCGCTGTGCATGGTGGTGTCCACGGGCGTGGGCGGCGGGCTCGTCCTGAACGGGCAGCTGCACCCCGGTCCCACCGGCAACGCCGGCCACATCGGGCACATCAGCGTCGACCTCGACGGCGATGTCTGCCCGTGCGGCTCCCGCGGCTGCGTCGAGCGCATCGCGAGCGGTCCGAACATCGCCCGCCGCGCGCTGGAGGGCGGCTGGCGGCCCGGCCCCGACGGCGACACCTCGGCTGCCGCGGTGGCCGAGGCCGCCCGTGCGGGCGACCCGGTCGCGGTGGCCTCCTTCGAACGGGCCGCGCAGGCGCTCGCGGCGGGTATCGCGGCCACGGCAACCCTTGTCGAGATCGACATAGCCGTCATCGGCGGGGGAGTGGGCAAGGCGGGCGATGTCCTGTTCGCGCCGCTGCGCGAGGCACTGGCCACCTACGCGACGCTGTCCTTCGTACGGCGGCTGACCGTGACGCCCGCGCTGATGGGCACGGACGCCGGGCTGGTCGGCGCGGCCGCGGCCGCGCTCAGCAGGAATCCGAGCGCGACTGCGGCCGGCGTCTGAGCGGTCGGGGCCCAGCAGGTCGGGGCCCGACCCGCTGAGCGGACCGGAGCACGTGCAACCCGCGGGGCCTGACCGACCCGTGGCCGCTCGTCCGGGGCTGAAGGGTTCAGCCCCGGACGGCTGAAATCCGGCCCCTCCGGCGTTCGAGGAGTGGGGGGGGGGGGGGCCGCCCCGCCCCGCGGCGGGGCCGGGGGGGGGGGGGGGCGCCCCCCCCCCCCCCCCCCCCCGGGGGGCCCCCCCGCCCCCCCCGCCCGGGGGCGCGGGGGGGGGGGGTTTTGGGGCCCCCCCCGCCGGGGGTCACCCCCGCCCCCGCGGGGGTGGGGGGGGGGGGGCGGGGGCCCCCCCCCCCCACAGAGGACGGGCAGGGGCGGAGGGGGCGAACACCGCACCCACCCTCACGGCAGTGGACCCGCCTGTCCCCGACCGACCGATGGCGCCGGCGGATCCCCGGTCCCGACGGCCAGGGTCTGAACCGTCGGGGTCTGGCCGACGGGGGTTCCGCCTTTGCCGCTTCAGCAACTCAGTTTCGCGTCCGCCCAGTCCGCGTGGTCCGAGTCGATCCCGTCGCCGCCGTCGGTGACGAGGAGTCGGACCACCTGGGCCCCGGTCACGTCCGCCGTGATCGGCTCGGCCGGCATCGCGTTGGTGAGGACGCCCGTCGAGGCGACCTTGGTCCCGTCGGCCCAGATCTCGAAGGCTACGGTGCCCTTGGCGGCCTTCTCGTCGTCGACGCCGACGTCCGCGGTGACCGTCGTGCACGCCTTGCCCGTGTAGTACTCGACGGCGCTCTCCGCGTGCACGCCGAGCCCCTTGGCGTATACGGTCCCGCCCAGAGTGATCGGATGACCGTCGCCCGCGGCGCTCTCACCATTGCTGGTGTTGCGCTCAACCGGTCCCCAGCCGTTGGTCGTCGACAGCCACGGAAGGTCACCGAGGTAGGAGACCCCGGAGGGTGGGGCCACGACCACGGATGCCTTCAGCGGCAGCACGCGCTCGGCGCGTACGCCGGTCGGTGAGCGGTAACTGGCCTTCAGCGTCAGGTCGTACGACCCCGTGGCCGCGCCGGCGGGGGCGGTGACCTGCCACTGCGTACGCAGGGCGCGGCCCGTGGGCACCGTGCCCGCGCTCGTCGGCGAGGTCGCCGCGACCGTCCAGCCCTCGGGGCCGCTCAACGTCACGGAGACGCGCTTCGCGGGCGTCCGGCCGAGGTCGGTGACCGACGACGTCAGCGAGACCGGCCTGCCCGCCTCGACCAACGGGCTTCCGTCCAGCCCGAGTTCGACGGCGGGCGGGTTCTTGGCCCACCGGGGGTCGACGGAGACGCGTACCAGTACGGTCCCGTGGGCGGGAACGGTCGCCGAGATGGTGCCCGCGGTGTTGTAGCTCTTGTGCTGCCACAGATCGCGCAGTGTGTAGGCGTCGGTCTCGGGCAGGCCCACGGCCTGCGCGGTCGTGGCGATCCGCTGTGCGCTGCCGGTCTCGTTGAACAGTGCCACCGCCCGGCTGCCGTCCTTCATCTCCTTGGCGACGACCCAGCGTCCGCCCTCGGAGGAGAGCACCGTGCCCTGCTTGCCCAGCGGGTCCTGGTCGACCGCGATGACCTCCTTGTTGTCGAGGATGTCGAAGGTCGCCGCGGACGCCTTGCGCAGATCGGAGCCGATCAGCAGCGGAGCCGCCATGATCGACCACATGGAGAAGTGCGAGCGGTACTCGGTGTCGGTCATGCCGCCGTTGCCGACCTCCAGCATGTCCGGGTCGTTCCAGTGCCCGGGGCCGGCGTACGGGGCGAGGGGCAGGTTCTGCTTGAGGATCGACAGCATCGAGCCCCAACTGTCGCTGATGTCCCCGGTCGTGCGCCACAGATGTCCGACGTCAGACGCCCATTCCCAGGGTTTGTTCTGGCCCCACTCACAGATGCTGTAGACGATCGGGCGCCCGGTCGCCTTCAGGGCGTCACGCATTGTCGTGTACCGCAACCTGGCGTCCACGCCCTGGTTGTTGCAGTTGTCGTACTTGACGTAGTCGACACCCCAGTCGGCGAACTGCTGGGCGTCGCTGTACTCGTGGCCGAGAGCGCCGGGGAATCCCGCGCTGTTGCACGTCTTCGTGCCCGCGCTGGTGTAGATGCCGAGCTTGAGCCCCTTGGCGTGCACGTAGTCGGCGACCGCCTTGATTCCGCCCGGGAATCGCACCGGGTCGGGGACCAGCTTGCCGTTCGCGTCCCGGGTCGGCAGGGCCCAGCAGTCGTCGAGATTGACGTACTGGTACCCGGCTTCCTTGAGGCCCTTGTCGACGAAGATGTCCGCGATGCCCTTGACCATGTCCTCGTTGAACTCGGCGCGGCAGTGCGTGGAGTTCCAGTTGTTGAAGCCCATCGGCGGAGTGAGGGCGAGGCCGTCCGCCAACGTGGGGGAGGCGGGTTCCTGGGCGGGGGCGGCGAAGGCGGGCGTCATGAGCCCGGTCGTACACAACAGTCCAGTGGCCAGCGCTCCGACCACTCTTCGGCGGGTTGTGCGGGTGGGAAGGTGACGCATCGTTACGTTCCTCCGAACTCGCGAAAGGTTGGATGTCTATACGTCTGCGACAATGGTGCGCGTTTACGGTAGGACCTGTCCGACTCTGTTGGAAGAGAAGTGGTAACGGTTGTTCGATATCTCGTCAGAACCCTTGACTGCACCCTCACTTGGGAGTGAGATCCAAGCCTCGCGTTCGGTTGTGTTGAGTGGCACCCCGAGGAGGGGACATGGCACAGTCATCGTTGAAGGGGCTCGTCGTGCCCGGAGGCACGACGGGACATCGGATGTCCCGGCGAAGTCTCTTGCGTGGTGCGGCCGTCGGAGCAGGCGCGCTCACACTCCCCGCCCTGCTGTCCGCGTGCGGTGACGGACCCGGTGGAAACAAGAACCAAGTAACGGTGGGATCCAACGCGTCGGACCCGGTCCCGAAGAAGGCGTATGCGGCGGCCTTCGCGGCGTACGAGAAGAAGTCCGGCAAGAAGGTCAAGGTCAACACCAAGGACCACAACGACTTCCAGGAGAACATCAACCGTTATCTCCAGGGCACGCCCGACGACGTCTTCATGTGGTTCGCCGGATATCGCATGCAGTACTTCGCGGAGAAGGGGCTCCTGCACGAGATCAGCGATGTGTGGAGCGGCTTCAGCGGATTCTCCGACGCACTCAAGGAACAGTCCACGCACGCGGGCAAGCAGTACTTCGTGCCGTATTACTACTACCCGTGGGCCGTCTTCCACCGGAAGAGCCTCTTCCAGAGCAAGGGTTATCAACAGCCGAAGACCTGGGACGAGTTCATCGCGCTCGCCAAGAGGATGTCCAAGGACGGCACTCCGGTCGCCTTCTGCGACAAGGACGGCTGGCCCGCGATGGGCACCTTCGATTACATCAACATGCGTCTGAACGGATACGACTTCCACAAGTCGCTGATGGCGGGCGACGAGTCGTGGACCGACACCAAGGTCAAGAAGGTTTTCGACACCTGGCGCGAACTCATGCCGTACTACCAGAAGGGCGCCCTCGGCCGCACCTGGGAGGAGGCCGGGCAGAGCCTCCAGCAGCGCAAGACCGGCATGGCGGTCTTCGGCATGCCGCACCCCGGCACCCAGTTCCCTGAGAGTGAACGCGACGACATCGACTTCTTCGCCTTCCCCGAGATCGACCCGCAGTACGCGCAGGACGCCGTGGAAGCCCCCATCGACGGCTTCCTCGTCGCCAAGAAGTCGAAGAACCTCGACGGTGCCAACGCCCTGCTGAAATGGCTCGGCACGCCCAAGGCGGAGGACACCTACCTCGCCCTCGACCCCAACAACGTGGCGGTGAACGACGGCGCCGACACCTCCAAGTACAGCGCCCTGCAGAAGAAATCGGCCCAACTCGTCTCGGGCGCCAAGCAGATCTCACAGTTCATGGACCGCGACACCCGGCCCGACTTCGCCTCGACCGTGATGATCAAGGCGATCCAGGACTTCATCGGAAATCCGAAGGACGTCGACGGTCTCTGCAACAGCATCGAACGACAGAAGAAGACCATCTTCTCGTCGCCCGTCGGCTGAACCTGGGGGAAGACGTTCCGTGGCGCTCAACATCCCACGGCGCGCCGGACGGCGGCGGCTGCGGCGGTTCACCCGCCGCGACGTCGTCGTCCTCGGCGTGCTTCTCGGCATACCGATCCTGCTCGACATCGTCATCATCTGGGGCCCGACGCTGGCCTCCATCGGACTGTCCTTCACCTCCTGGGACGGCGTCGGCGACATCCACTGGGTCGGCGGCGACAACTACAAGAACATGGTCGAGAACTACCCGGTCTTCTGGCCGGCCGTCCGCCACAACATCCTGTGGCTGCTCTTCCTCGGCCTGATCGCGACGCCGTTCGGCCTGTTCCTGGCCGTCCTCATCGACCGCGGCGTCCGCTTCAGCCGCTTCTACCAGTCCACGATCTACATGCCGGTCGTGCTCTCGCTCGCCATCGTCGGCTTCATCGCGCAGCTGATCCTGGGCACCGACCAGGGCGTGGTCAACACGATCCTGAACAACCACGACGACCCCATCGACTGGCTCGGCGACTCGCACCTCAACCTCTGGATGATGATGATCGCGGCGAGCTGGCGGCACACCGGCTACGTCATGATCCTCTACCTGGCCGGACTCAAATCCGTGGACCCGCAGTTGAAGGAAGCGGCCGCGATCGACGGCGCGAACGAGCGCCAGACGTTCTTCCGCGTGGTCTTCCCGACGCTCCGCCCCGTCAACGTCATCGTCGGCGTGATCACCGTCATCGAGGCGCTGCGCGCGTTCGACATCGTCTACGCGGTCAACAAGGGCCGAAACGGTCTGGAACTTCTCTCGGTCCTCATCACGGACAACATCATCGGCGAGGCCAGCCGCATCGGATTCGGCTCGGCGATCGCGGTCGTCCTGCTCACCGTCTCCCTGGGGTTCATCGTGACGTTCCTGGTCCAAGAGCTGCGAGGTGCGCGCGACCGATGACAGCCGACATCCGCGCCGGCGCGCCCACCCACCGTCCGGCCCCCGCGGCCGCGGAGCAGCCCACACCCCGCCGCAGGCCGCGCCCCGGCCGCTTCGGGGTGCACATCTTCCTGATGGGCGTCTCGCTGGCCTTTCTCGCGCCCCTCCTGCTCGCCGTCTACGCCTCACTGCGCCCATACGAGGAGACGGCGCAGCACGGCTACTTCTCCTTCCCCAGGCACCTGTCCTTCGAGTACTACCGCCGGGCCTACACCGAGTCGGGCATGGGGAAGTACTTCACCAACACGCTGCTCATCGCCGTGCCCGGCGTTCTGATCACCTTGTTCCTCGCCTCGTTCGTCGCCTTCGCGGTCTCCCGCCTGAAGCTGCGCGGCGGCCTGGTGCTGCTGATGTTCTTCACAGCGGGCAACCTGCTGCCCCAGCAGGTGATCGTGACCCCCCTGTACGTCCTTTTCAACAAGGTCCCGCTGCCCTGGTGGATGTCCGACTCACTCACGATGTACGACTCCTACTGGGCCGTCATCATCGTCAACATCGGCTTCCAACTGGGCTTCTGCGTCTTCGTGCTGGCCAACTTCATGCGGACGCTGCCACAGGAGATCCTGGAGGCCGCCATCGTCGACGGCGCGGGCGTCTGGACCCAGTTCTGGCGCATCACGCTGCCTCTGTGCCGCCCCGCCCTCGCAGCCCTCGGCACCCTCGAATTCACCTGGATCTACAACGACTTCCTCTGGGCCCTGATCTTCATCTCCAACCCCGACAAGCTCCCCGTCACGTCATCCCTGAACAACCTCAGGGGCCAATTCTTCACGGACTACAACTTGTTGGCCGCCGGCTCGGTCCTCGTCGCCCTCCCGACGATCCTGGTGTTCCTGGTGCTGCAGCGGCACTTCATCGCGGGGCTGACGCTGGGGTCGACCAAGGGATAACGGATGACCTGCGAATTCCTGGTCTGCCAGGTCTTGGCCGACGACCCGTTCAGAGGGCGCGCTGAGCCTGCTCGACGACGACCGGTGACGGGAACTTGAGAGTCTTCACCGCGGCTTCCCCCGGACGCGAGTCCTGCCCCCAGGGGGAAGCCAAGGCTCCGGCAGCCTGCCGCCCCGCTGCCACGACTGCGGGCGGTACGCGCCTCTACTGGTCCTGCGACGCGTCGACCCTGGGCGAGCCGCCACGACCCTGGTGCCTCGAGTGCGGCCGCGTCGAACGACAGACGACGACATGATCGCCCGCTGGTGGGGCGGCGAAAAGCAGGGGAGTGATCAGCCCGACCCGGGCCGCGCCGCCTGACGGTTCTCATCAGGCTCCTCACCCACCGGGCGCAGCACCTGCTCGACCGCCTGCCGCCGTGAGGACTTACCGCCCTTCACCGCGACGGCGGCACGAGCCAGCTCGGCAGTCAACTGGTCGAACGCCGGCGCCCCTGACAGATCCCGCAACCTGCGACTTCTGCTCATACACCGCCAACGAGCCCGGGCGCCGACCGTAACCGCAACACCGCCGAACGGAGCAACGACAAAACCTGCGAACCGTCCTCGCGCCGTACTCGAAGTCCGTCCGGCCGCAGGGCGCCCGGACACGGTCAAGGTGCCCATGGGCAGCATCCACGCCTCCGTGTCCCGCTCACGCATACCGGCTAGCTCTCCGGCGCTCCAGGCTCCTGCAACTCTGCCCACGTTCGGGCCGCGATCTGGTCGGCCTCATCCTGCGGCAGGCCGGCCCGCACCAGGATCACACCGTGGCTACCGTCCGGGAACTTCACTCGCCGCGCCTCCGTGCCCAAGCGGCCCGGCATCGGCTCCTCCGGCATTGCGGCCTCCTCTGTTCGGGAAAACCACGCTAAAACGCCCCCGCCGCATTCGACGGAAATGTTCGGCCGGACGGACTACGCGCCGGAACCCTCAGGGCGGCAGAACCTCCTCGAGGTAGGCCTGCACCGGATCGAACAGGCCGCCAGGAATCAACCGACGAAGGTCCGTGCGCGTAGCCCACATGCCCCCCACCTCCCGCGGCGACGCCACATGAGCAGTGCCGGCGACGAGCCGGCACGCCCAGTACGCCATCGACCGGCGCGTATCCGGATGCACCCGCTCACCCAGCAGCCGCACCGCCTCCACGGTGACGCCCGCCTCCTCCAGCACCTCACGCGCGGCAGCAGCGGCCGGGGGCTCGCCCGGGGCCGCCTTGCCCGCGGGGAGCTGCCAGAGCAGGGTGCCCTCGGCGACCCGGCGACGAATGAGGAGCACGCGGCCGTTGTGGGGGATGACCGCGGCGGCGATGGGTGGGTGGTCGTCAGGCATACGGCCAGGCTAGCGAGCAGGGCACCCGCGGCGGGCCCATGCCGAGGGGGCGGACTCCGGTCATGGACGCAGGACTCGCAGGACTCTCAGGCGGCGTCGTCGGAGCGGCCGTAGGGGCGGGGGTGCGATCGACTCGGCCGTCTCCTGCCGGCCTGGTCCCCACTGCCGGCGTGCACGTCATCACCGCCCAGCACCGGCGCCGACGCGTAGAGGGTGAGATGAAGTTGCGTGACCTACCCGTGACTCGTCGGTGGCTCCGTAGTTGAACCGGGCATGAAGAAGCGCAGCATGCTCGCCATCGCCTCCCTCGCCACCGGGTTCGTCGTTGCGGCGATCACCCCGTCCCACGCCGCCGACAGCGACGCCCTCGGCGATCTGAACGTCAAGGACACGCTGAGCACCGTCGATCACACGATCGGCAGCGACAGTCTGGCCGTGGACGACAAGGCACTGGGACAGAACGGCTGACGGGATCGGACCACGGCGCCGGTGCCCGGGGACGGGGCACCGGCGCCGCGCTGTCGGCGCCCTCATCAGGGCCTGGTTTCCGTGGCAGGGTGGAGCGGGCAAGCCACAGGGGGGCCAACAGAAGAGGGGGAACCGTGATCGTCTGGATCAACGGTGCGTTCGGTGCGGGGAAGACCACCACCGCACGGGAACTGATCGAGCTGATCCCGAACAGCACGCTCTTCGACCCCGAGGTCATCGGCGGCACGCTCGCGCACCTGCTGCCGGCCAAGCGCCTCGCCGAGGTCGGTGACTTCCAGGACCTGGCGATCTGGCGACGCCTCGTGGTCGACACCGCGGCCGCCATGCTCGCCGAACTCGGTGGCGTGCTCGTGGTCCCGATGACCCTGCTCCGCCAGGAGTACCGTGACGAGATCTTCGGCGGCCTCGCCGCGCGCCGTATCCCCGTACGACATGTGCTCCTTGCCCCGGCGGAAACGATCCTGCGCGAGCGAATAGCCGGACGTGAGGTGCCCCCGGACCTGCCCGACGGTGAGATGCGTGTGCGCCAGTGGTCCTACGACCACATCGAGCCGTATCGCGCCGCGCTCGCCTCCTGGCTCACCGCCGACGCCCACCCCGTGGACACCGGCGCGCTCACCCCGTACGACACGGCCCTGCGCATCGCCGATGCCGTGCGCACCGGGGACGTACCCGTGTGCGACATCGTGCAGACTCCCGAACCCACCGCGGAGACCGTCGCCGCGGGTGTGCTCCTCTTCGACGAGCAGGACCGGGTGCTGCTCGTCGATCCGACCTACAAGGCCGGCTGGGAATTCCCCGGAGGTGTCGTGGAACCCGGTGAGGCCCCTGCGCGCGCGGGTATGCGCGAGGTCACCGAGGAGACCGGCATCACCCTCGACGAGGTGCCCCGCCTGCTCGTTGTCGACTGGGAGTCACCGGCGCCCCCGGGCTTCGGCGGCCTGCGTCTGCTGTTCGACGGCGGCCGACTCGACACGGCAGCGGCGAGCCGTCTGCTGCTGCCCGGACCCGAACTTCGCGACTGGCGCTTCGCCACCGAGCAGGAGGCGGCCGACCTGCTGCCGCCCGTGCGCTACGAACGGCTGCGCTGGGCCCTGCGGGCGCGCGAGCGCGGAGCGGCGCTCTATCTGGAAGCCGGGGTGCCGGTCGGCTGACGTCGCGACTTTGCGCGGCGTGGGGACTTCCGAGGGGGAAGCGAGAGGGATCCGAGGGGCAAGCGAGGGGGAATCGAAGCCATCCCGATATGGCGCGGGAAGTTACGACGCTATTTGACAGTCCCACCGTGAATGTGCAGCTCACCTCTGTGCGGCCCCGGGCCGCACCAACAGGACCGGATTCACCCCCGGTTGAAGGAGGGACATGCGCGCGCATTCGTCTGCCCTCACAAAGGGCTTCACGCTCGCCGCGGGGCTCACGCTGGTCCTGGCCGCCTGCAGCAGCGGCGGCGGGAGCGGCACCCACAAGCGCAGCTCCGCGGGGTTGTCGTCCTGCAGCGCACAGGGCAGGGCGAACACCTGCAACTCGGCCGCCACCAAGTCCGGAGGCACCTTCACGTACACGCTGGAGAAGAACATCCAGCAGTGGAACCTGCAGGACACCAATGGCAACACCTTCGAGAACGGCGAGGCCCTCGGCGTCGTCCTGCCCCAAGTCTTCGTCCCCCAGCCCGACTTCAGTATCGCGCTCAACACCGATCTGGTGACCTCGGCCACCCAGACGAGCACCAGCCCGCAGACGCTCGTCTACAAGATCAACCCGAAGGCGTCGTGGAACGACGGAACGGCCATCACCGCCGACGACTTCGTCTACTACTGGCGCACCAACAACGGCAAGGACTGCCCGCCGCCACCCGCCAGTGACTCCACCCAGACCAAGGGCTGTCTGCCGCAGAGCACCGCTGGCTACGACCGGATCAAGTCGGTCACCGGCTCCGACGGCGGAAAGACCGTCACCGTCGTGATGGCGAAGCCGTACTCGGACTGGAAGCAACTCTTCGGCGCGGGCTATCCCCTCTATCCGGCGCACGTCGCGGAGCAGCTCTCGGGTGCCAAGGCCGGCGACGCCGCCCATATGACGGGCGCTCAGATGACCAAGGGCTGGCAGTACTTCCAGAAGACTCCGCCCACCAAGTACACGACGGCGGGCCCGTACAAGATGCAGGACTGGACGGACAACGACCACGCCACCTTCGTGCCCGACCCCAAGTGGTGGGGCAAGCACAAGCCCTCCCTGCAGCGGCTGATTTTCACGGTCATCACGGACGCCACCCAGGAGCCGATCGCGCAACGAGGTGCAGGGCATCTATCCGCAGCCCGAGGTGGACCGGTCAAGCAGATCAAGGACATCTCGAACGTCACGTACACCATTGGCAGCGGGCTCAACTGGGAGCACTTCGACCTCAACCTGCACAACGCGGTGCTGGGCACGTACAAGCCGCTGTGTCAGGCGATGTTCACCGCTCTCAGCATCAAGGACATCATGGCCAAGACGGTCGGCCAGTTCGACCCGAACGTGAAGCAGCTCGGCAGCCACAACTTCGTGCCGGGACAGGCCGGTTACCAGGACCTGGTCACCTCGACCGGGCAGGGCTCCGGGGATCTGGCCAAGGCCGAGAAGTACCTCACCGACGCCAAGTTCACCGGTGTCGGTACGTCCCTGAAGACGCCGGACGGCAAGGCGGTCGGCCCGTTCAACTGCCGCTACACCACCGGTAACCAGATCCGCCAGAGCGAGTGCCAGATCCTGCAGAGCGACCTGGCGAACCTCGGCATCAAGATCACCATCAAGTCGATCGGCGCCGCCGACCTCGGTACGGTGCTCGCCGGACACCAGTACGACATCATCGTCTTCGCCTGGGTCGCCTCACCGTTCCCGAGCAGCAACGCCCAGCAGAACTGGGTGACCGGGGGTGGCGGCAACTACGGCGGCTACAGCAACAAGAAGGTCGACGCCCTGGTGTCCCAGGCCGTCGGCGAGACCGACGCGGCGAAGGCGGCCACGCTCCTCACCAGGCGGACTCGCTGATGGTGAAGGACGCCTACGTACTGCCGCTCTACCAGAAGCCGACGGTCCTGGCGGTGCAGACACGGTTCGTGAACATGCGGGACAACGCCACGAACGTGGGCCCTCCGTACAACACCGCCGAGTGGGGCCTGAAGAAGTAGTCCCCGCACGTGTAGGGGATTCCGGCCCTGGCAACCCCGGGGCCGGATCCCCGCCAACGGACGTCCATCCCACACCGGTCGGCCTCCGAGAGAAGACCGCATGCTCGCCTACACCGTGCGCCGCATCCTCGTCTCCATCCCCGTACTGACCGCCTCGACGTTCATCGTGTTCCTGGTCGTCGTCAACTCCGGCAACCCGGTGGCCAACTTCGCCACCTCTCGGCAGCCCGCCCCGAGCAAGGCCGCCGTCGACGCGTTCGCCCGGCACATCCACGCCGACCAGCCCGCCGTGGAGCGCTACTGGAACTGGATCACCGGAGTGCTGCACGGCGACTTCGGACCGTCCGTCCAGTCGAACCTGGACATCGGCCACTACCTGTTCACCCGGTTCCGGGTGACCGTCACGCTGGTCGCCGCCGCGATGCTCATCGCCCTCATCCTGGCCGTGATCTTCGGCGTGTTCAGTGCCATCCGGCAGTGCTCGGCGGCCGACTACTTCATCACCTTCATCGGCTTCCTGTTCCTCGCCATGCCGGTGTTCTGGTTCGCCGTGCTGCTCAAGCAGGCCGGCATCTGGCTCAACGAGCAGACCGGAAGCACCTTCCTCGGCACCATCGGCGAGAAGTCCCCGTACCTCGACGTCGACACCTGGTGGAACGAATTCACCGACCACGTAGGCCACTTGATCCTGCCGACCATCACCGTGGCCCTGGTGTCGTTCGCGTCCTGGACCCGCTACACCCGCGCCGCCATGCTGGAGGTGCTGGGCAGCGACTACGTACGACTGGCCCGTGCCAAGGGAATCCGCCGGGGCAGGGTGATGACCCGCCACGCACTGCGCACCGCCCTCATCCCGCTCACCACCGTCACCGCGCTCGACATCGCGAGCATCCTCGGCGGGGCGGTCGTCACGGAGACCATCTTCCAGTGGCACGGCATGGGCGAAATGCTCGTCACCGCGGCGACCACCATCGACGTCTACCGGCTCATGGCGTGGCTGCTGCTCTCCGCGGTCGTCGTCATCGCGTTCAACCTCATCGCCGATCTGCTCTACGCCGTACTCGACCCGAGGATCCGCTATGACTGACACCGAGGCGACCGGTGCGGCCGGTACCGAAGTCCCGCGCGTCGACCACGAGTTCACCGTCAGGCAGCGCACCCAGACCCAGCTGATCCTGCGCCGCTTCGTCCGTCACCGCGCCGCCATGATCAGCCTGGTGGTGTTCCTGCTGATCGTTCTGTGGGCGTTCATCGGCCCGCACCTGTGGCACTACTCGTACGGGAAGTTCACCCCCGACAACTCCCAAGCACCCTCCTGGAAGCACCCGTTCGGCACGAACGCCTCCGGATACGACGCCTACGCCCAGGTCATGCGGGGCACCCAGACCTCCCTGAAGATCGCCATCCTGATCGCGCTCGGCTCGACCCTGGTCGGCGCGGTGTGGGGCGCCATCGCCGGTTTCTACCGGGGGATCGTCGACGCGATCATGATGCGGATCGCCGACCTCGTCCTGACGCTGCCGCTGCTCGCCATCGCCCTGGTCATCTCCTCCCGCAGCGGCGGCTCCTGGTACTGGATCGCCGTCGTCATCGCCGGGCTGACCTGGGCGTACGTGTCCCGGGTCGTCCGGTCCACGGTGCTGTCGCTGCGCGAGAAGGAGTTCGTGGAGGCGGCCCGAGCGCTGGGCGCGTCCGACGCCCGGATCATCTTCCGGCATCTGCTGCCCAACGCGCTCGGCCCGATCATCGTCAACGCGGCCGTCCTGGTCGCCACCGGCATCCTCACCGAGACAGCCCTGTCCTTTCTCAGCTTCGGCGTCCAGCCGCCCGACACCTCGCTCGGCCTGCTCGTCGCCCAGGCCCAGACGGCTGTCGACACCCGGCCCTGGCTCTTCTACATCCCCGGCGCCTTCATCATCGCGATCGCCCTGACCATCAACTTCATCGGCGACGGTCTGCGCGACGCCTTCGACCCCCGACAGCAAAGGGTGCGGCAGTGATGACGACCAGTCAGGGAGTACAGGCCGGCTCCGGCTCGGACGCGGTCCTCGAAGTCACGGACCTGACCGTGGAGTTCCCCACGGAGGACGGCGTCGTACGGGCCGTACGCGGCGTCGGTTACCGACTGGATCGCGGTGATTCCCTCGGCATCGTCGGCGAGTCCGGATCCGGGAAGTCCGTGACCGCCCTCGCCGTCATGGGCCTGCTGCCGGCCACCGCCCGGGTACGCGGCTCGGTCCGCTTCGAGGGCACGGAGCTGCTGGGCCTGTCCGACGCCCGGCTCTCCGACCTGCGCGGCAGCGGCATCGCCATGATCTTCCAGGACCCGATGACCTCCCTCAACCCGGTCTACACCGTGGGCTACCAGATCGCCGAAACGCTGCTGCGGCACAACCCGGGTCTGGGCGGGCGGGCGGCCCGCGAACGCTCGGTCGACCTGCTCGGGACGGTCGGCATCCCCAGTCCCCAGCGCCGGGTGGACAGTTACCCGCACGAGCTGTCCGGAGGCATGCGCCAGCGGGTCGTCATCGCCGTCGCGATGGCCAACGACCCGGACGTGATCATCGCCGACGAGCCGACCACCGCCCTCGACGTCACCGTGCAGGCCCAGATCCTCGACGCTCTGGAGACCGCACGCTCCGAGACCGGCGCCGCCCTCGTCCTCATCACCCACGACCTCGGAGTGGTCGCCGGTCACACCGACCGAGTCGCCGTCATGTACGCGGGACGGATCGTGGAGATCGGCTCCGTGGAGGACATCTTCTACACCCCGCGCATGCCGTACACCCTCGGCCTGCTCGGTTCCCTGCCCCGGATGGACCGCGAAGAGGAGAGGCTCACCCCGATCACCGGCTCACCGCCCTCACTGCTCCACCTGCCACCCGGGTGTCCCTTCGCGCCCCGCTGCCCGATGCGCCAGGACGTGTGCGTCCACGACGAACCCCGCTGCGTACGACGGCGCATGACGGCCATCTGAGCGCCTGCCACTTCGCCGAGCGGCTCGTCGACACGGGCGCCGGGGAGATCTTCGACGCGGTCGGCGCGGATGCCGAGGCGTTGGCCCGCTTCGCCGACACCGAGAGCGAGGACTCCGTATGAGCGTGCCCCAGCCGCTGCCTGCGCTCCCCGGCCACGGCGGCACCGGTACGCCGGTGCTCCAGGTCCGCGATCTGGTCAAGCACTTCCCGGTCATGTCGCGCGGAGTCGTACGCCGCCGCGTGGGCGACGTACACGCCGTCTGCGGCGTCTCCTTCGACCTGCACGAGAACGAAACCCTCGGCCTGGTGGGCGAGTCGGGCTCCGGCAAGACCACGATCGCCCGCACGCTCCTCAACCTGGAGAGCGCCACATCCGGGCAGGTGCGTTATCAGGGAAGAGAACTGACGGAGCTGAGCCGACGTCGGATGCGGCCGCTGCGGCGCGAGTTGCAGATCGTCTTCCAGGACCCGTACGCCTCCCTCGACCCGAGGATCTCCGTGCACGAGATCGTCGCCGAGCCGTTGCGCATTCACGGCCGGTACGGCTCCGGGGCGGGCGACGAGGTGCGCGAGCTGCTTCGCCTGGTCGGCCTCAACCCCGAGCACGGCAACCGTTTCGCCCACGAGTTCTCCGGCGGGCAGCGCCAACGCATAGGGATCGCCCGGGCGCCGGCCCTGCGCCCCAAGGTCATCGTTCTGGACGAACCGGTGTCCGCGCTGGACGTGTCCATCCAGGCCGGAGTCCTCAACCTCCTGTTGGACCTGCAGAGTGAACTCGGCCTGTCCTTCCTGTTCGTGGCCCATGACCTCTCGGTGATGCGGCATGTCGCCGGACGCGTGGCGGTCATGTACCTGGGCCGCCTGGTCGAGATCGCCCCGGCCCGCACGCTCTTCGCGCGCCCCGCCCACCCGTACACACAGGCCCTCGTGTCGGCCATCCCGCTGCCCGACCCGCGCAAGGAGCGGGCTCGTCGACGCGTCACCGTGCAGGGCGACGTGCCCAGTCCCGTTCGCCCGCCGAGCGGCTGTCGATTCCGCACCCGGTGCCCCAAGTTCGCGGGCGAGCTGACGAAGAGCGAGCGCGTCTCCTGTGTCGAGCAGGTGCCGGAACTGATCGACCGGGGCGGCGGGAACCCCGTGGCCTGCCACTACGCGGAGAGTGTCGAGCTGCTCTGACCGAGCCGAGCGAGCTCCCTCCACGGGTACGCGGTCTGTCGACTCTCGCGCTGGATCCTGCGGTTGAAGTCCGCCATCACGGCAGCGAGGGGAGCGTGGCGAGTGAGGATCGAGGCGACCTCCGACGGGATTCCGTCGGGCCGCTCGCCCCCGGCGTACCCGCGCACCAGCGCCTCACGCTCCTCCCGCCCCGACCCGCAGGAGGCGGTGACCAGCCAGTTCACCAGGTACGTCCGCGTATAGGAACGGTCGTACGTCCGGTGCCGTTCGAAGAAGTCGGCTTCCTCTCGGGACAGTCGGAAACGGGAGGAGAGGGCGAGGCCGTAGTCGGCGAAGTAGAGCTGTCGCCCGTCGGTGAGGATGTTCTCGAAGTGCGCGTCGAAGTGCAGCAGCCCGCGTGCGTTCATGAAGGAGACGCCTGCCTCCAGACCCCGCTCCACCCGGGAGCAGACCCCCTCGCTCTCGAACCGCGAGCCCAGCCAGTCGTGGAGGTTGTGTGGGATGTACTCCAGGAACAGCGCGACACTCGCCGAAGCGGTGCGCAGGGCCTCGATCCGCTGGCGCACCTGCGGGGAACCGCCCCAGTAGGCGACCGCCCGCTCGACGTCGGCCAGTTCCTCGGGCAAGGGCTGCACGGTGTCGGGCAGCACCCGCCAGTGATACATCAGCGGGAAGCCCCCGAACTGCCCGGCCACCACCCAGTTCGTCGTCATGATGTGTACGGCGAGTTCGCGCCAGGCTCCGAACCCCGGCCCGCCGATGCCGTACTGGCAGAAGGGCGGCAGCTGGAACAGATTGGCCGTGTACCGGACGTTCTCCCGCAGTCTCTCTGCGTCCGTGAGCGGGACGCGCTTGACGAAGACCGGGGTGTCCGCGACGTCCAACAGCACGGATCTGCCCCCGATGCCGGAGCCGAGGGGCCGGCCCGCAGCGACCAGTTCTGCCAGTTCGTGGTCGCTGCACAGGGCCAGGGACGTGGCGACGTCGCTGTGCGCGGCGAGGCGCACAGCGCGCGACATGTCGAGGGGCTTCACGTCCCTCGAGAACGCCTCAGCTTCCCGCGTAGTTCCGCAGGAACAGCGCCTCCGCGACCGACAGGCGCTCCAGCTCGTCCGGCGAGACGCTCTCGTTCACCGCGTGGATCTGCGCCTCCGGTTCGCTCAGGCCGATGAGCAGGATCTCCGTCTGCGGGTACAGCGAAGCGAGCGTGTTGCACAGCGGGATGGAGCCGCCCATGCCCGCGTACTGCATCTCCTGGCCCGGGTAGGCGACGGCCATCGCCTCGGCCATCGAGGCGTACGCGGGGCTGGAGGTGTCGGCGCGGAACGCCTGTCCCTGGCCGATCTGCTCGGTGCTGACGCGCGCGCCCCACGGCGTGTGCGCCTCCACGTGGGCCTGGAGCAGCTTGGTCGCCTCCGCCGCGTCCATGCCCGGCGGCACGCGCAGGCTGATCAGCGCACGGGCGGCCGCCTGCACGGACGGGGTCGCGCCGACGACCGGCGGGCAGTCGATGCCGAGCACGGTGACGGCCGGACGTGCCCAGACCCGGTCGGCGACCGTGCCGGAGCCGATCAGCTCCACGCCGTCGAGCACCTTGGCGTCCTCACGGAACGCGTCCTCCTCGTACTGCAGGCCGTCCCACCGCGCGTCGCCGATCAGCCCGTCGACCGTCGTCGAACCGTCCTCGGCCCGCAGCGAGTCCAGCACGCGGATCAGCGCGGCCAGCGCGTCGGGGGCGGCACCGCCGAACTGCCCCGAGTGCAGGTTGCCTTCCAGGGTGTCCACCTGGACACGAACGAGGGTCATGCCGCGCAGGGTCGTGGTGACCGTCGGCAGGCCGCACCGGAAGTTGCCGGCGTCCCCGATGACGATGGTGTCGGCGGTCAGCAGCTCCGGGTGTTCCTCGGCGTACCGCTCCAGGCCGCCCGTGCCCTGCTCCTCCGAACCCTCGGCGATCACCTTGATGTGCACCGGCACGCCGCCGTTCGCCTTCAGCGCACGCAGGGCGAGCAGATGCATGATGAGGCCGCCCTTGCAGTCGGCGCTGCCGCGTCCGTACCAGCGGCCGTCGCGCTCGGTCAGCTCGAACGGAGGCGTCACCCAGGCCGCCTCGTCCAGCGGCGGCTGCACGTCGTAGTGCGCGTACAGCAGGACCGTCTTCGCGCCCTCGGGCCCGGGCAGGAAGCCGTACACCGACTGCGTGCCGTCCGGGGTGTCGAGCAGTGCCACGTCCTGGAAGCCCTCGGCGCGCAGCGCGTCGGCCACCCAGTTCGCGGCGCCCTCGCTCTCGCTCCGGGGATATTGGTCGAAGTCCGCCACCGACTTGAAGGCCACCAGCTCGGTGAGCTCCGCCTTCGCCCGGGGCATGAGCGAGGCGACGGTCTCGGCGACCGGATTCGACGACATGGGCACGCTCCTTGTGGGTGCGACGTTGTACTTCTGTGTACAGGTGATCGTGTGGCGCGTACGCGCGTACTGGTGTGCAGAGCGCATACGCTGCCGATCCTCCCACAGTGGCCTGCGGCGATGCCCGCCGTAGGATGCGGGAGACACGTGCGGAAGACGGCTGGACTGGGAGCAGTAGACCATCGTGAGCAGCGAGAACTCTTCGGCGGACGACGGGCAGCGGGTGTGGGACGTGGTCGTGGTGGGGGCGGGGCCCGCGGGGGCCTCGGCCGCCTATGCGGCAGCGGTCGCGGGACGTAGCGTCCTGTTGCTGGAGAAGGCGGAGCTGCCCCGCTACAAGACGTGCGGCGGCGGCATCATCGGCCCCTCGCGCGACGCGCTGCCGCCCGGTTTCGAGCTGCCGCTCCAGGACCGGGTGCACGCGGTCACGTTCTCGCTCGACGGCCGGTTCGTGCGCACCCGCCGCTCCAAGCAGATGCTGTTCGGGCTGATCAACCGGCCCGAGTTCGACCAGCAGCTGGTCGAGCACGCCCAGAAGGCGGGCGCCGAGCTGCGCACGGGCGTCACGGTCTCGCGCGTCGAGCAGCACGGGTCGGCCGTACCGGACCGGCGCACCGTCGCGGTGGTGTTGCAGGGCGGTGAGACCGTGCTGGCGCGGGCGGTCGTCGGCGCCGACGGCAGCGCCAGCCGGATAGGGGCGCACGTCGGCGTGAAGCTCGACCAGGTCGATCTCGGCCTGGAGGTGGAGATCCCGGTGCCGGAGACGGTCGCCGAGGACTGGCAGGGACGGGTGCTCATCGACTGGGGTCCCATGCCCGGTAGTTACGGGTGGGTGTTCCCGAAGGGGGACACGCTCACCGTCGGTGTGATCTCCGCGCGCGGCGAAGGCGCGGCCACCAAGCGTTACTTGGAGGACTTCATCGCCCGCCTCGGGCTCGCCGGCTTCGAACCGGCCATCTCCTCAGGCCACTTGACGCGCTGCCGCGCTGACGACTCGCCCTTGTCGCGCGGTCGGGTGCTGGTGTGCGGCGACGCCGCGGGACTGCTCGAACCCTGGACCCGCGAGGGCATCTCCTTCGCACTGCGCTCCGGGCGGCTCGCGGGGGAGTGGGCGGTTCGGATCGCCGAGGCGCACGACGCCGTGGACACTCGACGCCAGGCCCTGAACTACGCTTTCGCGATCAAGGCGGGGCTCGGCGTCGAGATGAGCGTCGGCAAGCGCCTGCTGACCGCCTTCGAGCGTAGGCCGGGCATGTTCCACGCGGCGATCACCAGCTTCCGGCCGGCCTGGAAGGCCTTCGCGGGGATCACGCGCGGTTCGACCTCGCTCGGCGAGCTCGTGCGCACCCACCCGATGGCAGGGCGCGCCCTGACCGCGCTCGACCGGTAGGGCGGGACGGGCCCGCCCTCCGGGGTCACCGCTCGACCGTGATCCGGAACACCGGGTGGTCGGGGGCGATGCGGCGCAGCTCGTCGTTCGACGAGTCGGGGCCGACGCCGTTGAAGAAGACGCCGACCTCGGCCTTCCAGCGCTTGAGGTAGGCGCGCAGCAGCGGGACCTTGTCGTCGTCGGCGATCTCGGTCGCGGTGAACGTGTCCACGTTCTTGCCGAGGCGCAGCTCGCCGCCCCCCGCCGCCCGCATGTTGTGCGTCCACTGGACATGGCCGCGGGGGGCGACCAGGTACTGCTGTCCGTCCACGGTGAGCAGATTGACCGGGGTCGTGCGCCACTCGCCACTCTTGCGACCGCGCACGGCGAGGACCCTGGAACCCCAGATGCTGATGCCGCGGCGGGTTATCCAGGCGACCGCACGGTTGAAGACGTTCACGGTGAACCAGCCCGGCTTCTGGACGTGCGTGGACATGGTGACCCCCATCGTTTGTGAGAGCGCTGCTCCCTTTTGTGTGCACTGCTCTCGCTCGAGAGCAGTCTGCAGCAGATCGGTGATCCAGAGCAAGAGAGGTGCTCTCTAATTTGTTCGGTGCTCTCTTTTGTGTGCACTGCTCTGAAAACGTGGCACACTGCCCGGCATGAGTACCGCACGAGGGGCACGGGCCCGAGCCAGGATCGAGGTCACCGCGGCCATCAAGGACGAGGCGCGCAGACAGCTCGCGGCGGAGGGCGCCGCCAAGCTCTCGCTGCGGGCCGTGGCCCGTGAGCTCGGCATGGTCTCCTCCGCGCTGTATCGCTACTTCCCCAGCCGTGACGACCTGCTGACCGCGCTCATCATCGACGCGTACGACTCCCTCGGCGAGACCGGGGAGTCGGCGCACGCCGAAGTCGCCGACGCCGGTCCCCGGGACCGCTGGATCGCCGTGTGCGTGGCGGTGCGCCGGTGGGCGCTGGAGCATCCGCACGAGTACGCGCTCATCTACGGTTCGCCCGTGCCCGGGTACAAGGCGCCGGAGACGACCATCCCGGCCGCCGCTCGTGTGGGCCTGCTCCTGATCGGCATCGTCCGCGACGCGCATCAGGGGCAGGGGGTGGCCCGTCCGCCGTTGCCTGCCGGCCTGAAGGCCGAGGCGCAGCGGATGACCGCCGAGCTCGCGCCCGACCTTCCGCCCGAGGTGGTCACGGCGCTCGTGGCCGCCTGGGCGCAGCTCTACGGACTGATCGGCTTCGAGTTGTTCGGGCAGTTCAACCGGGTCGTGGAGGACCGCGAGACCTTCTTCCGGCACGCGGCGGATCAACTCGCCCACGGTGTGGGACTGGTCTTCCCCCGGCCGACCGGCACGTCCGCGACCAACAGCGTCGGCGGCAGGGGGACGGGTTCCGGCGGGGCGAACGGCGCCTGAAGGCCGGGACGGACCTCGCCGCCGACCGGCGTGCGGCGGCAAGCCCGGCGGTACTCCGCGGGGAGTACGCCTGATCACCTCGCCCGGCGGACGCCCAGGACGACCTGTCCCGTCTAGCGTGGCGGTCATGGAAGAGCAGCGCACTCCCCGGTCCCCGGCGTGGGGCGGTCCACCCCCGTGGTGGCGGCACGGGCCGTCCGGGTGGAGCCGCTGGGACGGCGAGGAGCGCGGTGCCCACTGGCCGTGGCGGTCCACGCTGCTGCTGACCGTCTTCGTGCTCGTCGGGTCCCATTTCGCGGCCCACTCGCAGGCGGGCGACCGAGCTCACCTGGACTCCTTCGCGAGGGCGCTGCTGCTGGTGGGGTCGGGCATGCTGCTGTGGCGGCAGCGACAGCCGGTGCTCGTGGCTTTCGGCACGGCCGCCGTCGCCATGATCTATCTGGGCGCCGGATATCCGTACGGGCCCGTCTTCCTCGTGGTCGCCCTGGGCTGCTTCAGCGCGGTCGTCGCCGGACACCGCAGAGCCGCCTGGACAGCGGTCGGGATGTTCTGGGTCGGGCATGTGCTGGTGGGGCACTGGCTCTACCGATGGCTGCCGCCTCCGGGGGACCAGCCTGCCTCCTGGGGGCAGGAGGGCATCATCGCCACCTGGATCGTGGCGATCGTGGCGCTGTCGGAACTGGTCCGCGTACGCCGTGAACAGTGGGCCCGCGAGCGTGCCGAGCGTGCGCGGTCCGCCGAGCGGCGCGCCGACGAGGAGCGACTGCGGATCGCCCGTGAACTGCACGACGTGCTGGCGCACAGCATCTCGGTCATCAACGTGCAGGCGGGTGTCGGCCTCGCGCTTCTCGACTCGGACCCCGAGCAGGCGCGCACGGCGCTCACCACCATCAAGGCGGCCAGCAAGGAGGCGCTGGGCGAGGTCCGCCAGGTGCTCGACACACTGCGTGCGCCGGGAGAGGCGCCGCGCGCGCCCGCGCCCGGACTCGACCGGCTCCCCGAACTCGTCGAACAGGCCGCGGGCGCGGGACTGACGGTCGAGACCGCGGGTGAGGTCCCGACGCTGCCGCCCGGCACCGATCTGGCCGCCTTCCGCATCGTCCAGGAGGCGCTCACCAATGTCGTACGGCACTCGGGATCGCGGCACGCGCGCGTGCGCCTCGAATCCGCGGAGGGAGCGCTGCGGCTGCGGATCGACGACGACGGCCCCGCGACCGGCGCGGACGCGGGCGGCAGCGGCAACGGGCTCGCCGGAATGCGGGAGCGGGCCGCGGCCCTGGGTGGCACGATCGAGGCGGGCCCGCGCGACGACGGAGGCTTCCGTGTGCTGGCCGTACTGCCGCTGAGGGCGAAGGAGGACCGGTGATCCGCGTACTGCTCGCCGACGACCAGTCATTGGTCAGGGCAGGCTTCAAGGCGCTGCTCGACGCGCAGCCGGACATCGAGGTGGCCGGCGAGGCGGCCGACGGCGAGGAGGCCTTGCGCAAGGTGCGCGAACTGCGCCCCGACGTCGTTCTGATGGACATCCGGATGCCCCTGCTCGACGGCCTCGCCGCGACCCGCCGCGTCACCGACGACGCCGACCTGAAGGACGTCAAGGTGGTCATGCTCACCACCTTCGAACTGGACGAGTACGTCTTCGAGGCGATCCGCTCCGGAGCCTCCGGGTTCCTGGTCAAGGACACCGAGCCGGAGGAACTCCTTCGCGCGGTACGGGCGGTGGTCGAGGGTGACGCCCTGCTCTCCCCGGGGGTGACGCGCCGGCTGATCGCCGAGTTCGCGGCCCGCTCCAAGGAGCCCGCGGCCGCCGCCTCCCTCGCCGAACTCACCGAGCGGGAACGGGAGGTGATGGCCCTGGTCGGCATCGGCCTCTCGAACGACGAGATCGCCCGCCGCCTGGTCGTCAGCCCGCTCACGGCGAAGACCCATGTCAGCCGCACGATGGTCAAGCTGGGCGCCCGCGACCGGGCTCAACTGGTCGTTCTCGCCTACGAGTCGGGGTTGGTGCGGCCGGGCTGGCTGGGCTGAGCCGCACCCGCTCGTCCGAAGCGAATCAGCACGGTGGCGACGCGCAGGACGAAGAGGACGGCGGCGAGAGTTGCGCCAAAAGCGACCAGTGTCCGCACCGCGGCGCCCGACAGATCGAGGAACAGCGCCGGTCCGGTCACCACCCCGAACCCGATCGCCGCCACGAACGCCGCGCTGAACAGGGCGTATCCGATCTCGACGGTGACCGCGTCCCGTTGGGCCTGAGTGCGCCGTCCCCTGGTGCCGTTCATCCGTACAGGTCCCCCGTCGTTCTCCATCCGTCGAGTCAAACAGGCGTGCGCCCGGCGGGGCAAGGTCCCCCGCCGGGCACACTCTGGAGGCGTTCCCCCTAGTCGCGGACCGCGACGCGTTCCGCTTCCGCCTCCTCCTGGACGGACTTGGCGACGACGATGGACTGCTGCGGATGCCGTGTCCGCAGGCCCGGCAGGGTGATCAGCAGGCCCGCGAGGGCGATGCCGGTCACCACGATCAGGCCGGGCCGGTAGCTGTCGAGGACGGCCTGCGGCGAGGAGCCCTCGGAGGAGTTCGCGGTCACGACCGCCGTCACCACGGCCAGGAAGATGGCGCCGCCCACCTGGACCGAGGTGTTGAGCAGGCCCGACACCATGCCCTGCTCGTGGTCGTCCACGCCGTTGGTGGCCTGGATGTTGAGCGAGGGGAAGACCAGCGCGCAGGCCGCGCCGATCAGCAGCATGGTCGGCAGGATGACCGCCGCGTACACGGGGTCGAGGTCGACGCGCAGGAAGAGCGCGTACCCGACGACCATCAGGGCGAAGCCCACCGCGATGAGCCGCGGGGTCCCGAACCGGTCGACCACGGCCCCCACCTTCGTGGAGGACAGCGCCACCAACGCCCCGGCCGGTAGGAAGGCGAGCGCGGTGTGCAGGGCCGACCAGCCCAGCAGCGACTGCATGTACAGGGTCACCAGGAACTGGAATCCGACGTACGAGCCGAAGAACGCCATCGCGCCGAGCTGGGCCCGGATCTGGCTGCCGGAGCGCAGCACTCCGAGCCGGATCAGCGGGCTGGGGCTGCGCCGCTCGACGGTCACGAAGACGGTGAGCAGCACGGCGACAGCGAGGAAGGAGAGCAGAGTGCGGGCCGAGCCCCAGCCGACCTCGGGTGCCTGGACGACGGTGAAGACGAGCAGCAGCATCGAGGCGGTACCGATGATGGCGCCGGGGATGTCGTAACCGCGGTGGTCCTTCTCGCGCTCGCTGCGCGGGATGAGCTTCAGACCCGCGAGCAGCGCGATGACCGCGATGGGCGCGGGCAGCAGCATGGTCAGCCGCCAGCTCGCCTCGGTGAGCAGGCCGGACAGGACGAGGCCCATCGAGAAGCCGGTGGCCGCGCAGGTGGTGTAGATCGAGAGCGCGCGGTTGCGCAGCGGGCCCTCGGCGAAGGTGGTGGTGATGATCGACAGGCCCGCGGGGGCGGTGAACGCCGCGCTCAGGCCCTTGATGAAGCGGCTGGCGATCAGCAGTGGACCGGAGTCGACGAGTCCGCCGAGCAGCGAGGCGAGCGCGAAGACGCCCAGGGCCACCAGGAAGACCTGGCGGCGGCCCAGCAGGTCGGCGGTGCGTCCGCCGAGGAGGAGCAGTCCGCCGTATCCCAGGATGTAGCCGCTGACGATCCATTGGAGCGTCGAGGTGGAGAGATCGAGTTCGGAGCCGATGGACGGCAGGGCGACGCCGACCATCGACACGTCCAGCGCGTCCAGGAACATCGCGGCGCAGAGCACCAGCAGGGTGCCCCACAGTCGAGGGGTCCAGCGTCCCTGGGGCGCGGGGTGGGTGAGCGGAGAGGTCATGCCCCGACACTACATGCATATGCATTCAATGCAAACGCATTTAATTCCGATGCAACAAAGCCGATTCTTTGCTACGGTGCGCCCATGGCGGCGGCGAAGAAGGCCGAGCAAGGGCTCGTGAACCAGTGGCGCGACATCCTCGCGGTGCATGCCCGCACCCTCTGCGAGCTCGACCGCGCACTGCATCGACACGGCCTCGGCGCCAGCGACTTCGAGGTGCTCGACGTACTGGCCGAGGGCACCGCGTCGGACGGCGGTGCTTCGTACCGCGTCCAGGAGATCTCCGAGCGTGTCCATCTGAGCCAGAGCGCACTGTCGCGGCTGATCGGCCGGCTGGAGAAGGACGGTCTGGTGACGCGCGGCATGTGCGCGGAGGACCGCCGGGGGGTGCGGGTGTGCCTCACCCCGAAGGGGCGTGAACTGCACAGCGAGGTGCTGCCGCTGCAGCGTGCGGTCCTGACGCGGATGCTGGCGGGCGGCCCGGCCACCGCCTGTGAATGACCGGACCCGGCTCACTCACCTCCGGGTCGGCGGACCTGCTTCGCCCCGCTTCGAGTGACCTCGGGGTTCGCCCTCGTCAGCTCCAGGTGATCCCCGATTTCTCGCGCCACAGCGCGGCGAGCGAGGCGTCACCCGTCACGCCGGGGAACGGCGCTCGGTTCCAGAGCGCCAGGTAGATCCGCGCGGCCGGTCCGGCCAGCTCGCAGTCCGCGTCCCCCTGCTCGTCCCGGCCACTGACCGGCGGATGCGCCGACAGCCGTACGGTCCACACCGCCTCCGCGTCCGCGGCCCGTACCCGCAGGGCGCGCGGCTCCTGCGTCCGTACCCTGCTCCTCGAGCGCGCGTGGAACCCGCGCAGCAACTCCTCGATCCCGTCCACCGCGAAATCCGTCGCCACGGCGCTCGGCTCCCCGCCGAGCGCCGACTCGGCGTCGACCCGATGCACGGTCGTCTCGTGGGCCTGCCGCCGTGCCCAGAAGGCGAGCGGCGAGGCGGCCGGCAGAAAGCTCCAGCACCGTACGTCGGGCGAGGCGCCGGCCAGCGTGTCGACGAGCCGCCGGTGGCCTTCCCGGAACCAGGCGAGGAGTTCGTGACCGTCAAGATCCGGCAGGCCGCCGTCGGGATGGTACGAGGTGTACTCCTCGGCGACGAACGCGGCGGCCCACCGATGCACCATGCCCGTGTGCCGCACGAGATCCCGCACCTGCCAGCCGGGGCAGGTCGCGACCTTGGCGTCGGTTCCCGACCCCTCGGCTGCCGCGGCCAGCAACCGGCCCTCTCTGTCCAGGGTTTCCAGGAAGTACTCAATTTCCATACCCGGAGTCTGCCGGACGGAGCGGGGGCGGGGGAGTACCTCGCCGTCAGCCGATCGTCACGTAGTGCCGACCGGCGGCCTTGAGCCGTGCCCTCCCCCTCAGGCGCAGGTCAGCCGCGGCCCACCCCAGTCCGCGTGGTCGTAGTTGATGCCGTCCCCGGAGTCGGTGACGACGAGCCGGAGTTCGAGGCCGCCGGTGAGGTCCGCGGTGAGCGGCTTCGCCGCGTCGGCGCCCGTCATACGGCCGCTGTCCGCGACGAGTGTGTCGTCCCGGTAGAGGCGGAAGACAACGGATCCGTTGCTGCCCCCGGCCTCGTCGTCGACGCCGACGCTCACGGTGAGCCCCGAACAACTGCCGCCCAGGTAGTAGGCGATCGTGCTTGCGGCATGGGTGCCGAGGCCCTTCGCGTACGCCGTGCCGTTGATCGTGAGGGTGCGGCCGTCCCCGGCGGGCTGCTCGCCGTTGCTTGTGTCGCGCTCCACCGGGCCCCAGCCGCCGGTGGCCGAGGCCCAGGTCAGGTCGCTGAGCGCGTGCGTACCTGCCGTGGGGCCGCTGCCGCACGCGAGTCGGGCGTCGGCCCAGTCGGCGTGGTCGTAGGCGATCCCGTCGCCGCCGTCCGTGACGACGAGCCGGAGCTTCGTGCCGCCGGTGAGATCCGCTGTGAGTCGCAGCGGTGGATCACTGGCCGTCCGCACACCGCTGTCGGCGACCTTGGTCGTGTCCCGGTAGAGCTGGAAGCCGACGGACCCGCCTGCCGTCGACTCGTCGTCGACCCCGACGTCCACGCGCAGGGACGTGCAGGCACCGCCCAGGTAGTACGTGATGTCACCGGCGGCATGGGTGCCGAGGCCCTTGGCGTACGTCGTGCCGTTGATGGTGAGTGTGCGGCCGTCGCCCGCCGCCTGCTCGCCGTTGCTCAGGTTGCGCTCGACCGGGCCCCAGCCGTTGGCCGCCGAGGTCCACGGCAGGTCGCCGAGCTGGTTGACTCCGGTCGGCGGCGGGACCGGCGTGCCGGGGGTGACGCGGTACATCACCGTGCCGTGCGCCGGCACCGACGCACTGATCGCGCCGGTCGTGGTGCTGGTCTGCTTCGACCAGAGGTCCTTGAGGGAGTACGAGGTCGCCCCGCCCAGACCGACGGCCTCCGCGGTTGTCGACACCGTCCTCGTCGTCGTGTTCTCGTTCGTCAGCGTTACCGAACGGCCGCCGTCGGCCAACGGCTTGGACATCACGACGAGACCGCCGGAAGAGGACACCACCGTGCCCTGCCGCCCCAGTGTGTCCTGGTCGATGGTGATGACGTCGGTGTTCTTGAGGATGCCCAGCGTCGCCGAGGACACATTGCGCAGATCGCTCCCGATCAGCAGCGGTGCGGCCATCTGCGCCCAGAGGCTGAAGTGGGTGCGGTACTCGGTGTCGGTCATGCCGCCGTTGCCGACCTCCAGCATGTCGGGGTCGTTCCAGGCACCGGGTCCGGCGTACGGGGCCAACGGCTGGTTCTGATGGGCGATGCCGATCATGCTGGACCAGGAGTCGGAGATGTCCCCCGTGGTGCGCCACGAATTGCCGTACTGGGCCGCCCAGTTCCAGGGCTGGTTCTCACCCCACTCGCAGATGCTGTAGAGGATCGGCCGGCCGGTGGCCTTGAGCGCGTCGCCCATCGCCTTGTACCGCTGCTTGGCGTCGACGCCGTTGTTGTTGCAGTTGTCGTACTTGAGGTAGTCCACGCCCCAGGACGCCCACAGGTTGGCGTCCTGCTGCTCGTGTCCGAGGCCACCGGGGAATCCCTGGGCGTCACAGGTCCTGGTGCCGGCGCTGGAGTAGAGCCCGAACTTGAGCCCCTTGGAGTGGACGTAGTCCGCAACTGCCTTGATCCCGTTGGGGAAGCGGGCCGGATCGGGCACGAGGTTGCCGCTCGCGTCACGGTTCGGCAGCGCCCAGCAGTCGTCGATGTTGACGTACGTGTAGCCCGCGTCCTTGAGGCCCTGGGAGACGAAGGTGTCGGCGATGCCCTTGACCATGGCCTCATTGAACTCGGCGCGGCAGTGCGTCGAGTTCCAGTTGTTGAAGCCCATGGGCGGGGTGCGGGCGAGGCCGTTGTCCACGGTGGGCGCGGCGGCAGGCGCGGCTGACGCGGGCTGCGCCGCCAGGACTGTCGAGGCGGCAAGGCAGAGCGCGGTCACGGCCACGGCCAACTGCTTTCTGCGGGGGCGTCGTTCGGCAGACACGTGCGGCTCCGAGGGGGGTGACTGTTGCACACGACCAAACGCGGGCGAACGAAAGCCACCACATTTCAGCTGGATGTCCGGAGCATGTCAATACTCGCGCGGATCCTTGGTCCAGTCCATCCGCACCCCTTGACGCCCGGTCGTGAAATCGGTACGTACTGACAGGGATTTGGTATGGACCAATCCATAGCGGCCCCTCGCGCCGACCCACCCCCCACTGGAGGCAGCAATGCGAAGACCGTTGGCCCTGCTCGCCATGTTCGTCGGAGCGTTCCTTCTGTTCCTGGCGCCCCCCGCTGCCGCGGCTTCCCCGACCGCGGCCTTCTCGAAGGCCTCGACCTGGGACGGCGGATACCAGGGCGCGTACACCATCACCAATGCCGGCAGCACCACGCTGTCCGGCTGGACCGTCGAGTTCGACCTGCCCTCCGGCACCACCGTGGGCTCGTACTGGGACGCGCTGCTCACGCAGAGCGGCGGCCACTACACCTTCAAGAACCGTGAGTACAACGGCTCGTTGGCGCCCGGCGCGACCGCCACCTTCGGGTGGGTCTCCAGCGGCACCGGTACGCCGACGAACTGCAAACTCAACGGCACGTCGTGCGCGGGCGGTTCCAACGGCGGCGACACCACGCCTCCCGGCGTGCCGTCCGGGGTGACCGTCGGCTCCGCGACCGGTTCATCGCTGACCGTACGCTGGAGCGCCTCCACCGACGACTCCGGCGCGGTCGCGGGCTATGAGGTCTCCCGCGACGGAGGGGCCCCCGCCGCCGTCACCGGCACTTCGTACACCGCCACCGGGCTTCAGGCGAGCACGAGTTACTCGTTCCGCGTCCGGGCGAAGGATGCCGCGGGCAACACCTCCGCCTACAGCACGGCGGTCAGCGGTACGACTTCCTCCGGTGGCGGCTCCCAGCCGGGCGGCGGTGTGCACACCGCGCCCTACGTCGACATGGGTGCCTGGCCCACGCCGAGCATGCCCCAGATGGCCTCGGCGAGCGGGCTCAAGAGTTACACGATGGCGTTCATCACCGCCTCTGGCTGCAAGGCTATGTGGTTCAACGCCTATGACCCGCGGGACGGTTGGGCCAAGGACCAGATCGACGCGATCCGGGCCGGCGGGGGAGACGTCAAGGTCTCCTTCGGGGGCGCCACCGGCATCGAACTGGCCCAGGCCTGCGGATCGGTGGACGCGCTGTACACGGAGTACAACGCGGTCGTCACCGCCTACGACCTGAAGTACGTCGACTTCGACATCGAGGGCGCCGCCACCGCCGACCCGGCCTCGGTCACCCGCCGATCCCAGGCACTGGCGCGCCTGCAACAGTCTCATCCGGGGTTGCGGGTCTCGCTCACGCTCCCCGTGCTTCCGGAAGGCCTGACCACCGACGGACTGAACGTGGTCAAGTCGGCGCGCGACGCCGGTGTGGACCTCGACGTCGTGAACGTCATGGCGATGGACTACTACCGCAGCGTCGACTACGGCGACGCGGCGGTGCAGGCCGCGCAGAGCACCTTCACCCAACTGAAGTCGCTCTACCCGGGCAGGACGGACGCCCAGGTATGGGCCATGGTCGGAGTGACGCCGATGCTCGGCCAGAACGACGACGGCCACATCTACGACCAGGCGGACGCCCGCTGGCTGGTGGCCTTCGCGCAGGGCAAGCACCTCGGGGAACTCGCCTTCTGGGAGTCGACCCGCGACCGCAACGCCTGCTCGGGCGCCCTGTACATGTGCACCAACATCCCACAGGCGCCCTACGAGTTCGCCAAGATCTTCGCGGCGTACACCGGCTGACGCGCCGACGCACAGTCGGGCGGTGCCTCCGGGCGGCTTGCGCGCCGACCGGAGGCACCGTGGAGTCGGGGGGTCGGTCCCGCCCGTCACCGTCACCGGCTCAGAACGAAGTCCAGCGCTGGTTGGCACCTCCGTTGCAGTCCCACAGCACCACCTGCGTGCCGTTGGCCGAGTTGAAGCCGGGCACATCCAGGCAGCGGCCCGAGGCCGGGTTCACGAGTGTGCCGCCGGACGCGCGCCACTGCTGGTTGGCACCGCGGTGACAGGTGTAGAGCTGCACCCGCGTCCCGTTGGCCGTACCACCGCCGTAGGCGTCCAGGCACTTGCCGAGGATCTGTACGGTCCCGTCGCCGTTCACGGTCCACAGCTGGGCGAGGCTGCCGTTGCAGTCGTAGATCTGTACGCGGGTGCCGTCGGCGCTGCTCGCGTTGTCGTCGTCGAGGCACTTGCTGTCCAGACCGGAGCGCAGCGGGGCGGTGATGCCCGGCTGGGCGCTCCCGGCCGCCCGCTTGAACAGGCCCAGCGAGGCGATCGCCGGGGCCGACCGGGAGCCGGTGATCCGCAGCCGGACCCGGTCGGTCGTCATCGGTGCGACCAGCCGCACCAACTTCTTGTGCCCGATCGTCGTATCGGTCGCGATCTCGCTCCAACCGCTGCCAGTCCAGCGGTCCACGGCGAACGACTGGGCGCGCATCCCGACATTCAGGTCCTCCTGGACGGAGATCACGTCGAACGTCTTCGACCCGGCCAGGTCGAGCACCACCGCGCCGGTGTCCGCGGTCGGTTGCCAGGAGGTGTCGAGGCTCCCGTCGAGCGCCGCGACGGGCGCGTGTCCTGAGCTGTGGCCGGTCCCGGAGTCGTCGGCGGCACTCGCCCCGGCCGTCAGGTCGGTCGCGAAGGTGCCCGCGATCGTCGAGTGGAAGGCGGAGAGCGCGTCGAGGGTGGCCTGGTCGAGAAGGCCGCGCCGGTCCGGGCCCACGTCGAGCAGGAGCTGGCAATTGCGGCCGACCGAGGTGTAGTACTCGTTCTCCAACTGGGCCGGCGTCTTCATGGCGTCGGTCGGCCAGAACCAGCCGTCCACCATGATCGACGCGTCGCACTCGGCCGGCGTCCAGCGCAGCACGCTCCACTTGCCGGTGCCGTCGGCCTTGCGCTGCCCGAGCACCGCATCGCCCGCCAGGTCCCCGGCCCGCTCGTCCTCGGGCTCCAGGAACCGGTCCGCGGCGGTCGCGGCGTCGCCCGTGAGCGGGGTCGGCGACCACTCGGAGGGGCGGCCGACCCCGTCCTCGTTGCCGACCCAGCGGTTGTCGACGTCCTGGAAGATCACGGCGTTCGGTTGCAGGGTGCGTACCAGGTGAATCCAGTCGGTGTAGTTGTACGGGTTGGACGTGCCGGTCGGGTTCGCCCCGTCCCACCACACCTCGGCGATGTCCCCGTAACGGGTCAGCAGCTCGTAGAGGGTGTTCATGAAGTACGTGTTGTAGTCGTCGGCCGTGACGGAGAACGTCTGTCCGTCGACCACGTCCGCGGGGTCGGAGGGGATCGTCCGGTCCGTGGCCGCGCTGCCGTTGGAGTACCGGCCGCCGGGCTGGGCCTCGTGCAGGTCGGCCGGCGAGGTGTAGATCCCGAAGGCCAGCCCTTGCGCGCGAGCGGAGTCGGCGAGGTCCCGTACGACCTCGCCCTTGCCGCCGCGCCACGAGGTCGCTGTCACGCCGAAGCCGGAGTACCTGGACGGGAACAGCAGGAATCCGTCGTGGTGCTTGACGGTGAGGATCACCTGCTTGAAGCCCGCGTCCCTCAGCGCTCTCGCCCACTGGTCGGTGTCCAGCTCCGTGGGCTGGAAGATGTGGGGATCCTCAGTGCCCGTACCGTGCTCGCGGCTGGTGTACGTGTTGACGCCGAAATGCACGAATGCGGTCAACTCACTTCGCTGCCAGGTCAATTGCCGGGTGGATGGGGTGACGGTGGCCGCCTTGGCGCGGATCTGGGCGGGAGTGTCGGTGGGGGAGATGGCCACGACCGGATTGCCCGCCGCGGCAATGCCGGGGCGCGCGGTCGCGGTGGCGTCCGCGGTCGCGGTCCGGGGCGCGCCCAGCCACGCCGCGAGCGCCAGCACCATGCCGCCGATCAGCGTCCGCCTCCTCGCCGTGGTCCTCATCATGACGCCTCCAACTGCCACTGCTGGTTGGCTCCGCCGTTCGACGGCCACTGGACGACCGGCGCGTCCTGTGCGCCGGAGGCGCCGCTCACGTCCGCCAGGTAGCCGCTGTGCCGGTTGACCAGCGTCTGGTAGCCGTCGTTCGCCGTGCCGAGCGTCCACTGCTGGTTCTCGCCGCCGTTGACGGTCCACTGGACGAGCTGTGTCCCCTGCGTCGTGGAGAAGCCCGGCACGTCCAGGGCACTGTTGCTGCGCGTGTTGACGAGCTGCACGTAGTCGCCGTCCTGCACCACACGCCAGCGCTGGCTCGCCACGCCGGTGTCGGCCTGCTGCACGATCGCCGCGCCGTCGTCGGAGGAACTGCCCGCGACCGCCAGCACCTTGCCGCTGCTGCGATTGACGATCTTGTACGTGGTGGTCGTGCCCGGAATGATGGAGAAGTTGTCGAACTGCACGTTCCGCCAACGGGAGGTGACGCTGTTCTCGCCGACCCCCACCGCGAGTCCGGCCGGGCCGAGCCCGTACGCGGTGTCCTCGGTGCTGCCCAGCGTCACGCCGTCCACGATCGCGGTCAGGGTGGAGCCCTGCAGTCGGAAGGCGAGCTTGTGCCAGGTGTTCGCGTCCAGCGCCGCCCGCGTGCCGGAAGCGAGGACGGTCAGTGCGCCGGCCGTGTCGCCCCGCAGGATCTGCCAGGTGCCCGCCTGCCCGACCTTCAGGTAGTAGGCGTTGATCTGGCCCACCTGCCAGTAGTCCCGGGCGCCGAACCGGCCGAGCAGCGCCACCGAGCCGCCCGTCCGCTCGAACATGACGTCCGACTGCACGGTGTAGTCGGTCAGCGAGTTGTCACCGATCAGCGCGTACGCCGGGCTCTGGTGCGGGTGCCAGGGGATGGGCGCGACGGGCGCCATCTGGCGCAGGCACTGCCCGCCGCGGCCGCCGCCACAGCCGACGGTCTCGAAGGAGCCGTGCTGGTCGGCGAGATAGCGGGCCTCGCGCCCGGTGGCGTACGCGTCGAAGTCGTCGGTGTGCGGCAGTGGGAACGACGCGGACGCCGGGCCGGACGCCGATCCCTTGCCCTGTCCGCCGGCCGTGCTGATCGAGTAGATGCGGCCGGGTTGCAGGGTGAGCGACCAGGTGCCGCCGGACGGGGTGATGTCCGGTCGGCGTACGAACCAGTCCGCCGGGTTGGCGGAGTTGAGGTTGGTGGCCCACACGTGCAGCGTTCCGGTGGGCAGTCCGTCGGTGACACGGGCGGTGAACTGCTCGGTGGCGGTGGCGCGAGTGGTCTCGATGATCGTGGTGTAGTCGGTGTTGCCCGGCGCATTGAGGGTGACGTAACTGCCGATGTTCCGGTCGCCGGAGAGGTAGCCGCTCGCGGAGTCGGCGAACTGCCAGCCCGGCTTGGCGAATTGGTTCCAGTGCGCCTGGACCCAGAGGCCCTTGCCGACGCTGTACTGCCCCGACCAGGGCTGCGGTGCCACCATCAGGCCGGTCGTCTGGAAGGGGAGTCCCGGCGGAAGGGCGGCGATCAGCGGCCAGTTGATGTATGCCGTCATCTTGGCGTCGATATAGCCGCGGCTGAGCTGGCGGGCCATCACCGGGCCGTTGGCGCTGTAGTCCTGCGAGCCGTTCTCGCTCGCCCACAGCGGCTTGCCGAGGTTCTGCGCCGCGGCCGGTGACTCGCAGCGGTCGCCGGTGGACTCCGAGACGCCCTCGCACGGGTAGTGGGCGCCGACGACGGCGATCGCGTCGTTGAACGCCTGGTTGTTCTGCATGTCGGTGACGACGTCCCAGCCGCCGTCGGCGCCGACCAATTGGACGTGGCCGAAGCCGCCTGTGTCGAGGGCCTTGCGCAGGTCGACGAACCAGCCGGAGTCCCAGCCGTTCTCGTTCCAGCCGCCCAGATAGTCGATGGTCAGGCCGTGGACGTCCCGCGCACCGCGCAGGTAGTTGACCAGATACGTGATCATGTTCTTGGTCCACACGTCGGACGTGCCGATCCAGCCCGGCGCGGCCCAGGCGAGCGCGGCCAGCTTGATGCCCGGGTTGCGGGCCTTGGCCTGCTCCATCAGCCACCACTCGTACCCGCGCTGATAGTTCTGGTCGCCGGCGGTGTGCATATGGCTGGGTTCGGCGCCGTCCGTGGAGTTGGCGTCGCCCCCGATCTCCACCTTGAGCAGCGAGATGTTCGCCCCGTAGCCCGGCTTGAACAGATAGTCGAGGATCTGGCCGCGCTGCGGCTCCGGATAGTCGTACAGCAGCTTGGCGTTGCCCCCGCCGCCGCTGACCGCACCGACCCCGTCGAAGACGCGGCCGGCTGCGGCGCCGCTGAGGGTGACGGAGGTCGCGGCCTGCGCCTGCCCGGCCGGCAGGCCGAGGACGGAGGCGAGGAAGGCGAGGACGAGAAGGGCGCGTATGAGCAGGAGTCTCACCGGAGCTCGCATGGCCGTCACACCTTCTCCAGCTGCCACTGCTGGGTGCCGGCGGCGCTGACGGGCTGCTGCACCACCGCCGCGCCGTTGCCGGTTCCGTCGAGGTCGGCCGCCTTGCCGCTGTTGCGGTTGACGAGCCGGTAGTAGCCGTCGCCGGTGGATTGGAGCGTCCACTGCTGCGTGTTGGTGCCGTTGTGCGCCCACTGGTTCAGTCCGGTGCCGTCCGCCGTGGAGGAGCGTGGGACCTCGAGCACTTTGCCGCTGCCCAGGCCGGTCAGCTTGGTGTAGCCGCCGGTGGTGGTGGTGATCCAGCGCTGGTTGGCGCCGCTGTGCGGCGTCCATGCGATCACCGCGCCGCCGTCCGCCGCCGACGCGCCGCTCACGTCCATCGCCCGGCCGGTCGCCCGGTTGAGCAGCCGGTAGGTGCCGCTCACGCCCGGCGCCGCGACCCGGTTGATACCGCGCAGCACATTTCCCTCGGTGGTGAGGTAGTTGGTGGCGTAGTCGAAGCGCGGCGCGCCCGCCCACAGCAGGTAGAAGTACTTCATGTTCTCCGAGTACCAGTAGCCCGGAGTGAGATCGCCCTTGGTGGTGGGCGTGGTCGTCATGTCCGACACGACCGTGTAGCCGTTCGCGACCTTGCAGTGCGCCTTCTGCGCGTTCCACAGCCACTTGGCGCGGTCCCGGTAGACCTCCTTGCCGGTCAGCAGCCACAGGAACAGCGCGGAGTCCGCGTATTCGGGGCGCAGTTGATACTCATTGCTCGTCGCCCCGAACGTCGTGTAGTCGATGCCTTCGGGCGGCAGCTTGTGCGGCGCCAGGGCGTCCGCCCAGGAGGAGTGGTATGACTCGCCCTCGCTCAGGTTGCCTCCCTGGGCGAGCAACCCGGCGTAGAACGCGGTGAGTTCGGACTGCCCGCGGCCTACCAGCGCGCCTGTGTTCATGTTGACGGACTTGAACCAGAGCCGTCCGTTGTACGTCTCCCCGAGACGCTGCAGGATGGCCGCGGTCAGTGTGCGGTACCAGCCACGGATCTCGGTGTCGCCGAGAAACTGGTAGGCGTCCCAGAGGTATTCGAAGTACGAGTCGACGGGCGGGTCGACGCGGGCGGTGGTGTCGGTCCAGGCGCCGGTGTCCACGTTGAGTGTCGAGCCGACGAGGTCGATCGAGGACCGTCGGTCGTACACGGCCTTCAGGGCCTTCTTCGCCGCGTTGAGGTACTTCTGGTCGCCGGTGAGCTGGGAGAGCAGGCCCAGCTCGGTGATGTTGCTGCCGATCTCGGCGAGCGGCACCGCGTTGCCGCTGACCGCGCCGGTGCGCAGATTGACGTAACGGTACGGAGCGCCCGTCTGCGACGACGTGAACGCGGGGAGCAGCCGGTCGCCGAGGTCACGGGCCCTGCCCAGCAGGACGGCGCTGCCGGTGGCCCGGTAGCCGGAGAGCAGTCCACCGACCAGCCGGATGATGGTCTCGAAAACGTGGATGTTCGCATTGCGGTCGAAGTCGAGGTTGCCGTCGATCCAGGCGATCGCCGCGTCCAACTCGCCGTCGAGTTCCATCAGGTAGAGCGTGTCGAGCGACTCGACGAGAGTCAGGCCCAGCGACACGCCGCTGATGAAGAAGTCCGAACCGGTGCCGCTGACCGGCCGCAACTCGTCGCGGCCCCAGGACAGGCGGCGATACGCCGTCCAGGCCGTGAGAAACTCCTGCCGGACGTCGTCGGCGAGCGCGGGGTCGGGCGGGCCGGCCGCGGCGAACGCCGTACCCGGTCCGCCGAGTGCGGCGAAGGCGGCTGCGGCGCCTACACCGGTCCGCAGTAGAGCCCGGCGTGAGAGCCGGGCGGGCAGAGGTGCGGCCGTGGACGGTCCTGCCGTGAACTGCGGGATGGAAGGTGTCGCCATGTGGGGCCTCCTTGGGGGAGGAGCGGGGGTGACAACGTTGTCTTCGGACCTTTGCGGATCGCCGTCGGTTGCGGGGGGAGATGCGGGTGCGTCGAAGGTCGCGAGTGCGTTCGAGGCTTGGTGGGTGAGTGTGCAGCTGTGTCATGAGCGCGTCAAGCATGCCGGGAAAGTTCCGACGTCACAGATGCGGAGCTCGGCGCGTGAACCACTACCTCCGCGTCGCCGGCGTATGTCCACGCCCCCGCGTGCTCATGGCCGAAACACGACCACGGGTGACCCGTATCCCGATCGGCGGCGGAGCCGTATCCCGACCGGCAGTGAACCCGCCGCCGCCTCGACGCGCTGTTGACCGTGCCGCAGTGAGGCCCTCGCCCTGCCGCCGAAGGCCTGCGCCCTTCCCTGGGCGGACGCCCTCACCTCGCGGGGCGCCGAGGCGCCCGCCGACGGAGCGGGCGAAGGGCGACGATCGCCAGGCGGTGATCCTTGCGGCGCTGGAGAAGGCCAGGCCGGGAACCGCTCGGCATTGACGCCGTGGCTGAGGCCGTCGGCGGCCACAAGACTGCCGTGATCGAGGCGCTGAAGATGCCTCGCGTGTGACGCCCTGGTGGTGGCGCCGCCCGGCCCGCGTGACTCGAAGCTCTACAGCCTGCCGGACACCTTGCGTCGACTGGTTCCCGGAACCTTCTGCGGGACTGGCTCCCGGAATCGGTCGGGACTGGTTCCCGCCGCTGGTTGGCGAGCTGGTCCCCGGCGGTTTCCGGCGGTTCTCACTGGTTCCCTAGACGACGGTTCCCGCCGTCCGCCGGTCACTCGGAGAAGGAAACTGACAGCGGCCTCGGGTGGAGCGGTCTCGGGTGCAGGAGGGCCCGCCGAAGGGTGCGCGTCGTCAGCTCGCTGCCGCGCGTCGGGTGCCGAACCCGATGAGCGCGGCCATCGCAGCCAGGGCTGCCACGCTGGTGAGGGCGGCGGGCAGGGAGAACCAGTCCGCCATGAACCCGATGGCGGGCGGTCCCAGGAGCATGCCGCCGTAGCCGAGGGTGGACGCGGTCGCGACCCCACTGGGGCCGGCGAGTGCGCCCGCGCGTTCGACGGCGACCGGGAAGATGTTGGCCAGGCCGAGGCCCGTGATCGCGAAGCCGAGCAGAGCCGCCCACACCGTGGGGGCGAGAGCGCCGAGCAGCATTCCGACGGCGGCCGTGGTGCCGCCCGCGACCACGGTCCGGGTCCGCCCGAGGCGTTCCAGGAGAGTCGTGCCGCTGAGTCGGCCGATGGTCATGGCGAGGGCGAAGCATGAATAGCCGACGGCCGCGATGCCCGGGTGGGCCTTCAGATCCTGCTCCAGGTGCAGCGCGCCCCAGTCGGCCAGGGCTCCTTCGCCGTACGCCGTGCAGAGGGCGATCAGACCGAACACGGTGACCAGTCCGCGGGTGCGGGCGTCCAGGCGACGCGGGACACGCTCCTCCTGCGGCATGCGATCCGGCGGGACCGGGGGTTCGTGCCGCAGCAGGGAACGTCCCGCGACGGCGGTCACCAGCAGGCCCATCAGGCTGAGGCCGAGGAGATGGCGGGTCGGGGACAGGGACCCCGCGACCAGCCCGCCGAGCCCTGCGCCGATCATGCCGCCCAGGCTGAAGGCGCCGTGGAAGCTGGGCATGATCGGCCGCCGCAGCGCGGCCACCAGATCGACGGCAGCGCTGTTGAAGGCAACATTTATCCCCCCGTATGCGGCTCCGAAGATCAGCAGGACGAGTCCCAGAGCGAGTGCCGAGTGGGTCAGCGGGGGCAGGGCGACGCTCAGCGACAGCAGCACCCCGCAGACCACGGTCACCGGATGGCTGCCGAAGCGGCGGCACAGGCGTCCGGTGAGCGTCATCGTGATCACCGCACCGGCGGAGACGCCGAGGAGGGCGAGCCCCAGCGCGCTGGCGGAGGCGCCGGTCTGTTCCTTGATGGCCGGGATCCGGACGACCCAGCCGGCGAAGATGAAGCCGTCGAGGGCGAAGAAGATCGTGAGGGCGATGCGGAGTCGGGTGAGGTCGTTGCCCGGCACGACGCTGTGCGATCGGGTTTTGTTTATTTGCGGCACAAAGTAAGGCTAGATCGGTGAGGGAGGTCGGGGCAAGAGAGAAGACCGGCGGGAGCGGTGAAGAGTGGCGGCAAGATTTTCGTCCGCGCGGGTACGAGAATCGGCGTCACGAGAAGCATCGAGACCGCGCCACGGTACGTGGCGCGGTCTCGATGGATTCGCCGCCCCTGACCGGGTGTAGTTCGCCGACCCGCCCGCACGGTCCACCGGCATGGTGTGCCGCAGCCACGCCCGGTCGCCGATGCGGGCGACGTGCGCGGGTCGCCTCGCCCGCCAGACCACGCCACAGCAAGGCCGGCGGCGGCTGAAAGGGCGGATCAGGGGCGGCGAGCCCTCTCAGTGGATCAGGGGTGGCGAGCCCTCTCAAAGGTCAGTGGGCCGCCGAGTGGCGTCCGGGTCGACCTCGCCGTACCGCCCGACGAGCCGTCGCGCTCCGCTGCGCACATGGTCAGGTCCAGGAGCCGACGAGCGCGGGTGACGGCAGGCCGGTCTTCATGACCGGTCCTCGAGGATGTCGTGGGCTTTACGGGCCGCTTCGCGGTTCCAGCGGCGCTGTTCTCCGAGCTTCGTTCGGTTCTTGGCGATGAGCTGGTTCTGGATGCGCAGGTCGACGGCGTGCACCGTGCGGACGTAGCCGGTCTGCTGCTTGCAGCGGGCGTCGGCGGTCGCGGTCCTCTTCTCCAGGGCGGACGGTTCGGTGGGGTCGTGCTGCCGTCCATTCAGCCGTTCTTCGAGCTCCTGGCGCTCGCGGTCGCTTCCTGTCGCGGCGTCATTGGGTGTGGCGTAGTGGTAGCCCGCCTTCCGCATGCAGGCCGACCACGCCGTGTCCGCCTTGTTCCAGGCGCGTTCCCGCATGCCCTGTCGGAGGCTCCTGGTCTCCAGGTCCAGGACCGGATCCTTCCGGTCCTGAGGGTTCGTCCCGTAGATCGTGCGGTCTGCCTCGCCGAGACAGCCGCGTTCCGGGACGCGGTGGCCGTGGACAGTCTTCGGATCGTCCCCGACGAACTCGCCTGTGAGCGCGAGGTATTGGGGCAGGGACCACTTCTTCTCCGGGTGGCGGCGCCGATACTCGGCCTGCGCCGCGTGATAGCCGTACCGCGCGGCCTGCTCCGGGTCCTGGATGCCGTAGCGGAAGCCGTCCGAGGCGTACAGGACGGCCAACAACACGCCCGTGCCGGCGGGGCGTTGGGGCCAGGCGGGTACGGGGTCGGTGGCGAGGTCCTTCAGGCTGTCGAACCCGAGGCGGGCCATGCACTCCTTGGCGAGCGTCCATCGAGCCCTGCCGACTGTTCGGCCGTCGCTTTCGGGCATGTCGTACGCGGCCAGCGGCAGGAACCTCGGGTCGTCCGAAGAGGTGGGCCGCGCGTCGGACGGGGGCGGGTCGGCCTGGTGCCCGCACGCCGTGAGGGTGAGTGCTGAGGCAAGGACCAGTAAGAGGGGGGCGGCTTTGCGCATCGGGCCAGCTCATCAGGGTCCGGGGAACCCGACTGTGGTGGACGCCATAGTTCCGGGTCACAGCCGCGTAAACGTCCGGCTCCGATCACCGAGGCGCGCGCCGACGGCTCAGGCCCGCCCCCTCCGGTGTGCCTTGTCCGGCTCGATTGGGGGTGAGCAGCGCTGAGGACGGTCTACGGGGAATGCGGCGGCGTACCTTCCCGGCGACTGGGCCGTTTCGTGCGGATCACCGGGCGGACCGAAGGTGTGCGGCGCGGCGTTCCGACAGCGCCTTCGAACCTCGTCGTCGGTGGTCGCTCCCGCAGCGCGGGCAGGGGAGACGCAGGTCACATTCGTTCGAGTTACGTCGTGCCGAGCCGCTCCGTCATATCGGTGCAGGCATCGACAACGACGGAGGAGTTCGCCATGAGTGCCCGTTTGAACATGTTCGGCAGCCCGATCGCAGGCAAGGTGTGGAAGCACATCATCGCGGCGAACAAGGTGCTCGCGGACTCGTCGTTGCCTGCCGCGACGCAGGAGCTGGTGAAGATCCGCGCGAGTCAGATCAACGGGTGCGGTGGCTGCCTCGACATGCACACCAAGGACGCCGCCGCCGCCGGTGAGACCTCGGTGCGCCTCAACCTGGTCGCGGCGTGGCGGGAGGCCACGGTCTTCACCGAGGCCGAGCGCGCGGCCCTGGAACTGACGGAGCAGGGCACCCGTATCGCCGACGCAGCCGGTGGGGTCACTGACGAGGCCTGGGCGAACGCCGCCAAGCACTACGACGAGGAGCAACTCGCCGCCCTGGTGTCCCAGATCGCCCTCATCAACGCCTTCAACCGCGGGAACGTCATCATCCAGCAGCCCGGCGGCGACTACCAGCCCGGCCAGTTCGGATAACGCGGAGTACCTGGTCCGGGAGCCGGAGGCCGTCCCGCGCCGGCAGCAGCCCCGGTCTCCGGGCACCGCCGGCCGGGCCTGAGGGTGTTATCCGGCCCACTGGTGGTCCGGCGACCACAGGAAGGTGCCTGCGATGTGGAGTCCGGTCAGGTAGCTGGTCGCGGTCCTGTCGTATCGGTGGCGATGCCCGCGCCACTGCTCCAAGCGGCTGATGCACCGCTCGATCCACAGGCCCTGCGCACGGTGCCCGTCATGCCCGCCCGCCTCTTCGGCGTCGACCGCGACCTCGGCGCCGTCGAGGAGGGCCGGCCCGCCGACCTGACCGTCGTCGATGGTGATCCGTTGATGCGAAGGGACGGCTGCTGTGACGGCCCAGGGCTCCAGGTTTCCCGACGCGGGGAGGCGCTCCGGCCGAGGGGACGGCGTCACGGGGTCATCAGGTCAAGCGTCCCGGACTCTTGACTCGGAATGTGTCAGCCGTGATCCTCGTCGCATAACTTGCACCGGTCATGACAATCCGACACGGGCTGTCTTCGGAGCCCCGCCGGCCTGCTCGTTGACCGTGTCATCCCCGCCGACCGAGGGATGTGGGTAGTGACGATGGATCGATGTTCGTACCGCAGACGCAAAGACGTCACTCTTGTGTCGCTGCTCCTCCTCGTGCTGGCCATGGCCCTGGGGCCCACGCCGAGTTCGGCGGCCGGCAACGACTGGTGGACTCCGACCGCACGCCCCACCCCGGACTCCCAGATCAATGTCACCGGTGAGCCGTTCACGGGCACCAACGCCGAAGGAGAGGTGGGCGGCTTCGTCGACGCCCACGACCACCTCTTCGCCAACGAGGCCTTCGGCGGGCGACTCATCTGCGGCAAGACGTTCTCCGAGGCCGGGATCGCCGACGCGCTCAAGGACTGTCCCGAGCATTACCCCGACGGTTCGCTCGCGGTCTTCGACTTCATCACCAAGGGCGGTGACGGCCGACACGACCCGGTCGGCTGGCCCACGTTCAAGGACTGGCCCGCGCACGACTCGCTGACCCATCAGCAGAACTACTACGCCTGGGTGGAACGGGCCTGGCGCGGCGGCCAGCGGGTGCTCGTCAACGACCTCGTCACCAACGGTGTGATCTGCTCGGTGTACTTCTTCAAGGACCGCAGCTGCGACGAGATGACGTCGATCCGACTGCAGGCGAAGCTGACGTACGACCTGCAGGCGTACGTCGACAAGATGTACGGCGGTACAGGCAAGGGATGGTTCCGGATCGTCACCGACAGCGCGCAGGCCCGCGAGGTCATCAAGCAGGGCAAGCTGGCGGTCATCCTGGGCGTCGAGACCTCCGAGCCGTTCGGCTGCAAGCAGGTCCTGGACATTGCGCAGTGCAGCAAGGCCGACATCGACGCAGGGCTGGACGAGTTGTACGGGCTCGGCGTGCGCAGCATGTTCCTGTGCCACAAGTTCGACAACGCCCTGTGCGGGGTCCGCTTCGACGAGGGTGCGCTCGGAACGGCCATCAACGTCGGGCAGTTCCTGTCGACCGGCACGTTCTGGAAGACGGAGAAGTGCACGGGCCCGCAGCACGACAACCCCATCAACGGAGCCTCGGCGTCCGAGGCCGAGGGAGAACTCCCGGCGGGCGTGAAGGTCCCCTCGTACGACAGCGGCGCCCAGTGCAACACCCGCGGTCTCACCGACCTCGGAGAGTACGCCGTGCGCGGCATGATGAAACGCAAGATGATGCTGGAGATCGACCATATGAGCGTCAAGGCAGTCGGCCGCGCGCTCGACATCTTCGAGGCCGAGTCGTATCCCGGCGTGATCTCCTCCCACAGCTGGATGGACCTGAACTGGACCGAGCGGGTCTACGGCCTCGGCGGCTTCGTCGCCCAGTACATGCATGGCTCCGAGGGATTCGTGGCCGAGGCGAACCGCACGAAGGCGCTGCGGGACAAGTACGACGTGGGCTACGGCTACGGCACCGACATGAACGGTGTGGGCGGCTGGCCGGGACCCCGGGGCGCGGACGCCGCCAACAAGGTCACGTACCCCTTCCGCAGCGTCGACGGCGGCTCCGTCATCGACAGGCAGACCACCGGCGAGCGCACCTGGGACCTGAACACCGACGGAGCCGCGCACTACGGCCTCGTACCGGACTGGATCGAGGACATCCGGCTCGTCGGCGGACAGGACGTGGTGAACGACCTCTTCCGGGGCGCCGAGTCCTACCTCGACACGTGGGGCGCGGCCGAGAAGCACCAGGCCGGAGTCAACCTCGCCAAGGGCGCGACGGCCACGGCCAGTTCGGCGGAGTGGAACCCGTTCACGAGCTACGCACCCAACCGGGCCGTGGACGGCACACGGGACACCCGCTGGGCCGGCGGCTGGAGCAACGACCAGTGGCTGCGCATCGACCTCGGCTCCACACACCTGGTCGGGCGCGTCACGCTCGACTGGGAGCGTGCGTACGGGAAGTCGTACCGCATCGAACTCTCCGCCGACGGAGCGAACTGGCAGACCGCCTGGTCCACGACATCCGGCGACGGCGGCCTGGACACGGCCCGGTTCACCGGCACACCGGCCCGCTACGTCCGTATCCACGGACTGGAACGCGGCACCGACTGGGGATACTCGCTCTACGAAGTGGGCGTCCACAGCAGCTGAGCTGCGGCACGAGCACGAAGGACACGCGGATGGCACGGATGCCGTTGGCCGAGAGGCGCCGGCAGCTGACGGAAGCGGCGATCAGGGCGATGGCCCGGGACGGCGTCGCCAAGACGACGACCCGGTCCATCGCCGCCGAGGCGAGCGTGTCCCTGAGCGTCTTCCACTACTGCTTCGACTCCAAGCAGGCCCTGATCGAGTCCGTCATCACGACCCTCACCGACCACTCCGTGACAGTGGTGAAGGACGCACTACGACCCAGGGTCACGCTCGAGGAGACGGTCCGGGCCGGCTTCCAGGCGTACTGGGACCACGTCCGCGCCCATCCCGACGAGCACATGCTCACCTACGAACTGACGCAATACGCCCTGCGCCAGCCGGGGTTCGAGCATCTGGCCCGACGGCAGTACGAGCTGTACAGCGACGCGTACGCCGCGCTGATCGACCAGTTGACCCGAAGCATGACACTCCAACTCCGCGTGCCCGTCTCGGTGCTGGCCCGCTATCTGGCGGCCATGACCGACGGCTTGACCCTCAACTACCTCGTGCTCGGTGACGAGTCCGCCTGGACCGAAATCCTCGACACGCTCTTCGCCCACATCGCCGGACTCGTGCACCCGGCTCGACCTGCTTCCGTGGTGAGGACCGGCCTCAGTTCACCGCCTTCTTGATGAGGGCGCCGATCCGTGCCTCGTCGGCGGCGGTCAACTCCGTCAGAGCGAAGGAGGTCGCCCACATGGCTCCCTCATCGAGGTTCGCCTGGTCGCTGAAGCCGAGCGTGGCGTACCTCGCCTTGAACTTCTGCGCGCTCTGGAAGAAGCAGACGACCTTGCCGTTCCTGGCATACGCGGGCATCCCGTACCAGAGCTTCGGCGAGAGGTCCGGTGCGCCAGCCTTGACGATGTCATGGATCCGCTCGGCGAGGACACGGTCCGCTTCCGGCATCTCGGCGATCTTCGCGAGCACTTCGCTCTCAGCGTCCGCCTTGGCCGCGCGCGGGCCGCGACGCGCGGCGGCCTTCAGCTCCTGGGCACGCTCCTTCATCGCGCCGCGTTCCTCGTCGGTGAACCCGTCGTACTTCTCGTCGGTCGCGCTGGCGCTCTTGGCGGATGTCTGCGTGCCCTTCATGGCAGGTTTCCTCTCTGGCGAGCTCGATGGGTGCCATCTCATGCTAGGGATCCGCCACGGCGGCGGCTTCTTTGAAACTGACCGGATACGACCCAGGTGAGACCCGCAGCGGTGATCGTTGCAGGCGGGCTCAGCCCGCCCAGAAAAGATCAAGTCAGGCCGCGTCGAGTTCGGCGAACTCCGCTTCGGTGAGTTTCAGATCGGCCGCTGCGGCCGAGTCACGGACGGTCGTCGGCCGGGACGACCCCGGGATCGGAACGACGACCGGGGACTTGGCCAACTCCCAGGCCAGACACACCTGTTGCGGGCTCACCCCGCGCTCTTCGGCGATCCGGGCGAACGCGGCGTGCGACGAACCCAGGCCGCCCGCACGGGAGATACCGCCCAGCGGGCTGTACGGCAGGAAGGCGATCCCCAGCTCGATGCACAGCCGCAACTGCGGTTCACTGTCGCGGACGGCCGGCGAGAAGTTGTTCTGTACGGACACCAGTCGCTCGCCGAGGATCCCATGGGCCTCGCGCAACTGGTCGGAGTTCACATTCGAGATGCCCACGGCACGGATCTTGCCCGCGTCGTACAGGTCGCGCAGCGCGCCCACCGAGTCGGCGTACGGCACGTTCGGGTCCGGCACATGCAGCTGGTAGAGCCCGAGGGAGTCCACGCCCAACCGCTTGAGCGATCCCTCGCATGCCTCTTGCAGGGTCGCGGGATCCCCGTGGAAGGACCATGCTCCGTCGGCTCCGCGTGCCGCCCCGCCCTTCGTGCCGACCAGCACGTCGGAGGTGTCGCCGCCGTATGCCGCGAGCGCGCGGGCGATCAGCGACTCGTTGTGGCCGGTCTCGGAGGAGTTCAGGCAGTACGACATGGCCGTGTCGATGAACGAGATCCCGGCGTCGATCGCGGCATGGATGGTCGCGACCGCGCGCTCCTCATCCGGCCGCCCCTCGATGGACAGCGGCATCCCACCGAGCCCGATGGCACTGATCGTGGCGCTGCCGATGCGGCGATTGTGCATTTCACTACCCCCTGGAGTGACACAATGCGACGCCCGCGACTTTACGCTTCCAGGCTTGTGTCCACTGCGGTTCCTCGAATACGCCCGGCAGCGCAGTCGGCGCATCGCCGCGCAGCTGCGCACCGGTCGCGGGCGGCGGGCCCGTGCCGAGCACGGGACGCGGCGAAGGAGATGACGACCGTCGCGTGTGCTTCAGCGACCGATCCGCAGTAGGGGCACGCGAGTTACCTCCGCTTGGGTTCGATCCCGGCGTCCCAGTCCTCGCCAGTGATGCCTCGCGACCTCGCGGTCTTTATCGGGTTGCTGTGAATGTGCGAGGCGTTTGAACGCTGCCGGGCCGGTTTCCGTATGGGGGCGGGGGATTTCCATGCCAGTTGACCACGAGGCGCAGGAGTACTTCCTTGAGACGCAGCACGCGCAGACGCCCGACGGGCGCACGGCGCGCGACCTTTGCAGCGGTCGCGCTGATGTTGGGCGGCGGAGGATTGGTGGCGGTCAACGTCTACGCTTCCGCGACCGAGAGCGGCTCGGGCAGTGATTCGGTCCAGCAGCCGAACCAGAGCGGAAGCGGTCAGCTTCCGGCGTCGGGAACGGTCACGATCGACTGCCCGGACGTCGGCCAGAAACTGACCGACGTGCCCGCCGCGGCGAAGTCGCAGGTGGACACGGAGCTGGCGACGCTCGACAAGCAGATAACCGAGGCGTACGCCCGGCTGGCCGCGACGCGGCAGACGCAGGCGAATGACGGGAACTACGTCCAGAACGACATCCTCGGGCCGCTCAAGGACAAGCGAACCGAGGTCATCGGCCGGATCAAGGCCGCCTACCAGCAGGTGGGCGACAGCGCCCCGGACTCGATCGACGGCCTAGCGACCTGTATGGCGATGCCGGCCGACCCGGCGCAGACCCCCTCCGGTGGCGAGAGCGACAACGGGCAGCAGAGCGGCGGCCAGCAGAACAACGGCAATCAGGCCACTGGTGGTCCCGCCGCCGCGGATTTCGTCGACATCACGAAGGTCGCGCCGAACGTCCCGGTCGAACCACGCCCGAACGGCGACGCCTCGACCGGTACGTTCACCACGCTGTGCGGTGCGAACGAGAACGGGAACCACAACACCGACAACGTGATCGTGGCTCCCGGCGTGGCCAACGGCGCGCACCACCTGCACGACTACGTCGGCAACCAGAAGGTCAACGCGTTCTCCAGCAACGACACGTTCCTCCAGGGCGGGACCAGCTGCCAGAACAAGAACGACCTCTCGTCCTACTACTGGCCGGTGGTGCGCGTCCAGGACGGTACGCAGGACTTCGACCAGAACTCCGACGGTGGTGGCAAGGAAGGGAACGTCGGCAAGATCCTCGTGGCGAAGCAGGCGCAGATCGAGTACGTCGGCAGCCCGACCGGCAAGGTCGTCGCGATGCCGCAGTTCCTGCGCATCATCACCGGTGACGCGAAGGCCTTCACCAACGGCCCGGGCAACGCCAACGCGCACTGGAGCTGCACCGGATTCGAGAACAAGGTGCAGCTGACGGACAAGTACCCGATCTGCCCGCAGGGCAGCGATGTGGTGCGGACCTTCGCTTTCCAGAGCTGCTGGGACGGCCAGAACATCGACAGCGCCAACCACCGCACGCACGTCGCGTTCGCCGACGCCGGGGGCAACTGCGCGGGCGGCTTCAAGGCGATTCCTCAGCTGAGGATGCGCCTCGTGTACAGCGTGCCGCAGCCGACGATCCAGAACGACCAGGTGAAGAACGCGTACGCGGTGGACGGCTTCCCGGAGCAGCTGCACAAGCCGATCACCGACCACGACGACTTCATCAGCGTCATGACCGGGAACCTGATGAACCAGGTCGTCGACTGCATCAACTCCGGTCGTGACTGCGGGGCCGGTGCCGGTGAGCAGCCGCAGGAGACGCCGTCACCGTCTCCTGACGCCTCGTCGGGCGGCAGCGCCGGTGACGATCCCGGTGACTCCGGCGGCGAACAGTCGGCTCAGCCCCCCGCCACGTCGCCGGGCACGGCACCTTCGGCAGGTGGCGACGGTGTAGGCGGCGGCGACCACGCGGATGCGACTCCCAAGGCCTCTGTCAGCCCCAAGGCCTCCGTCTCTCCCAAGGCCTCTGCCACACCCAAGACCTACGCGTCCTCCTCGGCCGCCGGGACCGATGCGGCCGCTCAGCCGCAGACCGGCGCGGACGATGAACCCAGCAGCGAGGCGGACGACGGCACTCAGACGCCGGCCGCGGGCGGGGACGCTCCGTCAGCCGGGTCGCAGACGGAGCCTCAGGCGGTCACGGGCGGGCTGGCCGAGACCGGCACGAACCTTTGGCCGGCCGCGGCCGGAACGGTTCTCATGATCCTGGGCCTGCTGTTCCTGCTCCGTACCAGGCGACGCTTCTGACGTAGCTGTTCTCGGCGCCCCGGAAGCAGACAGGCTTTCCCCGGTGACCGGAGCCCGCTCCGTCGACGGAGCGGGCTCCGGTCACCGTAGTGGCGCATCGGATCGGCGCCCGTCAGGTCAGCCCGCGGTGACGTCGACGTAGTCACCCGTGGCGTTGGCCGCTCCCGTCGTGCTGGTCCCGGCGAAGCTCCACCGCCAGTAGCCGTCCACGGAGGCGGTCGCGGTGGCCGTGACAGCGCCGCCGGCATCGCTGGTCACCGTCTTCACGGTGGTGTAGGCAGTGCTGCCGGCCTTGCGGAACTGCAACTTGACCGACTGGCCCGCATAGCCGCCGTAGGTGCCGTTGTTCCAGTTGGCGCGGCTCAGAGCACCCTTGATGGTGATGACCTTGCCCGCGGCCACCGGCTCGGGGGAGGCGTTGGCGGTGAGCTTGGCGGCACGCTTCATCAGGAAGGTGCCCGCGCTGTCCTTCTGGACGAAGTCGAAGTCGTTGGCGTCGACGGAGGTCCAGACGTGCCAGGTACCGGCGTTGGAGTTGATCAGAGTCGCATTGGGGTCGATCTTGATGTCGGCGGTGCAGGTGGAGGCGGTGACGCTTCCGGGAACAGGGGTGCAGGTCAGCGGAGTGTCGGAACCGGGTCCCGCGAAGCCGTCGGGATTGTCGAACGGGCCGTGGTAGAGCCATCCGTAGGCGTCTTTGATTCCCGAGTTGTCACTGGCGGTGATGCTGAGCGTGACCGTCTTCGTCGCGGTGGCGCCGACCACGACCGACTTGCCGTTGTTGACGAGGACCTGGGTGACCTCGGTGTCCCCCTGGCCGGCGTCGGCGTCGGCGGTCGTGACGGCAAGGGCGGACAGGGCCAGTGCGCCCGACAGGACGACGGCTGCAGAACGTATGAACATATGTCCTCGTAGAGAAGAGTTGTCCGCCCGAAAACAGGGCAGGAGTCGAAACTGATCGAATAGTAGTGATCCGACCGTTGTCTCAACTGCCGTTTCCGTCACTTGGGCAGGCACTCGTCCCACTCATGAGTGCGTCTCTCGGACGACCGGCGTGTCACCCACCGGGCGACGTATGGCGCTGTGAGCGCAGCGACTCCAGGAGGCGGAGCCAGATCTCGCTGGCCGTGGGATAGCTGGGCACGACGTGCCACAGGGTCGACAGGGGGACGCGTCCCACGATCGCCGTGGTCGCCGAGTGCACGAGTTCGGCGATGCCGGCACCGACGAACGTCGCCCCCACCACCACATCGTTGGCACGGTCGATCACGAGTTTGGCCCGGCCGCGGTAGTCGGCGCGCATGACGTACGTTCCGGCGAGCGCGCCGAGGTCGTACTCGACGACCTCGACATCGATCCCCGCCTCCCGCGCCTGCTGCTCGGTCGCGCCCGCGCTGCCGACCTCGGGGGCGGTGAAGACGACTTGGGGCAACCCGACGTGTCCCGCCGCGGCGGACGGCAGGTCGGCCGAGCCGTCGGCTCGTGCCGCGATGACGTCTCCGGCGATACGCGCCTGGTACTTGCCCATGTGGGTGAGGAGCGCGCGGCCGCACACATCGCCGATGGCGTACAGCCAGGTGCCTGCCGCCTCCCGCACACACTGGTGGTCATCGACGTCGAGATACCCGCCGGGGGACAGGCCGACGGTTTCCAAGCCGATGTCGTCGGTGTTCGGGGTACGCCCGGTGGCCACGACGACCTCGTCGGCCTCGATGACCGTGCCGTCGTCGAGGGTCACTCGCACCTCACCGCCGTGTACGCGGCCCTGGCCCGTGTCACGGGCGTCGGACCGCTGCACGTGGGACAGGCTGCGCCCGGTCTGCAGCCGCACACCTGCGTCTTTCAGCTCCGCACCGACGAGCGCCCCCGCGAACGATTCGTACCGGGCCAGCAGCCGCTCGCCACGATGGACGATCGTCACCTCGGCTCCCAGGCCACGCAGCCAGGTGGCGGCCTCACAGGCCACTACCCCGCCGCCGAGGACGACGACCCGGCGTGGCACTTCACTCATCGTGGTCACATCGCGTGAGGTCCACGCCAGCGCGTCACGCAATCCCGGAACATCGGGTACGGCCGGACAGGAACCGGTGTCGATGACCACGGCATGCCTGGCCGTCAGCGTCCTGGTCGAACCGTTCGGTCGGCTCACCGCGACCGTGCGTTCCCCGGTCAGTCGCCCATAGCCGCGCACCACGTCGATCGCGTTGTTCAGAGCCCATGTCACCTGGGAGGTGTCGTCCAGCCCGTTGATCACACGGTCGCGCCGGGCGAGTACCTCGGCTGGGTCCAACCGTGTCGACACTCCTGACAGATGGGCGGCCGCGTCCACCACCTCCACCGGCCGGAGCAAGGCCTTGCTCGGCATGCATGCCCAGTACGAGCACTCGCCGCCGAGCAGATGGTTCTCCACGAGCACCGAGGACAGGTCGGAGAACTGGCTCGCGTACTGGGCGGCGTTCTCACCCGCGGCAGCGCCGCCGAGCACGATGACATCCCATTCCGAGCGGTCCGGGTCCACGGCTGCGGTCATGAGATCCTCCCCATTCGCCCGTCTGCCGAGACGGCGGTATGCGGAATATGGTGAAAGCGCGTGCCGCGGGGGACGGCGACGTGCAGTGAGGGGAGCGTCGGCGGATCGCGCGGCGCTGCGACCTGAGGCCAGCCTATGAGCCGCGGAGCCTTGTCGCTCGGCGGTGCGTGTCGGTGTCCTCGGCGGTGAGGTCACCGTCAGTGATCGGGTGGGCCGCCCGTTCCGTCGTAGGGCGGCCGGGGGGGGGCATCCACGGGCCGGAAGCCGTGCGGGGCTGTGCGCTCGGGTCACGATCCGGGCGGACTTCGGGGGTCCGGTCGTGGGGATGGGCGTCCGCCTGGCGTGGGGTGCGGGCAGACACCCATTTGCCACATGGTGCGTTCTGCCAACTACCCTGATCCGTCATGGCATTCCATGGTGCCCAAGGCGACAGGGCGGCGCCCGGCTCTCACCCGGCTCAGCGGCCCGGCAGCCGCGTCGTGATCTCTTGGAGCACCCAGCCGTTGCCGTCAGGGTCGCTGAACGAGGCGAACGAGGCGTAGCTGCGGCGTTCCGGATCCGGGCCGGGCACCCGTCCCTGGGTCCCCGCGCGGTGGAACACTCCGCCCGCGTCGTGGAACACCTCGCTCACCTCGACGCCGCGGTCGACGAGCTCGGCCCGGGCCGCCTCGATGTCGGAGACGATGAGGTACAAACCCTCGACAGAGCCTGGTGCGGCCGACGTGACCCCGGTGCCGAAGATGATCGAGGCGGGCGAGCCGGGCGGGGTGAACTGCACGACCCTGAAGTCCTCACCAGTGGCGAAGTCGGCGTCGAGCCGCCACCCAAGTTCTGAGTAGAAGTCCTTGGCCCGGTCGACGTCGGTGACCGGTACCAGCGCGATCTCGAGTCTCATCTCCACCATTGGTTGCTCCAGTCCCTTGGCGCCGAGCGGGCCTCTGTCCATGGCGTCGGCTTGCTGCTTTTGGCACCACAGCTATACCCGTGAACGGCGCCGACCCACGGTCGGCGCCGACCGGTTTGCCGGGCTGGTGCGGCTCCGCAGACGTCTCAGATGTCCTTGCATATCCAAGAGTTAATGGGCCATTAGGGCGCAAGTGGTGTAAAGGGGTTGTCGAGGTGCCGATCATCTTGTCATGAACCTGCGGTCCGACGGACGGATCGCAGCCTCATGGAGGTGTGGGATGCACCGCAGACTCGCCACCGCTCTTGCCGCCTCGACCCTGGCACTCATCACCGTCGCCGCCACCGCCACGAACGCCGACGCCGTTCCCGCCGACAAGCCCCAGGTCCTCTCGAGCTGGACCCAGACCGGCGCGTCGAGCTACAACGTCTGGGCCGCCGCCCGCGCGAACCAGGCTGCCTGGTCCACATACGCGTTCGACTGGTCCACCGACTACTGCTCCTCCTCACCGGACAACCCGTTCGGCTTCCCCTTCGCCATGTCTTGTGCCCGCCACGACTTCGGCTACCGCAACTACAAGGCCGCGGGCTCCTTCGACGCCAACAAGTCCCGCCTCGACAGCGCCTTCTACGCGGACCTCGAGCGCATCTGCGCCAACTACAGCGGCGGGACGAAGTCCGCCTGCGACAGCACGGCGTGGACGTACTACCAGGCCGTCAAGGTCTTCGGCTGAGAGGACATCGCCCGAGCGGGTGAGCGGGAACGGCGGCCCGGCCGCGTGCTCACCGGCGGGCCGCCCCTCGCCCTCCCGTACCACTCATCGGTATGACAGGCCCCGACCGGGTGTGCGGCGCCACCCCGGTGGCGTCCCACACCCGGTCAGGGCCCAACGGCCGGAGAACACGTGAGGCCCCTCTCGGCCGGGCGGACGATGCCGGACAGATCGTGCGCGCTCACGCTGTTGCGGTCGCCGACCGAGCGGCCGAGGGCGTGGTGCGGCCACAGCCCCGCCGCCACCCCGCGGGTACGCTCGGCCCATTCGCGGGCCGGGACGCTGCTGGACTTGAAGTGGTTCAGGGCGAATCCACCGGAGTGGATCCGGAGCAGGCAGAAGCCGCCGGGGTACTCCTTTGCGGCGCCGACCTCCTGCATCGTGACGTGCGGGGCCTGTGCCAAGACCGTGCGTTTGTTGCGGTGGGTGTGGCCCGCGTGGTGGAGGAAGAGGCCGGGAGCCCCGGCATAGGAGTCGAGGATCGAGCGAGCCTCGCGGCGGTCGAGGCGCTGTCCGCCGGTCACGGGGAAGACGGAGTCGCGCACGGTCAGCGGATGGTGGCCGAACACCAGCGTGGGCTGGCCCTTGTGTTCCTTCAACCGGGCTCGGAACCACGAGAGTTGCTCAGCGCCGAGTCCGCCGGAGTCGCCGCCGTTGCCGTCCTTCCGGTAGGTGTCCAGCCCGATGACGCGCAGCCCGCCGAGATCGCGGGCGAAGTACGCGGGACCTTCGCCACCGAGGAACTCTTCGCGGAAGGCGTCTGCGCAACCGTCCGCGCGGCGACCGTGGCTGTTGTGCCGGGGCCGGTCGTGGTTTCCGCGGACCACGAAATAGTCCCGGCCATGGGCGCCGAAACCGTTCAGGATCCGCTTGGCCTCGGCCAGGTCCCGCGGCGAACCACCGGCCGAGATGTCGCCCGCGGCCAGCAGCAGGTCGGCTCCGCGTCGACGGGCCTCCTCGACCAGGGCCCGGCTCATGACCTCCGGATACGGCGCGCGCCCCGGCTGCTGCGACACCCCGCGCATCAGAGGTGCGCCCGCCATCAGGCCGGCGGTGGTCTCGCCGAGGTGCAGGTCATTGCAGAGCGCGATCGACAGCACATGCCGCCCCGGAGGGGGCGGCGGTGTGGTGAAGGAGTACGGACCTCCACTCGAGCCCAGACCATGGAGGTTGGTGCCGACGGCGTTGCCGCGGACCAGGTGCAGCGGCGTGGGCGTCGCGGCCACGCCCCGCGAAAGGGCCCGGTAGTAGTAGGTCTGCCCTGGCTCCAGGTCCGTGAGTTCCACGTGGTGATGCGCGGTGGGCCGGTCCTGCGCCGCGCTGCGGTTGAGTCGGGCGGGATGAGTGCCGTAGCGGACCTCACCCTCCGTGAGCGCGGGGAGCATGTGGCCCAGGCCGCCCCCGGTGCCGGGCACTCCGGTGTACCAGGTGATGACGGCGTGGTCCTCCGCGAGGGTGACCAGTTCCAGATGGACGGCGGCGAGGGTGTCGGGGTGACGGGGGCCGTTCCGGCGTACCGGGTCGTGCAGGGCATCGGCGGCGGCCCGCAGCAGGGCGGGAGCGAGGAGGGCACCGGAGCGGAGGATTTCGCAAGGAGCGGGCAGGGACGACAGGGCGGCGAGGGGAGCGGAGAAGCAGCAGCGCATGCCTGCCGCATGCCCGCGCGCCGTGAACGGCGGCGGTGGTGTCGACGGCGGCCCCAGGTATGGAACGCGACATCTCCCTGTGGCCGCCGATGTGCCGGATGCGTCCCTGATTCCCGGCGCTCCCGTTCGCGTGGCGAGCGGACCGGGCCGGGCACGTGCGCGAGGGGCCGCCAGGCGAAGCGCAGCCGCAGTGCGGAACCGGCGCGGACCGCGTCGGCACTGACGCGGACGGCACCTCGGCTCGTGGTGTGAACGGTGCCTCGTGGGGTACTCGCGACGGACGAGGAGAACGGTGCCGACCGGCATCCCCGTGATACGAGGGAGCGGAGGCAATGCAGTTCCGTGACCGTGAGCAGGCAGGGCGGGAGCTGGGGGAGCATCTGCGCATCCTGCAGGAGAAGGGCACCCTTCCCGATCCAGTGGTCCTCGCCCTGCCGCGTGGCGGCGTCGCGGTCGCCCGGGAGGTCGCGCGGGCGCTGGAAGCCCCGCTGGACGTGCTCGTCGTACGCAAGATCGGGGCCCCGTTCCAGGAGGAGTACGGCATCGGAGCGATCGCGGGCGACGATCCTCCCCTCTACGACAAGCGGGCCCTGGACCGGCTGGGGCTGAGCGAGGAATCCCTCGCCGAGGTGGTCGAACGGGAACGCACGGAACTGCACCGCCGCGAGGAGCGCTACCGGCAGGGCCGGCCGGCCCCGCAGCTGCGCGGTCGGACCGTGATCCTCGTCGACGACGGACTGGCGACCGGTTCGACGGCACGCGCCGCGCTGCGTGCCGTACGTCGCGAGGCACCCGAGCGCGTGATCCTGGCCGTACCCGTCGCCTCGCCGCGAGGGGCCGACTCGATGCGGGAGGAAGCCGACGAGGTGGTCTGCCTGTACCGGCCGGGTTCTTTCATGGCCGTCGGCGAGTGGTACGAGGACTTCGCGCAGTTGACGGACGACGATGTGCTCGACGCGCTGCACGGCGGTGGGTGAGCGGGGCGGATCGGACCCGGGTGGTGACAGGCCGGGACACCGGGCGGCGTGAACCTCAGCCGCCGGTTCACGGGCTGGTTCCCGTGGCCTGTGCTGTGGTGGAGGGCGCCGCCGAGAGCGTGCCGTCGGGCTCCAAGGTGATGCGCACACTGTCGCTGATGCGGTCGAGAGTGGCGCGCAGCCAGGTGCGGTCCTCGTCGGGCGCCGGCTCCAGCCGCATGCGCCGGGCCTGCAGAGGCATCATGCGCAGGCCGGTCAGGCGGCCCGTGTCCGCCGCCACCGTGACGAGGTAGGCGATCCGGAGGTCGTCGCGGAACTCCTCGTAGCCGGAGATGCCCTCGTAGTCGTCGACGAAGTCGCCGCAGCCATGGAGGATCAGCCGGTCGCGGTACACCTCCAGGGGGCGGGGGTGATGCGAGGAGTGCCCGTGGACGATGTCGACGCCGCCGTCCACCAGGGCATGTGCGAAGCGGATCTGTTCCCGCGGAACACGGTGGCCCCAGTTGGACCCCCAGTGCACGGACACGACCGCGATGTCGCCCGCCCGCTTCACCTGCCGCACGCGCCGGACCACCGCTGCGGCCGAGCCGACCGACAGGTCGGGAACGTAGGCGACGCCGGGCAGGTCGGCGCTCGCCGCCCAGCCGGGCGGGATGCCGCTGGACGGCATCCCGAGGGCGAGGACCAGCACGCGGCCGCCGCTGGGGACGGGGACCGCCACGGGCGCCCACGCCTCGTCGGCATTACGCCCCGCGCCCGCCGACCGCAGGCCCGCGCGGGCCAGCGAGTCCAGCGTCTCCTCCAGGCCCGCGCGGCCGAAGTCCAGGACGTGGTTGTTGGCCAGGACGCAGATGTCGGGCCGGATCGCCGCGAGAGCGGGCAGGTTGGCCGGGTGCATGCGGTAGTGCACTGCCTTGCCGGGCGCGAACGCGTCACAGCGGGTCACTGCCGTCTCCAGATTCACCATCCGGGCGTCCGGGGCGGCCGCCTCCAGCAGCCGCAGCGCGTCACCCCACGGCCAGGACGGATCGACCGGGACCGGAATCGGGCCGTTGACCGACTCCGCCAGGCGCACGTACGACTGGGCGTCCCGGACGTAGTCCTCCCGCAGGGCGGGATCACCGGGCCGCGCCAGGATCTGATCGACACCGCGTCCGAGCATCACATCACCGCAGACGAACAGCGTCACCGCGCCGCCGGTCATGCCTCCACTCTAGGAGCCGTCCCCGCACCGAGATCTCGGGTACCGGTCGACGCATCGTCCGTCGCATCGAGGAAGCGGGTGCCGGGACGATACGGAAGTGTCCTGTGGGGTACCCGGAGCTGGCATGCCGGGCACAGGAGGCTGCCGTGGAACTGGTCGAGGAACGTCCCCACCGCTTCCGCATCGACCCGCGGGGACAGATGCGGGTACCCGGGGTGGTGTTCGCGTCCCGGGCGCTGCTCAGGGACGCCGAGAAATCGTTGGAGCAGGTCGCCCATGTGGCGACGCTGCCGGGCATCGTCGCCGCGTCGTACGCCATGCCGGACATCCACTGGGGCTACGGCTTCCCGATCGGCGGAGTGGCCGCGACCGACGTGGACGACGGCGGTGTCGTCTCCCCCGGCGGGGTCGGCTTCGACATCTCCTGCGGGGTACGGCTGCTGGCCGCCGACCTGGACGGTCGGGCGCTCGAGCCGGCGTTGTGCGCGGTCATGGACGGTCTGGACCGGTCGATTCCGCGTGGCGCCGGACCCGGCGGGGTGTGGCGGTCGATCGGTCCCCGGCAGTTGGAGCGGATCCTCCGGGGCGGCTCCCGGTACGCGGTGGCGGAGGGGTACGGCGAGGAGCGCGACCTGGCGCGGTGCGAGGACGGCGGAGCGGTCGCCGACGCGGATGTGGGCCAGGTGAGCGAGCGGGCGCGGGAGCGGGGGCTGGGGCAGGTGGGCAGCCTGGGCTCGGCCAATCACTTTCTCGAGGTGCAGCGGGTCGACGAGGTGTACGACGAGTCGGCCGCCGCCCTGTTCGGGTTCGCCGTCGGCCAGGTGTGCGTGATGATCCACTGCGGTTCGCGCGGCCTCGGTCATCAGATCTGCACCGATCACGTCCGGTCGATGGACCGCGCCATGTCCCGTTATGGCATCACCGTCCCCGACCGGCAGCTGGCCTGCACCCCGGTCGAATCGCCGGAGGGGCAGGCCTATCTGGGAGCGATGGCCGCCGCGGCCAACTACGGTCGCGCCAACCGCCAGTTGCTGTCGGACGCGGCCCGCCGGGTCTTCCGCCGCGCCACGGGCGCCCGCCTCTCGCTGGTGTACGACGTGTCCCACAACCTCGCCAAGATCGAGACCCATCCGGTGGCCGGAGCGCCGCGCCTGCTGTGCGTCCACCGCAAGGGCGCCACCCGCGCCTTCCCGCCCGGGCATCCCGACCTCCCGGACGACCTGCGTGAGGTGGGCCAGCCGGTGCTGATCCCCGGAACCATGGGCACGGCCTCGTACGTCCTGGCCGGCGTCCCCGGCGGTGACGCGTTCTTCTCCACCTGCCACGGCGCGGGCAGGGTCATGAGCCGGCACCAGGCCGCGCGTGCGACCAGCGGGAAGGAGCTGCGGGCCCGTTTGGAGGGGCAGGGCATCGCGGTGCGCCCGCGGTCGTTGCGCGGCCTGTCGGAGGAGACCCCGGAGGCCTACAAGGACGTCGGCGCGGTGGTGGCGGCGAGCGAGGGCGCCGGGCTGTGCCGAACGGTCGCCCGGCTGGTGCCGCTGGGCGTGGTCAAGGGCTGAGGCCTCGGCGCCGGCCTGGCCTCGCGCCCCGCGCGGGACACCCACCCGCCCGCCGGGCGGCATACCCTCCCAGCCCGGTCGGACGGGCCCAACCCGGTCGCACGCGTCCGCTCGAACGCATGCCGCCATGCCTCACACGTCGCCGGACCGCACGCCTCACACGTCGACGGTCACCGCGCAGGACCAGCCGTACGGGTCGGGGCCTATGCGCAGTTCGTGCCAGGAGACGCCCTTGGGCACGGCACCGATGATCTCCACGTCCGCCAAGTCGGCCAACGCCAGTCGTACGTCGAGACAGCCGTCCACCGTCTCCGCCTCCACGTCGACGGCCACCATGCCGGGGACCTCGAGGCGGAAGATGACCTCGTCGAGCAGCGCGGTGAGCAGGTCGTCGTCGCTGACCTTCGCCAGCCGGAAGTGCTCCACGGCTGTGGGCCGCGCCGTCGTCACGTCGGCGAAGCACTCCACCATCCCGCGCGTCGCTTCGACCAGGCAGCGTTCCCGGCTCGCTCCCCACGCTTCGATCCGCATATCGGCCGTGTGCGGCAGCGCCCGGTGGCCGCTGCCGCCCTGGCGCCGTAGCCGGATGTCGTCGTCCGTGTCACCGACCATGCCCACCACCTCCGGCGGCCCTGAGCCGTGGTGCCTCGTGCGGAGACGGGTACCCGCGACGTGCCGGGCCATACGACGACGGGCGGCGCAGTGTCCGCTCCGCTTATGAGCGATCGATATCCAGCCTAGGGGGTACACGGTGGGAAGGAACCCCGAACATCGGCCACAGGACCGTACGACCCGAGGAAGAAGACGACGGTCATGATCTCCCAGTCGGTCGTGGTGCCCGCCGGCGGCGAGTCGCTCGCGGGCGATGTCATGGTGCCGGCCTCGGCCCGGGCGGTGGTGCTGTTCGCGCACGGCAGCGGCAGCTCCCGGCACAGCCCCCGCAACCGGATGGTCGCCGAACACCTGCGCGTTGCCGGACTCGGCACCGTGCTGATGGACCTGCTCACCGAACGCGAGGACCGCGAGGACGCCTGGACGCGGGAGCACCGCTTCGACATTCCGCTCCTGGGAAGCCGCGTGGCTGCCGTGATCGACTGGCTGGCGGGGCAGTCCGACACCAGAGGACTGCCCGTGGTCCTGTTCGGCGCGAGCACCGGAGCGGCAGCGGCTCTGGTGGCCGCGGCGGAGCGGCCCGAGCGGGTTCTGACCGTGGTGTCGCGGGGCGGCCGGCCGGACCTGGCGGGCGATGCCCTGCCCCGCGTACAGGCCCCGGTCCTGCTCATCGTCGGTGGCCGGGACCAGGAGGTACTCCGGCTGAACGAGGAGGCGGCCAGGCGGTTGCGGGTCCCGCACTCGCTGCGCGTGGTGCCCGGTGCCACCCACCTGTTCGAGGAGCCCGGCGCACTGGAGGAGGTCGCCGACGCGGCCAGGGACTGGTGCGAGGACCACCTCGGGTGAACCGTGCCTACTCTGGAGGTGTGGCTCGGTCCAACGACGAGGTCGCCGCGCTGCTGCACGAATACGCGGACCTGATCTCGATCACCGGAGGAGACGCGTTCAAGGCACGTGTCTACGAGAAGGCTGCCCGGGCGATCGGCGGCCACCACGCCGATGTGTCCACGCTCGACGTCAAAGGCCTCCAGCAGATCCCCGGCGTCGGAAAGTCGATCGCGGAGAAGGTCGTCGAGTACTTCCGCAGCGGCAGCGTGGCCGCGGTCGAGGAACTGCGGGCGAAAATCCCCGCCGGTGTCCGGCGGCTGACGGCCATCTCCACGCTCGGTCCGAAGAAGGCGCTGACGCTGTACGAGGAGCTGGGCATCTCCTCGATAGACGAACTGGTCGATGCCATCCACGAAGAGAAGCTGCGCGATCTGAAGGGTTTCGGACCCAAGACGGAGGAGAACATCCTCCACGGCATCGCGCTGCTGCAAGCTTCCGGAGACCGGGCCCTGCTCGACGTCGCCATGGACCTGGCCGAGGACATCGTCTCCGAACTGTCCCGGGTGACCGGTTGCCGGCGGTGCACGTACGCCGGGTCGCTGCGCCGCGTTCGCGAGACGATCGGCGACATCGACATCCTGGCCGCGGCGCACGAATCGGCGCCCGTCATGCGGGCGTTCACCGAGCTGCCGTACGTCACGGAGGTCATCGCGCGGGGCGAGACCAAGACGTCCATTCGTACCACCAAGGGCCTGGCCGTCGATCTGCGTGTCGTACCGCCGAACTCCTGGGGGGCCGCCCTGCAGTACTTCACCGGATCGAAGGCGCACAACATCCGCACCCGGGAACTGGCCGTGCACCAGGGGCTCAAGCTCTCCGAGTACGGACTGTTCGACGTCGAGAGCGGGGAGAAGATCGTTTCCGAGACGGAGGAGGCGGTGTACGCACGGCTCGGCCTGCCGTGGATTCCGCCACCGTTGCGCGAGGACCGCGGAGAGATCGAGGCCGGGCTGCGCGGCGAGTTGCCCGACCTGGTGGCGGAGGCGGACCTCCGGGGCGACCTGCACACGCACACCGACCTCACCGACGGCCTCGCCCCGCTCGAGGAGATGATCGCCGCGGCTGCCGAGCGCGGCTACGCGTACTACGCGATCACCGACCACGGACCGAACCTGTCCATGCAGCGGATGACCGACGAACGGATGCTGGCCCAGCGTGAACGCGTACAGGAACTCGACGGCACATACGACACGCACGGCAGGCGCGGTGGCATGAGTCTGCTGCACGGCGTGGAGCTGAACATCGATCCCGACGGCCAAGTGGACTGGCCGGGGGAGTTCCTGGCCGGCTTCGACCTGTGCGTGGCCTCGGTGCACTCGCACTTCAACCAGGGCCGCGCGGCGCTGACCCGGCGCATCGTACGTGCCTGCGAGAACCCTTACGTCAACATCATCGGTCACCCCACCACCCGCATCCTCGGCAAGCGGCCGGCCATCGACGTCGACCTCGACGCGGTCTTCGCCGCCTGCGCGCGTACCGGCACGGCCCTGGAGATCAACGCCCATCCGCATCGGCTCGACCTGCGCGACGAGGACATTCTGCGGGCCAGGCGGCACGGGGTGAAGTTCGCCATCGACAGCGATGCCCACTCCGTCCTCGACCTGGCCGCCATGCGGTACGGCGTGGGGACGGCGCAGCGCGGCTGGCTGACCAAGGACGACGTGATCAACACCTGGCCCCGGAATCGGTTGTTGCGCTTCCTGCACAAGGGGCGGGCGAAGCGGCGCGCCGCGGCGTGACCGGGTTCAGGCCGGACGCCGCCCTGTGCCGCGGTGGTCGACGTCGACCTTCTCGTCCCTGGTGATCCGGGTGTCCCGCTCCAGGGTGGACACCCGGATGGTGACTGCTGGAAGAAGCCTTCCGTCCGACCGGCAGCCCGGCGCCAGTGCCTCCTTGTCCGATGTGGTGGCGCCCGGCGAACCGCGGCTTGTCAGCGCGCGCCGGTCCAGTTGTGAGCGACATCCACCACGACACGGTCGTTCAACTGCAGTACACGGAAGGGCAGTCGGGCGCGAACTCCGAGCCCGATCTGCGTCTCGCCCTCGAAGCTGCCCGCGAACCGAGTGTCCCTGAAGGTGCGGTACCCGGTGAGGTCCGTGCCCGGCAGGGGGCGACCGGCCCGCCCGGGGTAGGTGGGTGCGCCGGTCTCGGGGTCGTAGCCGGGCGCGGCGACGCGCACCTCGATGACGGCTCCGCCGCCGACAGGTATGAGGCGACCCGATCCGTCCTGGTAGAGGTGGTCGACATACCCGACCCAGTAGCCGAGGCCGTCGCCGCCGCCGGGGATGTCGAAGACCATCCGGTCGTAGCAGGCGTGGCGGCCGGTCCTGATGTCCGTCAGCGGCGCCGTCGTGGTCGAGGCGACCGTCTTGCCGAGGCTGCCCCAACCGGTGGGGCATGCCGTGGCCTGTGCGGTGGTGAGGGCGGCGGCGTCGGCCGGTACCGCGGCCACTCCCAGGGCAGCGCTCATGAGCACCAGCGTCACCCATGTTTTTCTGATTCGTCTCACTGTGTCCCCCAAGACAGCTATGTGACTGATATCGACTGAGACAAGCGAGTTGGCTCAAAGGTTGCGTTATTCCCGACAAGCCTGAAATTGATGTATGTGAGCGGCGCGGCATGATCGGCTCCGAAGTGAGGAAGGGGCCACGTCCGGCAATCCCGGCCGCCCGCTGAATTCACCTCCGGCGGTGCGCACCCCTCATCCGCCGATCCCGCTCGGCGGCAGCGCAGGGAAGTGGACACCGCGACCGCATCAGTGAGTTGCACCACTGCGGCATAGGTGGCCATACGGCGAAGTCACGGCCTTTCCGGCGGGTGCCGGGAGCACTTCCGCAGGCTGCGTGGGGGGCAGGGTGTCAGCAGGCCTGGCTCGCATTTCCATAACAGGGCGTCAGGTTTCCCAATTCCTCGTTGAATACCCAGGGTTACCGCTGCGTCGCGGAGAAGACTTGCTATCGTGCTACTCGTTGGTAGCAAGCTGAACGGGGGTCGCGAGGAGCCGGCGTACGCATCGCTGCTGCTCCTCGGACGGGTTGGCCGAGATGGACGGTCTGGCAAGGGGGCCAGGTGTCCGCGGCTTCAGCGCGTACGCGTTACCCGGCCTTCGAACTCCAGTTCCCCTCGCCCATTGATCCGAACAGGTGAGACTCCTCATATGGCTCGTTCCCTGGTCGATTTGCTGACCGCGCATGCCTCGCAACAGCCCGACCGGACCGCCTACCGCTATCTCGTCACGGGTGACTGTGACGGAGAGATCCAGGACATCTCGTACGGCCGTCTGGCAAACCGGTCGCGAGCCGTCGCCGCCTGGCTGCAGGAGCGCGGTCTGGCCGGCTCTCGCGCCATGCTGCTGTACCCGCCCGGCCTCGAGTTCATCTGCGGCTACCTGGGCTGCCTTTCGGCCGGGGTCGTCGCCGTGCCGGGCGTGCCCCCACAAGGGCGCTCGCAGAACCATCGCGCCCTGATTCGTATGAAGCGCCTGATAGCCGACGCGGACGCCAAGGTGATCCTGGGCGGCCGTGAAGTGATAGCCGCCCTGGGCGCCATGGCGGAACACCTGCCCGAACTGGACGGCGTCACCTGCGTCGCCACCGAGGACATCCCCGACGCGGCGGCCGACTCCTGGCACGAACCCGACCTCACCGCCGACTCGGTCGCCTTCCTCCAGTACACCTCCGGCTCGACCTCCGCCCCGCGCGGTGTGATGGTGACCCACGGGAACCTGCTGGACAACGAGCGGTTCATCACCGAGCGGATGGGCCACACCCCGGACACGATCGCCGAGTACGACCACGAACTGTTCGTCAGCTGGCTGCCCGTGTACCACGACATGGGTCTCATCGGCCCCGTCCTGAACACGGTCTACCTCGGCGTGACCGCCACGCTCTTCTCGCCGCTGCACTTCCTGCAGCAGCCCCAGCGCTGGCTGACCGCCCTCAGCCGCTACCGACCGCACACCAGCGGCGGCCCCAACTTCGCGTACGAGCTGTGCCTGAAGCACGCCACGCCCGACCTCCTCGACGGGCTCGATCTGAGCCGGTGGAAGGTCGCCTTCAACGGCGCCGAACCGGTACGGGCCGCCACCCTGCGGCGGTTCACGGAGACCTTCGGTGAGGCCGGCTTCCGCCGCGAGGCCCTCTACCCCTGCTACGGCCTCGCCGAGGCCACCCTGATGGTCACCGGCAGCTCGGTGCAGGCCGCGCCCACCCTGATCGAGGCCGCCGAGACCGGGCCGCACGTCGGCGCGACGGACGCGGCGGCGGTCGGTTGCGGGCGGCCCGGCCCCGGTACGACCGTGGTGATCGCCGACCCCGAGCGGCAGGAGGAGCTGCCCGAGGGCGAGGTCGGGGAGATCTGGGTCGGCGGAGCGAGCGTCGCCAAGGGCTACTGGCGCAACGCCCTCGCCACCCGCGAGACCTTTCGGGCCACCCTCGAGGACCGCGAGGGCCGCTTCCTGCGGACCGGCGATCTCGGATTCCTGCGGGACGGCGAGCTGTTCGTCACCGGCCGCCTCAAGGACCTGATGGTCATCGACGGGCGCAACCACTACCCGCAGGACCTGGAGCTGTCCGCCGAGTTGACCCACTGGGCGCTGCGGCCCGGCTGCACCGCGGCATTCTCCGTGGACGGCGGAGTCTGCGGCGAGCAGCCTGTCGTCGTCGCCGAGACGGCCCCCGAGGCGGCGGGCGAGAGCGAGAAGATCATCGACCTGATCCGCAGCGCGATCGGCGAGGCCCACGGCCTGGCGCTGCGCGACGTGGTGCTGGTCCACCCCGGCACCATCCCCAAGACGTCCAGCGGGAAGATCCAGCGCCGTGCCTCCCGGGCGGCATACCTCGACGGCACCCTTTCGGTCGTCGGCGCCCCCGCCACGAGATGACGTCACCCGCTGCCGTCGGCGCGCGTCCGCGCCGACGGCGGTGCGACGGTCGTACGGGTCGTACCAGCCGTACGCCGCTTCCTCGGTCTGCGTCGCCCGAATGCGCTGTGCGCCGCCCGAATCCACCGTACGTCGGCCCCAACAGCCGTACACCCACCAGGCGTACCCGCCGCATCGGCCGTACGGAATCCGCCTGAGCCCGAGTTCACGAGGACACCTGTCTAGATGCCTGCGAACGAGATGCCCGCGAACGAGACCCCGAAGCAGTTTCCCGAGATGTCCGTCACGAGTCCCGAGGGGGCGCGGGACTGGCTGGCGTCGGCCGTCGCCGAGGCGGCCGGGCTCGACCCGTTGGCCGTCGACCCGGAGCGGCCGATCGCCGAATTCGGCCTCGGATCAAGGCAGTTGGTGACGCTGGCGGCAGATCTCTCCAAACGGACCGGACGGCCGCTGGAGCCGTCTCTCGTCTTCGATCACCCCACGATCGCGGCGATCAGCGAGGCGGTCTTCGGCGAGCGGACCGCCGGTGCGGTGGCGGCGGACCCGGCGCCGGCCGACACGCCCGTGCGGGCCGACGACGACATTGCGATCATCTCCCTGGCCTGCCGCTTTCCCGGCGGCGCCGACGACCCCGAGGCGCTGTGGCGGCTGCTGGCCGCGGGCGAGGACGCCATCACCGAGGTGCCCGCGGGCCGTTGGGACACCCAGAGGCTCTACGACCCCGACCCGGAGGCCACCGGCAAGGCGTACACCCTGCGCGGCGGGTTCCTCTCCGACATCGACCGCTTCGACGCGCCCTTCTTCGGGATCTCGCCGCGCGAGGCCGCGGCCATGGACCCGCAGCAGCGGCTCCTGCTGCAGACCAGCTGGGAGACGATCGAGCGCGCCGGGATCGTCCCTCGGGCGCTGAACGGCAGCTCCACGGGCGTCTACATCGGCCTGTACGACAGCGGGTACCTGGCCTCGGCCGGGCTGGGGCAGCTCGACGGGCACGTCGGTACGGGCTCGGCGTCCAGCGTGGCCTCCGGGCGCATCGCCTACACCCTCGGTCTCCAGGGCCCTGCGGTGACGGTCGACACCGCCTGCTCCTCCTCCCTCGTCGCCCTGCACCTGGCGGCGCGGGCGCTGGCGAGCGGCGAGTGCGACCTCGCGCTGGCGGGCGGCGCCACGCTGCTCGTGACGCCGCGCGGGCACGTCGAGTTCAGCCGGCTGCGCGGGCTGTCGCCGTCCGGGAGGTGCAGCCCGTTCTCGACCGACGCGGACGGAGTGGTGTGGGCCGAGGGGTGCGGTCTGGTGCTGCTCAAGCGGCTCGCCGACGCGCGCCGGGACGGCGACCGGGTCCTCGCGGTCGTCAAGGGGTCCGCGATCAACCAGGACGGGCGCAGCCAGGGCCTGAGCGCCCCCAACGGTCCCGCGCAGGAACGGGTGTTGCGTGCCGCTCTCGACGCCGCCGGGCTCCGGCCGCAGGACCTGGACTACGTCGAGGCGCACGGCACGGGCACGCTGCTCGGCGACCCCATCGAGGGGCGGGCGCTGGCCGCCGTCTTCGGGCCGGGACGCCCGGCCGACCGGCCGCTCGGCGTCGGCTCCCTGAAGTCGAACATCGGGCACACACAGGCCGCGGCGGGCATCGGCGGCGTCATCAAGACGGTGCTGGCATTCGGCCACGAACTGCTCCCGGCCTCGCTGCACGCCCAGACCCCGACCGAGCACGTCGACTGGGCGGACCACGGCCTCCGCGTGCACAGCAGCGCGCGGGCGTGGCCGAGGGGCGACCACCGGGTGCGGCGGGCCGGGGTGAGCGCGTTCGGGATCAGCGGCACGAACGCTCACGTGGTGCTGGAGGAGGCGCCGGAGGACCTGGCACGGCCGGTCGTCGAGCGGCGGCCCGCCCCACAGTCGACCGCTGGGGAGACCGGGCAGGGGCGAGCCGGAGAGCAGGCTGCCGGGCCGGGTCGGGTCGACGGGCAGAGTGTTGTGCCTGAGCCGGGCGAACCGTTGCCTGTCGAGTTGGGGCGGGCCGAAGTGCAGGCTGCCGGGCCGGGTCGGGTCGACGGGCAGAGTGCCGAGCCTGAGCCGGCCGAACCGCTGCCCGTCGAGTTGAGCCGACCCGAAGCGCAGGCTGCCGAGCCGGGGCACGCGGAACAGCAGACGGCTGAGGCGCAGCACTGCGAGCAGTTGGCCGCCGAGCCGGCGCGAGCCGAAGAGCGGAGCAGCGAGCCGAAACGCTCGCAAGAGCCGAGGCACTCGCAACAGCCGCGGCCCGAGGAGCTGCGGCCCGAAGAGCCGCGGACGCAAGAGCCGCAGGCCGAACGGCCGCGGTCCGAAGAGCCGCAGCCCGAACGGCCGCGGACCGAAGAGCCCACCGCCGAGCGGCCCGCGAAGACCCTCTTCCCGCTCTCCGCCCGCACTCTCCCCTCCCTTCAGGGGCAGGCGGCCCGACTCGCCGAAGCACTCGCGGCACAGCCGCAGTTGCCACTGTCCGGCGTGGCAGCGACGCTGGCCCACCACCGTACGCACTTCGAGCAGCGAGCCGTCGTCCAGGCCGGGGGCCGCGACGAACTGCTCACCGCGCTCCACGGTCTCGCCGAGGGACAGCCCGACGCCGACCTCATCGTCGGCCCTCAACAGACACTCCTCGCAGGCAAGTTGGCTTTCGTCTTCCCCGGCCAGGGCTCCCAGTGGACCGGCATGGCGCGCGATCTCCTCGACAGCTCCCCGGTCTTCGCGGACGAACTGGACCGCTGCGACGCCGCCCTGCGTCCGTACACCACGTGGTCGGTGACGGCCGTCCTGCGCGGCGACGCGAGCGCCCCCTCCCTGGACCGCGTGGAAGTCGTCCAGCCGGTCCTCTTTGCCGTGATGGTGTCCCTGGCCGCGGTGTGGCGGGCCCGGGGCGTACGCCCGGACGCCGTGATCGGGCACAGCCAGGGAGAGGTCGCCGCAGCCTGTGTCGCCGGGGCGCTCAGCCTCAACGACGCGGCGGCCGTGGTCGCCCTGCGCAGCCTGGCCCTCACCGAGCTGTCCGGCTCCGGCACCATGGCGGTCGTCGCTCTGCCGCACACCGCTCTCGAGGCGCGCCTCGCCGCATACGACGGCCGGGTCTCGGTCGCCGCCGTGAACAGCGGCCGCTCGACGGTGCTCGCCGGTGACGTGGAGCCGCTGGAAGCCCTGCTCGCCGATCTCGACCGGCAGCAGGTGTTCGCCCGCCGCCTCGACGTCGACTACGCCTCCCACAGTGCCCGGGTCGAGCCGGTCCGCGCGACGATCCTCGACGAACTCGACGGCGTCATCACGTACCCGACCTCCGTCGCCTGGTACTCGACCGTCACCGGCCAGCCGGTCACCGAGGAGCTGGAAGCCGACTACTGGTACGCCAACCTCCGCGAACCCGTCCGCTTCGCGTCCGCCGTGGAGCGCATGACGGCCGACGGATACCGCCACTTCGTCGAACTCGGCCCCCACCCGTCACTGCTCACCGCACTCCGCACCGTTGCCGAGGACGCCGGCCACGACGACCTGGTAGCCGTCGGATCGCTCCGTCGCGACGAGGACGGGCCCGCCTGCCTGGACCGCGCCGCCGCCGAACTCCACATGCATGGACGGCAGATCGACTGGCCCCGCCTGGTCGCCGACGCCGAACCGGCGGATCTGCCGACGTACGCCTGGGACCCGCAGCGCTACTGGACCGAGCCCGAGCCCGAGTCCGCGGCCGGCGCCTCCGGTCTCTTCGACCGTTCCGCACACCCGCTGCTCGGTGTCCAGTTGCAGTCCGCGGACGACACTCGCTGGACCTTCCGCAACGAGTGGTCCGCGGCCACCGCCGACTGGCTGGCCGACCACACCGTCTTCGGACGGACCGTGGTCTCGGGCACCACTTTGATGGAGCTGTGCCGCGCCGCGCTGGCCGTGGCCCACCCGGACGATCAGGGTGACGTCACCGACCTGCTGCTCCTCGCGCCACTCACCCTGCCCGAGTCCGGCACGGCCGAGGTGTCCGTCGAGGTGGTGACTGCCGGTCCCGTACCGGAGATCACCGTGCACAGCCGTCCGCGCGGAGCCGAGGCCGCGGGCTGGACCCTGCACGCCACCGCGTCGGCGGCCGAGCCCACCCCGGCGACGGCCGGGCAGCCGCCGCTGTGGCCGGAGGCCGCCGAACCGGCCTGGAGCGAGGAGACGTACGAGCGGCTCACCGGGCTCGGCCTCGGCTACGGCCCGGCCTTCCAGGGCGTACGGTCGGCGGTCACGACCGCCGACGGCGAGCTGGTGGCCCGGCTCTCGTTGCCGGCCGTGGCCCGCGACGCGGCGGACCCGTACCCGGTCCACCCGGCGCTGCTGGACGCCGCGCTGCACGTGAGCGCCGCGTTCGACGCGTCCGACGGCAGGGTGCTGCTGCCGGTCTCGGTGGGCCGCTGCGTCCTGCCGCCCGGCGGCGCGACCGAACTCACCGCGCTCGTTCGGCGATCGCGCGGCTCCGGAACGGACCTCACCCTGGACGTGACGCTGTGGGACGCGGACGGTCTCCTGGCGGGTCGGCTGGAGGGCGTACGGCTGCGGGCCGCGGATCCGGCGGACCTGAACGGCGTCTCGGAGAACGGCAGGCACCTGTACGAGGTGGTCTGGACGGCCGCGCCCGAGACGCCCACCGGGACGCCGGGTACCGAGTGGGCCGTCGTCGGCGACCGCTCGGACGCCGAGGTCATTGCAGCCCTGCGAGGCCTTGAGGCGGCGGGGGTCCAGGTGCACGAGACGGGCACCGACGTCCTCGTCAGGTTCTGGCCGCGTCCGGCATTGGATGCCGAACCAGGCACCGCGGCCAAGGAGTTGGCGGCCACGGCACTGGCCGAGCTGCAAGCCCTGATCGCGCTCCCGGAGGGCGGGACGCCGGGGCGGACCGTTTGGGTGACCCGCGGCGCGGTCGCGGCCGGCGACCGGGACACGGTGCCCGGTCTGGCCCAGTCGGTGCTGTGGGGCCTGGCCCGCAGCGCGCGCACCGAACACCCGGACCTCGGCCTCACCCTGCTCGACCTCGACGGCACCGAGCCTGCGGGCGCTCTGCCGACCGCCCTCGCTTACACCGACGAGCCCGAACTCGCGTGCCGGGAAGGTGCGTTGCTCGTTCCGCGGCTGGTGCGCGCCCAGGCCGCGGACGCTCTGCGGATCCCGGCAGGGGACCACTACGAGCTGGCCGGCCTCCCGGCGGAGCCGACACTTCGCGCGGTGGCGGCCCAGGCCTCCGTCGCACCTGGCCAGGTGAGGATCCAGGTGCACGCGTTCGCTGTGCACCCCGCCTGGGCCGGTGTCCCTGGTGGCGGGACACTGTGCGCCGGTGTGCTCACCGAGGTGGGTGCCGACGTCGAGGGATTCGCCCCCGGTCTGCGGGTCGTCGCCCTCGCCGAGAGCGCGCCCGGCTCCGAGGCGGTCGCCGACGCGCTGCTGGTCGCGGTACTCCGGGACGACGTTCCGTTCACCGCCGCGGCTGCCCTGCCCCTCGCCCTCACTGCCACGGCGGACCGTGGACAGCTCGGGGCGGCCCTGCGCGAGGCCGTCGGTGCCGGGCAGCCGCGTCCCGCGCACACCCCATGCCTTCCCGTCACGGCTGCCCGCGAGGCGATGCGCCGGGCTGTCGCGTCCGGCAACCCCGTCGTCCTCGATCTGGTGAGCCGCCCCGCCCCGGTGCCCACCGACGGCACGGTGCTGATCACCGGAGGCCTGGGCGCGGTGGGCCGTCACATCGCCCGGCAGCTCGCCGAACACGGTGTCCCGCGCCTGCTGCTGACCTCACGTCAGGGGCTGGGCGACCCGCGTGCCGCGGACGTCACCGCGGAACTGACCGCGCTCGGCGCCGAGGCCGAGGTGGTGGCGTGCGACATCGCGGACGCAGCGGCCGTGGCCGGCGTACTGGGTGGTATCGGCGACGAGTTGCCGCTGCGCGGCGTCGTGCACTGTGCCGGCATCCTGGCCGACGGGGTGGTCGCCGAGCTGACGCCCGAACGCCTCGCAGAGGTGTTGCGGCCCAAGGTCGACGGCGCCGCCCACTTGCACCGGCTCACTGCCGACACGCCGCTCGACCTCTTCCTACTGATCTCCTCGGCCGCAGGCGTCGTCGGCAACCCGGGCCAGAGCAACTACGCCGCGGCCAACGTCTTCCTCGACCAACTGGCCCACCACCGACGCTCCTTGGGATTGCCCGGAGTCTCGGTCTCCTTCGGTGCCTGGGCGGGCGAGGGCCTCGCCGCCGAACACGCCGACCTGGAGCGGATGGCCCGCCTCGGCCACCGCGCGCTCACCCCCGACCAGGGTCGCGACCTCGTCGCACTCTCCTTGCGGCGGGGCGCACCGCACCTGGTCGCCTGGGCTCTGGACCTGCCCCGACTGCGCGACAACCCGGCCACCACGGGAGGTACTTCCGCGGCCCTGTGGCGCTCGCTGCTGCCCGCGCCCCGCACCGGCCGGGACAGCGGCGACGGCCTGGCCGAGCGCCTGGCCCGGCTGCCGGAGGCCGAACGCGCCGAACGCGTCCTGGCCCTCGTCCGAGACGAGGCCTCCCGCGCCCTCGGCCTGCCCTCGCCGGAATCCGTCCGCCCCGACCAGCCGCTGCGCGAACTCGGCATGGACTCGGTGACGGCGGTCGAACTCCGCAACCGCATCGGCACCCGCATCGGCGCCAAGCTCCCCGCCACCCTGCTGTTCGACCACCCCACCTCGACCAGGCTCGCCGCGTACCTGCTGACCACCGCGCTCTCGACGGACGGCCGTACGACCGGTCGGACCGCTCCCGACACGCAGTCGACCCGTACGACGGTGTCGGCGTCCGACGAGCCGGTGGCCCTGGTGGCCATGGCATGCCGGCTGCCCGGCGGCGTGAGCGATCCCGACGGCCTGTGGCGCCTGGTGGCGCAGGGCCGTGACGCGGTCGGCCCGTTCCCGGCGGGACGCTGGGACGTGGAGTCGCTGTACGACCCCGACCCGGAAGCCCTGGGCAAGTCGTACGCGCGGGAGGGCGGCTTCCTGGAGGACCTGGAGTCCTTCGACGCCGGCTTCTTCGGGATCACTCCGAAGGAAGCGGCAGCCATGGACCCGCAGCAGCGCCTGCTGCTGGAGACGGCGTGGGAGGCGCTGGAAAGGGCCGGGATCGTGCCCGCCGAGCTGGCGGGGAGCACCACCGGTGTGTACATCGGTATGTTCGGCAGCGACTACCTGTCGGGCTCCCGGCTCGACCAACTGGACGGATACGTCGGTACGGGGTCTGCGCTGAGCGTGGCCTCCGGCCGGCTGGCCTACGTCCTGGGGCTGGGCGGCCCGGCGTTGACAGTGGACACGGCGTGCTCGTCGTCGCTGGTGGCGCTGCACCTGGCGGCGCAGGCGCTGCGGTTGGGCGAGTGCGACCTGGCGCTCGCCGGTGGCGTGACGCTGATGGTCACACCGCAGACCTTCGTGGAGTTCAGCCGTCTGCGCGGGTTGTCCCCGACCGGCCGCTGCCGCTCCTTCTCCGACGGCGCCGACGGTGCCATCTGGGCCGAGGGCGCGGGCATGGTCGTACTGAAGCGGCTGAGCGACGCACGGCGTGACGGTGACGAGGTGCTGGCCGTGCTGCGCGGCACGGCCGTCAACCAGGACGGCCGCAGCCAGGGGCTGTCCGCGCCGAACGGACCGGCTCAGGAGCAGGTGATCCGGCGGGCGCTGGAGCTGTCCGGCCTTCGGCCGGCCGACATCGACTACGTCGAGGCACACGGGACGGGCACGACCCTGGGCGACCCGATCGAGGCGAACGCCCTCTCGGAGGTCTTCGGCGACTCTCGACCGCCCGGTCTCCCGCTGTATCTGGGATCGCTGAAGTCCAACATCGGGCACGCGCAGGCCGCTTCGGGTGTGCTCGGGGTGATGAAGGTGGTGCAGTCGCTGCGCCGGGAGGCCCTGCCGCGCACCCTGCACGCCGAGACGCCCAGTCGCCACGTCGACTGGGCGGACAGCGGGCTCCAGCTGCTGCAGGAGCCGGTCGCCTGGCCGTCGTCGCGGGAGCGCGTACGGCGGGCCGGCGTGAGCGCCTTCGGGATCAGCGGAACCAACGCACATCTGATCGTCGAGGAGGCGCCGCCGCCGGTCGAGGCGGAGCACGAGGGCGAACTCCCGCCCGGGAAGCGGCTCTTCGTCCTGTCCGGGCGGAGTGAGACCGCGGTCCGGGGGCAGGCTGCCCGGCTGGCCGAGCAGCTGAGCGACGACGTCGCCGCCCTGCCGGACATCGCCCACTCCCTCGCGCGGCACCGCAGCCACTTCGAGCGGCGCGCCGCGGTCGTGGCGGGCGACCCCGACGAACTGCGCGCCGTGCTGGACGCGTTGGCGACCGGACGGAAACCGGTGGCGCCGCCGCGCGAGGAGCAGACCGGCAAGGTGGCCTTCGTCTTCGCCGGCCACGGCGGGCAATGGCCGGGCATGGGCCTGGAGTTGCTGGCCGACTCCGAGCCCTTCCGGGAGGAGCTGGCCCGCGTCGACGAGGCGGTGCGCCGACACGTCGGCTGGTCGGTGCTCAATGTGCTGCGGGCACCGGAGGAGTTCTCCCCGCTCGACCGGACCGAGTACCTGCAGCCGGTGCTGTTCGCGGTCAATGCGGCGCTCGCCGCCGCCTGGCGTGCCCTCGGCATCGCCCCGGACGCCGTGGTGGGGCACAGTCTGGGCGAGATCGCCGCCGCGTACAGCGTGGGCGCCCTCACCCTGGACGAGGCCGTGACGGTGGTGACCGGGCGCGCCCAGGCGGTCGTACCGCTGGTCGGACACGGCGGAATGCTGGCCGTGGAACTGCCGCGCACGGAGGTCGAGGAGCTGCTCGCTCCTTACCCGGACCGGCTGTTCGTCGCCGCGGTCAACAGCGCGAATTCCACGGCCGTTTCCGGCGAGGCCGATGCGCTGGCCGAGCTGCGGCAGTACCTGGAGGAGCGGGCGATCCCCGTCCGACGGCTCTCGACGGCGTTCGCTTCGCACACTCCGTTGATGGAGCCGCTCCGCGAAGAACTCCTCGACCGTTTCTCCGGCGTCCGGGGCACGCGGACGCACACCCCGCTGTACTCGGCGGTGCTGGCCGAACCGGTGTCAGGCGACCGGCTGGATGGCGCGTACTGGTTCGCCAACCTCGGGCGACCCGTCCGTTTCGCGGACGCGATCCGACGGATGCTGGACGACGGCTACCGCTACTTCGTGGAATTGAGCCCGCACCCCTCGCTCATCCCGTCGATCGAGGCGGTCGCCGCCGAGGCCGGGATCGACGCGGTCGGCGTCGGCTCGCTGCGCCGGCAGCAGGACGGGCGCGACGTTCTGCTGCACAGGCTGGGGGAGTTGTACGAGGCCGGACACACGCCCGACTGGTCGGCGGTCTTCCCCGAGGGGCGCCGGGTCGACCTGCCCACGTACGCCTTCGCCCGCGAACGCCACTGGCTCGCGCCCGCCCCGGCCACCGCGTCGGGCACGTCGCCGCTCCTCGGCACGCACATCGAGGCCAGCGACGAGCCCGAACGGCACACCTTCCAGAGCGACATCGACCTGCACGACAGCCGTTTCGCCTATCTCATGGACCACCGAGTCACCGGCGAGGTCTGGCTGCCCGGCGCCGCCTTCCTCGGTATGGCGCTGGAGGGCGCGTCCACGCTTCACGACGGCGGCGAAGTGCGGCTGGCCGACGTCAGGTTCCTCCAGCCGCTGCGGTTGGACGCGGACCGGCCCGTACGTCTACAACTCGTCCTGCGGCCCGCCGAGGACGGCTTCAGGGACTTCACGATCGCTTCGGCCGCCGTGGGGGAGCGGGGTACGCGGTGGCAGCGGCACGCCGTCGGACGGGTCGCCGTCGGCCCCGTGGAACCCGTGGTCGATGCGCGGTTCGCAGCGCTGCGCGAACAGTGCACGGAAGAAGTCGACCTCTCGGGTGTCTACGGCCGACTCGCCGCCCTCGGCATCGACTACGGCCCCGCCTTCCGCGGCCTCGAAGCGGGACACCGCGCGGCCTCCGCGGCGCTCGGCCGGCTGGCCGACAGGCCGGCCGCCGGCCACCTGCTGCACCCCGCGGTCCTCGACGCCGCCTTCCACACGGCGGCCCTGCCGGACGACGCGCCCGAGGGCCGTGCGTTCGTGCCGGCCGGGGTCGGCCGGCTCAGGTTCACCGGACTGCGCACCACCCCCGCGTGGGTGACCTGCGCACTGCGGTCCGTGGACGGCGACACGGCGATTTTGGACCTGCGGCTCTGGGACGCGAACGAACAACTGGTCCTGGAGGCCGAGGAGTTCGAATTGGCTGCGCTCTCCCCGTTGGACGGCGCGCTCTTCGAGACCGGCTGGCAGCCGCGCCCGGACGCGCACGCGCGGCCCGCGGAGGGCCGTTGGCTGATCCTGGCCGACGAGACGGGGGTGGCCGCCGAACTCGCCGAGCGGCTGGGCTCGTCGGTGCCGCACGTGATCGCCCGCAGGGGCGAGGAATTCGGCCTGGAGGGCCCCGGCCGGTACGTCCTCGACCCGACCGATCCCCGGCACCTGGCCCGGCTCTTCGACGAGGCGTTCACGGACGGGCTGCCCGAGCGAGTGGTCCAGCTGTCCGCCCTCGACGCCCCGCCGATCGCGGATGCCCGTACGGCCGAGGAGGCGGCACGACTGGGCTGCCTCACCACCCTGCACCTGGTGCAGACGCTCGCCGACCGCCCCCAAGGCCGGGCTCCCCGCCTGTTCGTGGTCGCCCGCGGCAGCCAGGCCGCCGGTGACAGCACGCAGGTGACGCACCCGCAGCAAGCGCTCGCCTGGGGCTTCGGTCTCGCGGTGGCCCAGGAGTACCCGGAGCTGTCGACCACACTGATCGACCTTCCGGCCACCGACGGCGGCGACGCGCTGTGGACCCAGCTGCGACACGCCGACGACGAACGGCTGGTCGCGCTGCGGGAGTCGGGCCGCCTGGTGCCGCGTCTGGTCCGCACCCGCGCGGACGACGGCGGTCACGACCGGATCGCCCCGGACGGCGTTCACCTGATCACCGGCGGTCTGGGCGGCCTCGGCCGCGTTGTCGCCGAACGGCTGGTGCGTCGCGGCGCCCGCCGACTGGCCCTGATGAGCCGGGGTACGCCCGACGCGGACACCGCCGACTGGATCAAGGGCCTCCAAGAGCGCGGCGTGAGCGTGCACTTGGCGCGCGCCGACGTCGCCGACCGGGACAGTCTGACGGCTGCCCTGGACGCCGTACGACGTGAAGCCGGCCCCATCGCCGGAATCGTCCACGCGGCCGGCGTCCTCGACGACGCCACCGTGGCGAACCTGACGGACGAACGCGTCCTGCGTGTCCTCGCCCCGAAGGTCCTCGGCACCGCGCTGCTCACGGAGCTGATCCCGGAAGCCGGAAGCCTGGTCCTCTTCGCCTCGGCGGCCGGCCTTCTCGGCTCGGCCGGGCAGAGCCCGTACTCGGCGGCGAACGCCTTCCTCGACGCCTGGGCACACCACCTCGCCCGCGCCGACCGCCGGGCGCTGAGCCTGGACTGGGGCGCCTGGGAGGGCGTCGGCATGGTCGCCGAGTCCGGCACCCGGGCCGCCGAGACCAGCCGGTCGGGGCTGGTCGCGTTCTCCCCGCAGGACGGTGGCGAACTGTTCGATCGGGTGCTGACCACCTCCCGCCGCCAGCTCGCGCCCATCTCCCTGGACTGGGAGATGCTGGCGCTCGATCCGGACGCGGCGCGCACCCGCCCGATCCTGGGCGACCTCGTCGCCGTCCCGGTGGGCGCCGCGGACTCCGACGGCCTCGTCAAGAAGGTGTTCGCCGCGACGACGGACCAGGACCGCGCCGAGTGGCTCGAAGCGTACGTACGGGCCAGGGTCGGCGAGGTTTCCGGAGGAGTCGTGGACGTCTTCGCGACCTCGGCCCTGAAGGAACTGGGCCTGGACTCCCTCATGCTCGTGCGCCTGCGCAACGCCTTCGCCCGCGAGCTGGGCGTCGAGCTCCCCGCCGCCACCGTGTTCTCGGCGTCCGACATCCGCGGCCTCGCACGGTCCCTGGGCGAGGCGCTCCCCGAGCGGAACACCGGGACGGTGGGGGAGGAGTGGCCCCGAGCCGCCGTCGAGGTGCCGCAGAGCGAACTGCGGCCCGCCACCCGCGATGTCGTACGGCTGCTGCGCAGCGCCCAGCCCGGCATGCCGGACGCGGCGCACGGCGTCGGCCTGGCCGTACGGCTCGTCACGCCGACCACCCGAGAGGCGCTCACCGACATCCTCACCCGGCTCTCAGGACGGCACGCGGCCCTGCGCACGGCGATCGTCGACGGTGCTGAAGGCGGGCGGCAGTTGCGGGTGGAACGGGAGCCGGCGCGGCCGGTCCTGAGCTGGACGACCGCCGAGGGCGAACTCGACGCCGCCGAGGGGCTGTGTCAGCTGCTGGAGCCGCCGTTCGATCTGGCGAACCCGTCGCTGTGGCGGTTCGAGCTGCTCGACGGCGGTGCGCAGGGCCAGATCCTGGTGTTCGGCGCGCACCACGCGGTGAGCGATCTGCAGTCGCTGCTGCTGGTGGCGGGGGAGATCGACGCCGAGCTGTCCGGTACCTCGCTCGGCGACGCCGTGACGAACCGCGACATCCATCTGTTGATCGAGGCCCAGCAGACGGGCGATGCCCCCGGCCCGGGAGCCGGCGCGGCCGAGTGGCGCGAGGCCTTCCACGGCAGCGCGCGTCTCGACCTGACACTCGCCCGGCCGCGCCCGGCGGCGCGTTCCTATCGGGCCGGCAGTGTGACCGTGGCGATTCCCGACGGGCTCATGGAGCGGGTCTCGGCGGCCGCGAGCGGGCTCGCCATCACGCCCGCCGCCTTCTGTCTCGGCACCCTGACCGTACTGCTGGCGCGGAAGCGCGAGCGGGAGCGGTTCGTGCTCGCCGTGCCCGTGGACACCCGCATCCACGCCGACGCGTACGACGCGGTGGGCTTCTTCGGAGTGCCGGTGCCGTTCCCGGCCGAGGCCCGGCCCGGCGAGCGGATCGAGGAGGTGCTGCGCCGCACCGACGGCCGACTCGACCGGGTTCTCGCCAAGGGCGCCATGTTCTCGGACGTGCTGTCGACGCTGGCCCAGCAGGGGCTGTTCCGCGCCAACGCACCGCTGGTGGAGGTGTACTTCAACTACGTACGCTCCTCGGCCGGCCGCCTCACCCACCTCGAGGTGCTGCCGGCCGGGACGGGCTACACCGACCTGGACCTGATGATCACCATGACCCCGGACGCGGGCCGGATCCGCCTCGACCACAATCTCGACATCCTGAACGAGGAGACCTCCACCGAACTGGGGGAGGAGTTCCTGCGGCTGCTCGCGGAGGCGGTCGACGATCCGAGGGCGGCGGTCCGTACCACGGTCGAAGCCGCCCCGGTCGAGGCCGCCCCGGTCGTGGCTGAAGCCCGGGCCGAAGCCCCGGCCGTCGAGCCCGCTGCCGCCGCGCGCCCCTCGCTCGCCCTCGCCGCCACCTTCGCCCTCGGCAACCTCCCACCGCTCTGCGAGGCGGCGGCCAACGAGGGGGCGCAGGACGGTGGTCTGACGGTCGCGGAAGCCCCGTATCACCAAGTGCTCGCCGGCCTGCGCGACCCCTCCGGCGTCTTCGCCGACCCCACCACGGTGGTGAGCGCGGTGCTGTTGCGGGCGGTGGACCTGGAACGGTTCGGCCCGGTGGACGACGCGCTGCTCGCCGAGTTGCGCACCGAGTACCCGGCAGCACTGAGGGCCCTGTCCGAACGGACCGGCAAGCCGCTGGTCGTCGGCTTCCTGCCGTCCCGACGGCAGGAGGGGCGGCTCGTGCGCTGGGAGCGCGAGATCGCCGCCGAACTGGTCGAGTCGCCCGGCATCGCGGTGCTCCGCCCCGAAGACTGGACCCGCCATCACGGCGTCGAGAATCCCTTCGACGAGCGGACCGAGCGGCTGGCGCACCTCCCCTTCACCCCCCGCTTCCAGGCGGCGGTGGCGCTGCGACTGGCCGAAGCCGTACGAGCAGTCCGGCGGCCCGCGCCGAAGGTGATCGCGGTGGACGGCGACCAGACTCTGTGGGGCGGGGTCGCCGGGGAGATCGGCCCGGAGGCGGTGGACCTTTCCGGTCCGCGGGCCCTGCTGGCGCGGAGGCTGCTGCAGTGGCGTGCCGCGGGCGCGCTGCTGGCGCTGGTCAGCAACAACGACGAGGACACGGTCCGAGCCGTTCTGGAGCGCCCCGACAGCCTCCTGAAGGCGGAGCACTTCAGCGTGCTCTCCGCCACCTGGGGTCCCAAATCCGGCCGCCTGGTCGAGGCGGCGCACACGCTCAACCTCGGGCTGGACAGCTTCCTGTTCCTGGACGACAACCCGGTCGAGATCGGTGCAGTGCGGTCGGCGTTGCCACAGGTGCTGTCGGTGACCTGCCCGCCGACGGCCGAACTGGCCGAGTTCCTGGGCCGGTTGTGGCCGCTGGTCCCGGCGGCGGCGACGGCCGAGGACGCGCTGCGGGCGGGGTTCTACGCGCAGGAGCGGGAACGGGACGCCGCACGCGAACAGGCCGGTTTCGAGGAGTTCCTCGCCCAGTTGGAGCTGGAGGTCGACATCCGGGCCCTGTCCGGGGCCGATGCCCAGCGGGCGGATCAACTCGTCCGCCGTACGAACCAGTTCACCCTCCGCGCCAGGTCGGCCGACGGCGGCGACCTCGCCCGGTGGCGGGAGCGCGGTGAGGTGTGGACGGCCGCGGCCCGGGACCGCTTCGGCGACTACGGCCAGATCGGTCTGCTCGCCGTCCGCCCCGACGGCGACCAACTCGACGTACTGGCCTGGCTGATGAGCTGCCGGGCGCTCGGCCGAGGCGTCGAGGAACGCCTGTTGCAGTGGCTGGCCGACCGCGCGGACGAGCTGGGCTGCGCCAAGGTCCGGCTGACGGCGGAGCGTACCCCGCGCAACGTACCGGCTCGTCGTCTTCTCGTCGCGCTCGGCGGGGGAGACCAGGACGACGAGCGCCTGGAGAGCGTGGTCACACCCGAACACCTGCGGACATTCCGTTCCTGGCAGCACCAGTGACCGGCCGGCTTCGACCGCCGGCAGCAATGAGCGAGAGGACGAGGCACAACGTGAAGGGCTCTCATGCGTGATGTGAACGAGGACGCGTCGGCGTACGCCGACGGACAGCGGGCGACCGGCGAGTCCATCGAGCGGGGCGGCGGCGGACTCAGCGTGGACGCCCTGCTGGCAAGGGTCAGGTTGGCGGCCTCGCCCGGGTCGACGGGCAGCGGGGCGGACACCGCCGCGTCGCGGTCCGCTGATGGCGTCGCGGACTGCGCTTCGCCCGTGTCGGCCGGCCTCGCAACGGATGTTGCCGTGCCCGGGTCGACGGGCAGCGGGGCGGACTCCGCCATGATCATGCGGGCCCCGGCCGGTACGCACTCCGCCCTGCTTGGGTCGGCCGGTGACGTCGGGGACTCCGCCTTGGCGGAGCCGACGGGCGTCGTCACGGACAATGCCTCGCTCGGGGCGACCGGCATCGCCACGGATTCGCCCTCGCCCGTGTCGACCGCCATCGCCACTGACCCCTCTCCCTCCCAACCGACCGGCAGTCGCGCGGACTTCACCCCGCCCGGGTCGACCGGCAGCGCGCCGTATTCGGTTGTCGGCTCAGCCGTGCCCCAGGACGTGGACGGTCTCGCCGCAGCCATCGCCGCCGCGGCGGGCCCCTTTCTGCCCGAGGGACACTTGTCGCCCGACACCGACTTCTTCGACGCCGGGGGCTCCTCCGTGGGTGCCGTGGAACTGGTCGCGGAGCTGGAACGCGCGCTGGGCATGGAGATCGGCCTGGACGACGTGTTCGCCGATGCCCGGCCACGCAGCCTCGCCCAGCGTTGGCTGTCGACCGGTGGAGGCACGGTCACCTCGTCGGACCCGGGTACATCAACAACCCCCGTGCCCGCAGCGACCTGGGCCACGGCCGAGTCGGGTGCACCGGTGCCGTACGGCGTCTCGGAATCCCCGACGATCAGGCCCACGTCGGTCCGCGCGGCCACCGACACCGGCACTTCGCCGGCTCCGGGCACCCTCCCCCTGTCCGCCCCGGGCACTCTCCCGATATCGTCCCCCCGAACGCCATCCGCGGTGGGGACCACTCTCCAGCCCGGCAGCGGCGACACCCCGTACGGCACAGCCCGCCGCGAGGACCTCGACCAGATCCTGGCCGACCTCGCTCTCGCCGACCGACTGCCCTGGACCGCCTCGGCCGAGCCGCTGCCGCCCCGCCGGATCCTGCTGACCGGCGCCACCGGCTTCCTCGGCAGCCACATGCTCCTCGATCTGCTGCGGCACAGCGACGCCCATGTCTACTGCCTGGTCCGCGCGGCCGATGAGGAGGCGGCCCTCGCCCGGCTCGGTGAGGCGCTGAAGAGCTACCAGCTGCCCTGGTCGTCGGAGATCCGGCGCCGGGTGACCGTGCTCCCCGGCGACATCAGGCGCCCGCGCCTAGGCCTGTCCGACGTCCTGTGGAACACGCTCGCCCACGAGCTGGACAGCGTCGTCGGCGTGGCGGCGGCCGTGGACTTCCTGCGTGGCTACCAGTCGCTGCGGCAGAGCAACGTCATCGGCTCGCTGACCCTCGCCGAACTCGCCGCGACCGGCCGGCCCAAGCCGCTGCACCACATCTCCTCCATCGCGGTCTTCAACGAGGTCGGCATCGGCTCGATGGGAGAGGACGACCCGCTCGCGCACGTCGATCGCCTCATAGCCGGGTACGACCAGACGAAGTGGGCCGCCGAAGTCGCACTCCGCCGGGTCCGCGACCACGGTCTGATCGTCACGGCGATGCGCCCGGGCGGCATCGGCGGTCACACCAGGACCGGCGCCTACAACCCGCAGGACCTCAGCAGCGGCCTCATCTCGGCCTTCGGCCGCTTCCGCACCGTGCCCGCCTTCCGCTACCTGAACTCGGCCCCGGTGGACTGGGTGAGCCGGGTCGCGGTCGGCGTCATCTGCGAACCCGACGCCTGGGGCTACGACTACAACCTCACCGGTGTGCCCAACACCCTCGACGACGTCGTACGCGACATGGCGTTCGGCGGCATGCACGTACGCGTACAGGACTGGGACGAGTGGCGCACCGACACCCTGGCCCGCCTCGAGGCCGAGCCGGTGCCCGAACTCGACTTCCTGACACGGGTGTTGCAGAGCCCCACCGCCCTCAAGCTGTGCGAGGCGACACTCAAGGGCCCGGCGGCCGACGACGACCGCACGGCCGCGCTCGTCGAAGCCCTCGGGCTCCGGCCGGCGGCCCGCTACGACGCCCAGGCCCAGCTGAAGACGTTCGAGCGGCTCGCCCAGGACGGCCTGGCCCGGCTGCCGCACAAGGACGACCAGCCCTACCTGTGGTTCTCGGAGACGACCGAGGGAGGTGTCGGCCCGGTCGGGGCCCCCGCCGACACACCCTGCTCGATGGCGCTCACCCTCTCCATCGCGAGCATGTACCAGTTGGTGAAGGAGCGCCGGGTGGACGTCAGCGGCGAGCTGATGTGCACGGCGGTGCACCCCGAACCCCTGGTCGTGGAGCGCGGCGACGTCTGGATCCGCCCCGAGGAGGGCATCCCGCAGCAGCACGGTCTGCGGCATCAACTCCTGTGCTACCGGCTGCGGTTGTGCGATGCCGACGGCGGGTTCTGGTGGTTGGCGGGCCGCAAGTACGCTCGGGCCCGCCGCGATGTGTGGCGGCAGACCCGCACGCTGACCGTCGAGATCGGCCGCGAGGGCGAACCGGCAGCCCTGGCGGGCGAGGTCGTCGTGCCCGCCGACAGCTACGTACGCGACCAGATCGACGGCATCAAGGTCGACCCGCGCCTGACCGGCCAGGAGAAGCGGGCCGCCAAGCTCGCCTGGCTCGCCTGGTTCGGCCTGGAGATGGGCCGCGGCCTGCTCGGCCCGTTCACCCGGGCCGCCGCGGACCTCCTCGACCTGCGCCGCACCCCCACCCTCACGGAGCACAATCGATGATCTTCAGGACGACCACCACCTCCCGGACGAGGCCGGCGCTCCGCAGGGTCAGGACCACTACCGCCCTGCGCCCGCTCCACCACCGCCTCGACCCGGCGGCCGTCGAGGAGATCCCCTTCCGGGCGGGCGACGGCGTCCGGCTCGGCCTCACCCGGGTCGACAGCGGCGAGAGCGACCGGCCCGCCGTGCTGCTCCTGCACGGGCACACCGCGTCCGCCGACATGTTCCTGCTGCCGGAGACCCGCAACCTGGTCGACGTCCTGCTCGACGACGGCTACGAGCCGTGGCTGCTCGACTGGCGGGGCAGCTGCCGGCTCCCGTACAACGAAACCGGCCAGAAGTACACGTACGACGACGTCGCGCTGTACGACATTCCCGAGGCCGTCGCCCACATCCGCGGGCGCATCGGAGACCGGCCGCTGTTCGTCGTCGCCCACTGCATCGGATCCCTCGCCCTCTCGCTGAGCATGACGGCGGGGCTGGTGCCGGGCCTCGCGGGGGTGGTGTCCCAGGGCGTGTTCCTGACGCCGAAGCTCGCCGGCCGCACGTCGCTGCGGATGTCGGTGGCCGGGGAGCTGCTGAAGACCCGGATCGACCACATCCCGGTGGACTTCCGCAAGGTGGGCCTCTGGTCCAAGTACACGCCGCTGTTCGCGCTCGCCTCCCGGAAGGCGGGCTGCCCCGATCCGACCTGCCAAATCCTGCACAACTCGGCGTGGGGCACGGGCGCCTCCCTGTTCGTGCACGAGCACCTGTCCGCGACGACCCACAACCGCCTCGCGGAGCTGCTGGGCCCCGCGCCGCTGTGGATCCTGCCGCATCTGCGTCGGATCGAGCTGGCCCGCAGCGTGGTCCGCTGGCACGACACCGACCACCGTTACCGGGCATTGCCGCCCAACGCACTGGACGCGGCCGCCCGCATCGACGCTCCCGTCCTGCTGCTCTCGGGCAGCGAGAACGGCCTGTGGCTGGACTCCCAGAAGCTCTGCCACGAGGTCCTCGCCCACCGGCAGCCCCAATTGGACGTCGCGTACACAGAGATTCCCGGGTACGGCCACCTCGACACGTTCCTCGGCCGGGGCGCGGCCCTCGACGTATTCGGGCACATCCTCGAATTCCTCGGCAAACGACGGTGACGGCAGCCCGGGCGGGCGGCTACCGTACCCGTCAGTAACTGGACCGCACCGCAGGAGGCGACCCATGCCGCAGCTCGAAGTCGACGGCGCAGCACTGACGTACGACGACGAGGGCCCCCGCGACGGCGACGGTGTGCCCTTGGTGTTCATCCACGGCTGGACGGCCAACCGGCACCGCTGGGACCACCAGCTGGCGCACTTCTCCCCGAAGCGCCGGGTGATACGCCTCGACCTGCGCGGACACGGCGAGAGCAGTGGGGCGGGGGTGCGCACGATCGAGGAGCTGGCGAGGGACGTCCTCGCCCTCCTCGACCACCTGAAGGTCGAGCGCTTCGTCCTGGTCGGCCACTCGATGGGCGGGATGATCTCGCAGACCATCGCCCTCTCCCACCCCGAGCGGGTGGAGCGCATGGCGCTGGTGAACTCGATCAGCCGCATGACCTACAGCCGGGGGCGGGGTCTGCTGATGGGGGTCTCCACGCTGGTGCCGTTCAAGCTGTTCGTCGCCACCAACATCCAGCGGGCCTTCGCCCCCGGATACCCGCGCGAGGAGATCCGGGAGTACGTGCGCGCCTCCGCGGACACACCGCGGGAGGTGGTCATGACGCTCTACGGCGCCATGCGGGCCTTCGACGTCCTCGACCGGGTCGGCGAGATCCGCACGCCCACCCTGCTGGTGCACGGCTACCACGACATCCAGCTGCCCGTCTCGCAGATGCTGCGCATGGCGAAGGCCTACCCGGACGCGGTGGTGCGGATCGTGGACGCCGGCCACGAACTGCCGGTGGAGAAGCCGGCGGAACTGACCTCGGCACTCGACGGGTTCCTGACCGCCCGGGCCTGAGGCGGGCGGCCGCTGTCGAAGCGCGACCCCGCTCGGTCACAACCGCACGACGATCAGCGCGGTGTCGTCGGTGGCGCCCCCCGGCGGAAGCAGCTCGTGGAGGACGGCGTCCGCGAGGGTCTCGGGGTCGGCATCCTTGTGGCGGACCAGGGACGTGGCGAGGCGGTCGAGTCCGGTGTCGATGTCCTCGCCGCGCCGTTCGATCAGGCCGTCGGTGTACAGCACGACGGTGGCGCCGTCGGTGAACGCGGTGGCGGCCTGCGGCCTTGGGATCGGGTCGGGGCGGGCGTCGAGCGGCGGATCGGTGGCCTGGTCGAGGAACTCCACTCGACCTTCGGCGTGGACCAGCGCGGGCGGGGGGTGGCCGGCACTGCTGTAGGTGATCGTGTGGTGGTCGAAGTCGATGAAGGTCGTGACCGCGGTGGCCGATTCGGCGCCGTCGACCACGTGGGCGTAGCGTCCCAGGACGTCCAGGGCCTGAGCGGGGCCCTTTGCGACTCGGGAGGCGGCGGTGAGCGCGCTGCGCAGCTGGCCCATCACGCCGGCTGCCTCCAGACCGTGGCCGACCACGTCGCCCACGGCCACGCCGATGCGGTTGCCGTCCACCAGGTCGACCAGGTCGTACCAGTCCCCGCAGACGTTCAGTGAGCCGACCGCGGGTCGGTAGCGCACGGCAGCCCGGCGGTGTCCCAGCTGACCGGGCGCCGGCAGCATGGACTCCTGCAGGGCCAGCGCCACCTCGCGCTCGCGGGCGTGGGACTGTCGCAGACGTTCGTTGAGCTCCTGCAGTTCACGGGCGCGTGTGTACAGCTCTGCCTCCAGCACACGGGACCGGCTCCCGCTGGGGGCGCCACGGGCCCGGACCAGTTCGGTGACCTCTTCGACCCGGTGCACCAGCAGCACCACTCTCCCATCGGGGCCGTGCACGGGCGCGTTGACGGGGCTCCAGAAACGTTGCTCCCACTGCCCGGGCTGCTCGGTGGATTCGACGTCGTACCGCTGCAGGGCCATCGCGTCGCGTTCGCCGGTGGCCACCACCCGGCGCAGCGAGGCCGCCAAGTCGCGCATGCCCGTCGCGGTGGGGTCGTTCGGGTTGTCCGGGAAGACGTCGAACAGATAGCGGCCGATCAGCTGCTCCCGTGTGCGCCCGGACAAGCGCAGGAATTCCTCGTTGGCGTCCGCGTAGATGAGCTGGGGCGTCAGCAGCGCCACCATGCCGGGCAGGGCCCGGAACACCGCCGCGTAGTCGATCTCCGCGTCCGTCATGGTGCCGCCACCTCGTAGCCGATTTCGCACATTTTCTCATGGTTCCCACACGGTGAGAGGTGGTCTTCGCCGGGGCGTCGTGGCCCGGCAGCCGTCCGCTGGGCGCGGTCAGGCAGCAGGCCGGCGGCGCCCGAGCGGGCCGCAGGCCCACGGTCCTGGCGGGCGCTCAGGCAGGCGCAGGCCCACGATCGGGGCGGGCGCCCAGCCGCGTAAGAGCCGCTGTCGGCCCAGGGGCAGGCCATCCCGGAATGTGAACCGAGCCGACGCTCTTCAAGTCGTGATCGCGGTCTCCGACAGGTCGGCTGTGAACCGGGCTGTCAGCCGTCACACGGCGACAACACTTACCCCCGCCTCCTCGAACCGCCGCGTCGTCTCCGGCCCCACCCCCGCGTCCGTGACCAGCGTGTCCACCGACTCCGCCGCGCAGATCCGGGCGAAGGCGCGCTGTCCGAGCTTGCTGGAGTCGGCGGCGACGATCACGCGCTCCGCGCGCTCGCACAGGAGGCGGTTGATCGCGGCCTCGGCCTCGTCGTGGGCGGCCGCGCCATGCGTGGCGTCGAAGGCGACCACGCCGAGCACGGCGACGTCGAGGGTGATCTGGCCGAGCACGCCGTCCGCGAGCGGGCCGATGAGCTCGTACGACTGCGGACGTGCGACGCCGCCCGTCACCACGATCTTGAACTGGGGGCGCACGGCGAGCTCGTTGGCGATGTTCAGCGCGTTCGTGACTACGGTCAGCGCGGGCGAGCCGGATGCCAGATCGGGACGTACGGCCAGGGCGCGGGCCACCTCGGTGGTCGTGGTGCCGCCCGTCAGGCCCACTGCCTCGCCCGGGGCGATGAGGTCGGCCACCGCCTTCGCGATGCGCTGTTTCTCGGAGGCGTGGCGGGCGGTCTTGTAACGAAGGGGCAGTTCGTACGAGACGCCGTGGACGACGGCGCCACCCCGGGTGCGCACGAGCATCTGCTGCTCGGCGAGCTGGTCGAAGTCACGCCGGATCGTCGCGGCCGACACCTCGAGCCGGGCCGCGGCCTCCTCGACATCCAACCGGCCCTGTTCCACCAGCAGTTCCAGCAGCGCCTTCCAGCGGGCGTCGCGCGACATCCGCACACTCCATTCCTCGATCTTCCGCGACCTTAGCGCACCCCCACTCCCCCAGAATGCTTGATTGTGTTCGAAAGCTCGCTATATCTTGCAGGAACAAGCATCAGTGGGAGGGGTACGGCATGACTCATGTCGAGAACGAGCTGCACAGTCAGCCCGAGTGCTGGAGCCGCGCCGCCGAGCAGGCCGCCGCGCACGAAGCCGCGCTGCCGCGGACGGGGGAGCGGGTCGCGATCGTGGGGTGCGGCACCTCGTTCTTCATGGCGCAGTCCTTGGCCGCTCTGCGCGAGCAGGCCGGGCAGGGTGAGACGGACGCCTTCGCCGCCTCGGAGTTCCCGCGCGGCCGCTCGTACGACCGCGTCGTCGCCCTCACCCGCTCCGGCACCACCACCGAGGTACTCGAACTCCTCGGGCACCTTCGGGGACGAACGCGTACGACCGCCATCACCGCCGACCCCGAGACTCCCGTGATGCAGTGCGCGGACGACATCGTCGTGCTCGACTTCGCCGACGAGCGGTCCGTGGTGCAGACGCGGTTCGCGACCACCGCACTCACGCTGCTCCGGGCGCACCTGGGTCTGCACACCGACGCCGTCGTCGCCGACGCGCGCACCGCGCTGGAGACTCCGCTGCCCGATGGACTGGTCGACTGCACGCAGTTCACCTTCCTCGGCCGCGGCTGGACCGTCGGGCTCGCCCATGAGGCCGGGCTCAAGATGCGTGAGGCCTCGCTCGCCTGGACCGAGGCCTACCCGGCGATGGAGTACCGGCACGGCCCCATCAGCATCACCACCCGGGGCACCGCCACCTGGATGTTCGGCCAGGCGCCGGAAGGGCTGGCCGAACAGGTGCGGGAGACCGGCGGGTTGTGGGTGGCCGGCGTCCTCGACCCGCTCGCCGAACTCGTCCGCGCCCAGCGACTGGCGGTCGCGGTCGCCGCGGCCCGCGGGCTCAACCCCGACCAGCCGCGCCACCTCACCCGCTCGGTGATTCTCAGCCCGGCTGCCCGCTGAACCGGCTCGACCACCCGCCGAGAAGGAGGAGTTGTGCCCCTTGCAGCAACCGGTGACCTGGTCGTCGCGGCCGCCGAGGCGCGGACCGCCGTCGCCGCCTTCAACATCATCACCCTCGAACACGTCGAGGCCGTCATCGCGGGAGCCGAGTCCGTCGACGCTCCCGTGGTGCTCCAAGTCAGCGAGAACGCGGTGAAGTTCCGCTACGGACGGCTGCTTCCGCTGGCCCGCGCCGCGACCGCTGCGGCCGCACGCGCCTCGGTGCCCGTCGCGTTGCACCTCGACCACGTCCAGAGCGACGACCTGCTCAGACAGGCGCCCGGAGCCGGATTCAGCTCCGTGATGTACGACGCGGCACGGCTGCCGTACGAGCAGAACCTCGTCGCCACCCGCGCCGCCGCCGACTGGGCCCACGCCCAAGGTCTCTGGATCGAGGCCGAGTTGGGGGAGGTCGGCGGCAAGCAGGGTGAGCCGCCGCTCGACGCGCACGCCCCCGGCGCCCGCACCGACCCCGCCGAGGCCCGCGCCTTCGTGGCCGACTCCGGCGTGGACGCCCTGGCGGTCGCGATCGGCAGCTCGCACGCGATGACCACACGTACCGCCACCCTCGACCACGACCTCCTCAAGCGACTGACGGCGAAGCTCGGCGTGCCGCTCGTGCTGCACGGCTCGTCCGGAGTGCCGGACGACGAGCTGGCGGCGGCCGTCACGGGCGGCATCGCCAAGGTCAACGTCGGCACCGCGCTGAACATCGCGATGACCGGCGCCATCCGGGAGTTCCTCGCCGCCCACCCCGAGGCGGTGGACTCCCGGAAGTACCTCAGCGTGGGTCGGGAGGCGATGGCACGGGCGGTGGCACGGCTCATCGGGGTACTGCAGGGCTGACCTCACGCAGCGTCGAGTTCGACCAGTTTCTCGAAGAAGAACTCGTGGCTGAGGAACGACACGTCGTACTCGCGCCCTGGATACGGCGGGATCAGCTGCGTCGCCTGGAACAGCCGCCAGCCGTCCTCCAGGGCGTGCGCGCCGGACCTGTACGGAGGTTCGTCACTGTCCCCGGTCGTGGGGGACGTACGGCCGGTGCCGCCGTGGACCGACCGGCCCACCACGTCCGAGTCCAGGGCGGAGGTGGCGAGGTAGAGGGCCAGGACCTGCTGACGGGTGCTCATACCGCGTTCTTCCGGAGGAGGTTGGCGACGCCGGTCACCCAGTGGTCCACGTCGAAGGTGTCGTCCCCGGTGAGCGCGCGCCACATCAGGACGCGGTTGTAGATCTCCAGGCGGCCGGTGGCGGGCTCGTACCAGGGAAAGGTGGTGGCCAGTTCCTGGGCGACGCGGGGGTCCTCGAGGTCCGAGGTGTCCCACGGCCGCCGCTGCCGCACCGTCGGATTGAACCGGATCTTGACCATGTAGCGGACCGTGTCGCTGTCGTTGCGCCGACCGCCGTGCCACAGCTCATGGTTCAGAAACACCACCGTGCCGGCCCGGCAGACCAGTCGGCTCTGTCCGCGCAGGCTCTGGTAGCGCCCGGTGTCGGACTCGTTGGTACGTCGCAGATGGCTGCCCGGCACACTCAGGGTGCCGCCCATGTCGAGGGTGACGTCCTGCGGGTAGTACATCAACTGGACGTCGAAGGCGTCGGTGCGCACATCGATGATCGCGTCACCGTGCAGCGGCTGCGCCTGTCCCACGCGGCGCTCACCACTGCTGGTAGTTTTTCATCATGCGGGAGACCGAGCTGCACCTGGGCGAGCCGCCCGCCGTCGTCAACATCGGCGTCGGCGTGCACGGCGTCGCGAGCCCCACGGACGTCTTCCGGCTGCCGGAGCTGTGGCAGCTGCACCTCTACCAGTACGACGCCGAGCTGACCGTCGACGGTACGTCGCACCTGATCCGCCCCGGCCGGGTGAGTCTCGTACCGCCCGGCGCCACGGTCCGCTACCGCTACCAGGGCCGTTCCGAACACCTCTACGCTCACCTGCGCATCGCCCCCGTCGGCCCGCCCCGCACGGTCCCCGTCGTGCAGGACGCGGGACCCGAACTCCGCGCTCTCTCCGACCTGCTGCTCCACGCGATCGCGGCGGCTCCTGGCGCGCCCGAACGCACCCGGGCGGAGATCTGGACCGTGCTGTGGCGCATCGCCGGTCTCACCCCACCCGCCGTCACGAGCCCGGGCCCCCACCCGGCGGTCGGCACGGCGATCGCCCACATCGAGTCACACCTCGCCGCCCCGCTCGCCATCCCCGAGATCGCCCGCGCCGCCGGGGTCTCCCACAACCACCTCACCCGGCTCTTCCGCGCCGAGACAGGCACCACGGTCGTGGCCTACATCCGCCGCCGCAGACTGGAGCGCGCCCACCATCTGCTGCGCGCCTCGACGCTCTCCATCCCGGCGGTGGCCGCCTCCGTCGGCATCCCCGACCTGCAGGCCTTCAACAAGGCGTGCCGCCGCGAACTCGGAGCCTCACCACGCGTACTGCGCGGCGCTACTTCTTGACGGCCCTGAGGATCACGAACTTCGCGTCACCGGCGACGAGTTCACTGTTGCCGAAGAGGCGGCGCAGTTTCAGGTGGTAGCCCAGGTGACGATTGCCGATCACCCACAGCTCGCCGCCCGGCCGCAGCGCGCGCCGTGCCCCCGAGAACATCCGCCAAGCCGTCGTGTCCGTCGTGGCCTGGTGCGAGTGGAACGGCGGGTTGTTGAGGACGAGGTCGACGCTTGTGGCGGAAACGCCCGCCAGCCCGTCACCGACGCGGAACTCCGCGCTCCCTTCGGCATTGGCCCGGTAGGTCGCCTCGGCCGAGGCCACGGCCTGGTACGACTCGTCGACGAACAGCACCTCGGCCTCGGGGTTGGCCAGCGCGATCGCCGTGCCGAGGACCCCGTTTCCGCAGCCGAGGTCCACGACCCGCTCGGCACCGCGGCTGCGTGGAAGGTGCTGGAGGAAGAAGCGGGTGCCGATGTCGAGGCGGTCGGCGCAGAAGACGCCCGCGTGATTGACGACGGTGCGGCCGGAGACCGGTCCGACGCCGTCGGGGAGCCGGTAGCTGTACGGCCACGGGTTGGTGTCCCGCGCGATGCCCGGGTACGGGGTGCAGAAGATGAGCCGGGCCTTCTTCTCGGCCAGCGAGGTGCGGGTCGGACCGAGGATCCGCTCGAAGAGCTGCAGCGTCGAGGTGTGGATCTCCTTGACCATTCCGGTGCCGACGACGACGGTCCCCTCGTGCACACCGGGCGCCACCCGGTGCAGTTGGTCCTCCAGCAGGGCGAGGCTCTTCGGCACCCGGACGAGCAGCACGTCGATGCGGTCCGGCGGGGTGTCCTGCGTGGTGAGGAGCCGTACCGCGGTCTCCTCGGCACCGGCCCGCGCGAGGTTCGCCCGAGTCGCCTCGTGCGCGAGGAAGGAGTCGGTGATCTGCGTCGGCCGGTGCGCCGACAGCGCCGTGGCGAGCGCGCCCCAGCGGTCGCCGACGATCACGACCGATCCGGTCAGGGGGGTCCCGCTCTCCGCGAGGTGCCGCAGCAGATAGGTATCGGCGGCGTCCCAGGCGCGCAGCTGCTCGCGCGGGTCCTCGGGGAAGCGGGCGAGCGCGTACTCGCCCCAGGGTGTGCTCATCCGGTCGTTCATCGTGGGTCAAGGCTAAGCGACCCAGGGGAAGCCCGGGCACGCCCCACTCGCCGGTGCCGCTCGACCGGGCCGTAGCTCAGCCCCGGTCGGGCCGGTGCGCGAGGATGGAACCATGTCGACGGACGCGGAGCTGTTCCCCCGGAGCCGGACGGAGATCGCGCCCGACGCGGTGCACGTCCCGGACTGGCTGGACGCCGACCGCCAGCGGGAGCTCCTGGAGGCCTGCCGCGCCTGGGCCCGCCCGCCGGCCGGCCTACGCACTGTGCGCACCCCCGGCGGTGGCACGATGACCTCGCGGCAGGTCTGCCTGGGCTGGCACTGGTACCCGTACCGGTACGCACGCACGGTCGCCGACGGCGACGGCGCCCCCGTGAAACCCTTCCCGCGGTGGCTGGACGCTCTCGGCCGACGCGCGGTCACGGACGCGTTCGGAGCCCGGGCGGCGACGGCGGCGTACGACATCGCACTGATCAACTTCTACGAGGCCGACGCCCGTATGGGCATGCACCGCGACAGCGACGAGAAGTCGGACGCGCCGGTGGTGTCGCTTAGCCTCGGCGACAGCTGCGTCTTCCGGTTCGGGAACACGCAGACCCGCGCGCGGCCGTACACGGATGTCGAGCTGCGCAGCGGAGACCTCTTCGTGTTCGGCGGGGCGTCGCGGCTCGCGTATCACGGGGTGCCGCGGGTGTACCCGGGAACGGCGCCGCCGGAGTTGGGGCTCACCGGCCGGCTCAACATCACTCTGCGGGTGAGCGGCCTTTAGAGCCTGTGCGGTGAATCAGGCGCCCGGCCACCGGACGGACCACCGGAGGAGCGGATCATGGGAGACTCGCCCTCATGAACGGCAAGGCGGGCCCCCGGACGGCGGGGGAAGGGAACACGCGGACGCGGCTGGACCGGGGGCGCGGGGCGCTCGGGCCGGCGCTGGAACTCGTGCACACCGGGCGTGCGCCGACGCGTGCCGTGCTCACCGCCGAGCTGGGGGTGACCCGGGCGACGGCGGGCGCGGTGGCTGCCGAGCTGGAGGCCCTGGGGTTGATCCGGGTCGACGCGCGGCCCGGTGCGGCGGCCGGATCGCAGGGTAGGCCTTCGCACCGCCTCGAGGTCGCGGAGGACGGGCCCGTCGCGCTCGCCGCGCAGGTGCACGCCGACGGGTTCCGCGCCGCACTGGTCGGCCTCGGCGGCCGGATCGTCGCCACCGCGCCCGGCTGCGAGACCGTCGACGCCGATCCGGCGAAGGTGCTCGGCTCGGTCGTCGAGGCCGGCGCCGAGCTGCTGCGCGAGACGGGGAGGCGCTGCGTGGGCGCCGGACTCGCCGTGCCGTCCGCGGTCGCCGAACCCGACGGGCTCGCCCTCAACCCGCTGCACCTGGCGTGGCCCGCGGGTGCCCCCGTGCGCCAGATCTTCGCCGAGCGGGTGCGCGCAGCCGGCATCCAGGGACCCGCGTTCGCGGCCAACGACGTGAACCTCGCCGCTCTCGCCGAGCACCGCCACGGCGCCGGCCGCGGCTCCCGTGACCTGCTGTGCGTGGCCACAGGGCACCGGGGCGTCGGTGGCGCGCTCGTGCTCGACGGGCGGCTGCACACCGGCAGTTCGGGGCTCGCGCTCGAAGTCGGCCACCTCACCGTCAACCCCGAGGGCCGTCCCTGCTACTGCGGCAGCCGTGGGTGCCTCGACGTCGAGGCGGACCCGCTGGCCTTCCTCGTCGCGGCGGGGCGTGACCCCGGCCCCGAGGTGTCGCTGCTCCAGCAGGCCAACGACCTGATCCGCGGCCAGTACGCCGACCCGGGCGTGCGCACGGCCACCGAGGAGCTGATCGACCGCCTGGGTCTCGGACTCGCCGGCCTCGTCAACATCCTCAACCCGGACCGGATCATCCTCGGCGGGCTGCACCGCACCCTGCTCGACGCCGACCCGGACCGGCTGCGCGCCGTCGTCGCCGACCGCAGCCTGTGGGGGCAGAGCGGCGGCGTACCGATCCTCGCCTGCACGCTGGACCACAACAGCCTCGTAGGGGCGGCCGAATTGGCATGGCAGCCGGTGCTCGACGACCCGCCGGCGGCGCTGGCCGAGGTCTGAGGGGCTCAGGTACCGGTCAGACTCCACAGCGCCGCGACGAGCGGTCGGCGCGGATCGCCCCGGCGCACGCCGCGGGACATGATCGCCGAGATCTCCGACGAGGTCGCCGACGACACCGAGCTGCGCAGCCTGATTCTGGTCGAACGGCGGCTCGGCGCACGCCCGATGGAGATCTCGGTGGCCTAACGCCATGCGGCGGCGAAGGCGCGCCCGGGGTTCTCGATGAGGATGCGGTCCACCAGCTCCTTGCCCAGGGCGATTTCGAGCCGCGGGCGCACCCGGCGGAGCAGATACGGCATCCCGGGGCCGCCGTTGACCGAGCGGGCCGCGGCGGTCGTCGTGTCGCCACCGAGGAGCAGCCGGTGGCCGAAACCGGCATCGGCGAGGGCGCGTACGGCGTCGGGCATGCGCCAGTCGGTGGCATGGTGGGCGCGCGAGGAGCCGTCGAAGGCGAGATGGGCGCCCGCCTCGGCGGCATCGCGCTGCACCACGAAGTCGGGTGAGCGGTTGAGGTGGCCCAGGACCACCCGGTGCGGGGGCACACCCAACTCGCCGCACAGCAGGTCGAGTACGTCGAGGGCGCCGGTGCCCAGCTCCAGGTGGACGGCGATCGGCGCTCCGGTGGCATGGTGGGCCTCGGCGGCGGCGGTCATCGTCCAGCGGGCATGCGCGTCCAAGGCATGGAAGCCGCCGGCGACCTTGATCAGTCCGGCTCGCACCCCGGATGTGCCGATCCCCGCCGTCAGCTCGGACACGAACACCTCGGTCAGCTTCCCGCGCAGCTCGGTGAGCAACTCCGGGGCGTAGTGCGCCGCTTGGTGCAGTCCGGTCGCGGCGATCACGTGGACGCCGGTCTCGCGGGCGAGTGTCGGCAGGTCCGCGGCTCGCCTGCCCAGGCCGTACGGCGTCCACTGCACCACACTGGTGCCGCCCTGGCCGCGGAAAGAGGCCAGCTCGGCGCGCGCGGCGGAGGCGTCGCGCAATTCCTGACCGGGGAGTTGGGGGCTGGCGAAGAACAGGTGGTCGTGCGCGTCGCACACCCCCAGCTCCTCGGGTGGGATGTCCCGCAGGACTGTACGAACCGTGTTCACCACTGCCGGCCTCGCGGCAGCCGGTCGCGTTCGGGTGCCGACATGTGCAGCACCCGGAAGACCTCACCCGAAGCCTTGGGGGAGTCGTGGTCCCAGAGCGAGAAGTGCACCAGCTCCCAGTGTCGCGGATCGACGGCGGCGGCCGCGCAGACCGCGCCGTCCAGCGCGGCCAGCCGCCCGGCCTCGCGCCCGGCCTCCCCCATCACCTCGGACAGCTCCACTCCTTCGGGAACGGGCTGCCGTCGCCGCACCGCGACCTTGGCGGGCGAGCCGGCGGCGCCGCCCTCCTCGTACCCGAGACCGGTCCAGTGCTGCACCACGGGGCGTCCGAAGTCGTTGACGAGGCCCTGGAACGCGCCGCCCCACAGGAAGGCGTTCATGCCCTGCGCCGTGTTCCACAGGTAGAACGGCGCGTACTGGTTGACCGGCGAACCGTCCACCCCGCGCTCACGCATCAGGTACGTCTTGAATCCGAGCCCGCCCCAGTCGTCGAGCAGGTGCCCGATCCGGGAGACTCGCGCGCGGATGATGTCCATGTCGTAGTCGGCGGGGAGGCTGAGCTCGTACTGCATGGCGTGCATATGGGTCCTTCCTCGGGCCTCGTCAGACTTGCGCAGGCGGAACACGTGTCGACGTGAGCAGCGAGAGCAGTCCGCGAACTCCTGTGTCGAAGGCGGCGGGTGATCCGGACGCGCGGGCCAGTACATAGCCGCCCTGGACGGTCGCGAGGATGGTCGCGGCGATCTCCTCCGCGTCGAGCGTGGGTGCGAACTCGCCCCGCTCCTTGCCCTCTTCGACGATTCCGGCGAGCCGCTCGCGCAGCCAGTCGAGTGTCTCGTCGACGGGCGCGCGCAGTTCGTCGCTCGCGATGACCTCCGGGTCCATCGTCAGCCGCCCCACGGGGCAGCCGCGCAGCACGTCGCGCTCACGGCGCAGGTACGCCTCGATGCGCTCGTACGGCGATCCGGGCGCGCTCAGTACGCCCTCGGCAGTAGCGCGCATCTCCTCGGCGGTGCGGCGGATCGCGGCGAGGGCCAGATCGGGCTTGCCCTTGAAGTGGTGGTACATGCTGCCCTGCCCCGCGCCTGCGTGCTGCTGGATCGCCTTGGGGCTGGTGCCCACGTAACCGCGCTCCCACAACAGCTCGCGGGTGGACTCGATCAGTCGGTCCGGAGTGCTCATGGATTCACTGTACATACCAGTAGGTACAGAAGTCGAGACATACCAGTAGGTACAGAAGTTGAGGCCTTCAAGGGAGCAGCCCGGGACGCCCCGCGTACTTCCGCGGAGGTATGCGTACAGCCGCTGGCCGTACGACGACTGAGACCCCCTCCCGGAGCCAGTCTCGAAGCATCGCAACAGATTCCACCGAGGAGATGACTCACCATGCAGACCCTGGCGAACTGGGACGGCGGCCCCGGCCCGTGGATCCTGTTCTTCCCACTGATCTGGGCCGCCGTCGTGATCGGCGTCGTGACGGTCCTGCGTCGTACCGGCCGGATCGGCCGCCGCGGTCCGTGGCGCGCGATGGGCGGGTTCGGCCCCGCCGGCGGGTACGGTCCGACGGGTGACTCGCCGATCGCCGTACTCGGTCGCCGCTTCGCCTCCGGAGAGATCGACGAGGACGAGTACTGGCGTCGGCTCTCCGTCCTGGACGAGCAGTTCGGGCGTACGGGCAAGGGGGGCGCGGCATGACCACCGCGACCACGACGCGTCATGCCGCGGGTGTCATCGACGCCGTCAAGGTGTACGGCAGCGCAGACACCGCCGTGAGGGCCCTGGACGGGGTGAGCGTCGGCTTTCCGGCCGGTCGCTTCACCGCGATCATGGGGCCCTCGGGCTCCGGCAAGTCCACCCTGATGCACTGCGCGGCGGGCCTGGACACGCTCACCTCCGGTGCCGCGTACATCGGCGACACCGAACTGGGCACGCTCGACGACCGCCGACTGACGCTGCTGCGCCGCGACCGCATCGGCTTCGTCTTCCAGGCGTTCAACCTGGTCCCGACGCTGACCGTCGCGGAGAACATCACGCTGCCGATGGACCTCGCCGGATCCAAGGGCTCACGCGTCTGGATCGACGCCCTGGTCGACGTCGTGGGCCTGCGCGACCGGCTCCACCACCGCCCCAGCGAGCTCTCCGGCGGACAGCAGCAACGCGTCGCCGTGGCACGGGCGTTCGCCGGACAGCCCGATGTCGTCTTCGCCGACGAACCCACCGGCAACCTCGACTCCCGCTCCGGCGAGGAGGTCCTGAACCTCCTCGGCCGGGCGGTGCGTCAGATGGACCGTACGGTCGTCATGCTCACCCACGACCCGGTGGCCGCAGCGCACGCCGACGAGGTCGTCTTCCTCGCAGACGGGCGCCTCGTGGACCGGATGGAATCCCCGACGGCCGACAAGGTCCTGGACCGGATGAAGGCCTTCGACGGCAAGGGGGCGCCGTCATGAACGCCTCGGTGCGCATCAGCGTCGCCTCCCTGCGCGCCCACAAACGACGCTTCGCCGGTACGTTCCTGGCGGTGCTCCTCGGCGTCTCCTTCCTGGCCGGAACGCTGGTCATGGGAGACACGCTGCGAGCCGGCTTCGACACGATGTTCGGCAATGCGACGGAGGGCACCGACGCCGTCGTCCGCAGCGCCGACACCATCACCACGCCCGGCGAGAGCCAGGGCGTGCGCCGGCCCGTCTCCACCGGCCTGCTGAGGACGATCGAGCAGACGCCCGGCGTCGCGGCGGCCGCGCCCGACATCCAGGGCGCGGGCCAGCTCGTCGGCTCCAACGGCAAGCCCATCGGCGGCCAGGGCCCGCCCACCCTCGCGGGCAACTGGATCGAGGATCCCCAGCTCAACGCCTACCGACTCGCCGAAGGGCGCGCCCCGTCGAAGTCCGGCGAGGTCGTCGTGAACAGGGGCGCCGCCAAGAAGGGCGACCTGAAGATCGGCGACACGACGACCCTGCGCACACCCGATCCCGTCAAGGTGACGATCGTGGGCCTCGCGACCTTCGGCGGCGAGGACGGCATGGCACAGGTGACGTTCACCGGAATGACGCAGGCCGACGCCGAGAAGTACCTCACCGCGAAGCCCGGCGAGGCCGCCGGCATCCGCGTGCGGGCCGGTCCCGGCGTCGGTCAGCAGCAGCTCGTCTCCGATCTGACTCCCGTCCTGCCCAAGGGAGTCGAGGCCATCACCGGTCAGGAGTCGGCGCAGGAGAACACCGACATGATCTCCAGTCAGTTCCTGACCGTCTTCACGACGTTCCTGCTCGTCTTCTCCGGCGTCGCGCTGCTCGTCGCGACCTTCTCCATCCACAACACCTTCGCGATCGTCGTCGCCCAACGCACCCGCGACAACGCCCTGTTGCGTGCCCTCGGCGCTTCCCGCCGCCAGCTCACCGTCTCGGCCCTCGTCGAGGCGAGCGTCGTCGCCGTGACCGCCTCGGCAGCGGGCCTCGCAGGCGGCATCGGTGTCGCGGCAGGACTGCAGGCGCTCTTCCCGGCCATCGGATTCCCGTTCCCCGAGGGCAACCTGGTGATCAGCGGCCTGTCCATGCTGCTGCCGCTCGCGGTCGGCGTCGTGGTCTGTCTCGGCTCCGCGCTGCTGCCCGCTGTGCGCGCCGGACGCACGGCACCGCTGGCCGCGCTCCGCGAGACGGCCGTCGACCAGTCCGGGGCCTCGCGCGAGCGTGCGATCATCGGCGGCGGCCTGGCCGCACTGGCGGTCGGCAGCACCCTGACCGGCGTACTGGCGAATCCGTCGCTGTGGCTCGCCGGGCTCGGCGCGGTACTCGCCCTCGCCGCCTTCGTGGTTCTCGGCCCCGTCGCGTCCTCGACAGTCGTACGCGTCCTGGGCGGCCCTCTCGACAGGCTGCGCGGTGTCACGGGCGGGCTCGCCCGGCGCAACGCGCTGCGCAGCCCGAAGCGGACCGCCGCCACCGCGAGCGCCCTGATGATCGGAGTGGCCGTCGTCTCGCTGTTCACGGTGTTCGGCGCCTCGCTCAAAGCCACCATGGACCAGACGGTCTCCCGGTCCTTCGCGGGCGACGTCGCCGTCAGCACCCCGTCGTTCGGCGCGGGCGGCAGCGGGCTCAGCCCGAAACTGGCCCCCGCGATCGCGCGGCAGCCGTCCGTCGAGAACGCCGTCGGCCTGGGCCGCGGCGTCGCCGAAGTCGACGGCGAGGGACGCGCGTTGACCGTCACCGACCCGGTGGCCCTCGGCAGGGTCTTCGATCTCGGCGACGTACAGGGCTCGCTGAACAACCTCGGTACCAACGGCATCGCCATCACCGAGAAGGAGGCCGACAAGCAGCACCTCAGGACCGGCGACACGACCCAACTCGCCTTCACCGACGGCAAGAAGCAGAACTTCATCGTCCGCGCGGTCTACGGCCAGTCGGAACTCGTCGGTGACTACGTCATCACCCGGGCCGCGTGGGACCCGCACCGCACCCAGGACTCCGACACGCTCGTCGCCGTCTCCTTCAAGGACGGTGTGAGCACGGCCGATGGCAAGGCCGCGGTACAGACGGTCGCGGAACAGTACGGCAACCCGCAGGTGCAGACCCGCGACGCATACGCGCAGTCCTCGGCCGACGGCATCGACATGATGCTGACCCTGGTCTACGCGCTGCTCGCCCTCGCCGTGCTCATCGCCCTGCTGGGCATCGCCAACACGCTCACGCTCGCGATCCACGAACGCACCCGTGAACTCGGTCTGTTGCGGGCCGTCGGACAGACCCGGGCGCAGCTGCGCGCCATGGTCCGCTGGGAGTCGGTCCTCGTGGCCGCCTTCGGTACGGCGGGCGGGCTCGCCCTGGGCGCCTTCCTCGGCTGGGTGCTCGTCAAGGCCTCCGACGGCGCGTCGGACAGCGCCTTCGCCTTCGCGGTGCCGCCCGCGCAGCTGGTCGTGGTGGCGCTGGTGGGCCTCGCGGCCGGGGCCCTCGCGGGACTGCGCCCGGCCCGGCGGGCGGCACGCCTGGATGTGCTGCGCGCCATCGCCACCGAGTGAGCCTCCGAGGGACGTACGCCCTTCGCCCTTGAGTGGCGTACGAGGTGGGGGTCACCGCCCGGTCAGCCGGCAACGGCGGACCGGGCGGGAGCGTGTTCGGGCCTCAGGCCATCGACGGTGTGTGTGCGGGGGGTCTCGTGGGCCGTGTCGTACGGCGGGAGGGCGGGCGTCGTCACCACGGGGGTCGTGGCCGGGAGCGTGAACCACACGACCTTGCCCGACTCGCCGTCGGGACGCACGCCCCAGCTCTCGCTCACCGCGGCGACCATCGCGAGGCCGCGTCCGCCGGTGGAGCCGGGGTCCGCTTCCCGGACCTCGGGAAGGCGGGGGTCGTGGTCGTGCACCGAGACCGTGAGCCGGTCGAGCAGCAGCTCGATCTCCACGGTGCACGTCTTGTCGGGCTGGGCGTGCCGGTGGACGTTGCTCAAAAGCTCGGTCACGCCGAGCGCGGCCCGGTCTATCAAGGGGTCCAGATGCCAGTAGCGCAACTGCGCAGAGACGATTCTGCGGACCTGGCCGATCCGCGACGGCAGGGCTTGGAGCTCCACCGTGCAATGCCTGCTTGGCTGGCTGATCACGGCTGCGACTCCCCGAATTGAGGTCCGGAAGAAGACGGAGATCGGATCCAGCAGAGTGGCTGAGTGGAACGGCCGCCTGCTGTCATGGCCGGCGGGCTGGTTCGCAGCGTTATCGCCGGTAAACCCAGAGTGACGTGAGACCAGCGTGACGCAGGGGGTGCGGTCCTGCAACTCGCGGCTCTTTCGCCGCTGCGACCGCGCTTTCGCCGTTCCGCCCCGCCGGCGTGGCGTACGGCTTCGCCGCTTGCGCCCCGCCGCCCGCCGTGCGGGCGTCAGCTGCTGTGTCCCGCCGCCTTGCGTACCGCCTCGATGAACCGGCGCGCCGAGGGTGGCCCCGGTTTACCGGGCGCGGGGTCGTGTTCGCCAAGAGTGAGGGAGTAGCGGGTGCCGTTGACATCCGCCAACGCCCGGTCCTCGTGGGCGAACCAGGGCTTCGACGCGCGCACCGCCTGCACCGGCGCGCTGTCGATCTCGCTGCCGTAACTGGTGAGCAACTGCAGCCTGCCGTCGCTGATCCGGACCTGGCCGGCCCGGGTGAGCGAGCGCAGCCTCTTTCCGATCCGCACGCCCGTGGCCGTGAACTCCGGCTCCGCCATGATGCCCCGCCCCCTTGTGCGCTTCGGCTGTGCTCCGTCTTGATCCCGCGTCGGGCCGTGAGCCAGTGTGCACCCGTTGCGACCACCCTCCCGCGTGATCGCGATGCGGTCGGCCCACGGGACATGTCCCGTGCGGTGCAGTCTGCCCGCAGGCAGCGAGGAACACCAGTGCGCATGACGAGGTGGCGGTCCCGGTGGGAGCACACTCCCGGATGCGCCCCCGGCGCCTCGCCGAGCCGTTCCCCAGGGCTGCCTTTGGGCCGCTCAAAGGAGTGTTTATGCAGGTGAGAAGCGTGTGGAAGGTGTTTATGATCGAAGCGTCCGACCAAGTGAACCGGCGTCGGCGTGATGCGTAAGGAGCCCCGCCGTGAGCACTCCCCAACAGACCCGGACCGGCGAAACCCTCGACGTCGACCACAGCGACGCGGACTACCGGAGCTGGCTCAAGGAAGCCGTCCGCAAGGTCCAGGCCGACGCCAACCGCTCGGCCGACACGCATCTGCTGCGTTTCCCGCTGCCCGAGAAGTGGGGCATCGACCTGTACCTGAAGGACGAGTCGACCCACCCCACCGGCAGCCTCAAGCACCGCCTTGCCCGCTCCCTCTTCCTGTACGGGCTGTGCAATGGCTGGATCCGGCCGGGCCGCCCCGTCATCGAGGCGTCCAGCGGCTCGACGGCCGTCTCCGAGGCCTACTTCGCGGGGCTCATCGGGGTGCCCTTCATCGCGGTCATGCCGCGCACGACGAGCGCCGAGAAGTGCCGCCTGATCGAGTTCCACGGCGGGCAGTGCCACTTCGTGGACGACTCGCGCAAGATGTACGAGGAGTCCGCCGCCCTCGCGGTGGAGACCGGCGGCCACTACATGGACCAGTTCACCTACGCGGAACGGGCCACGGACTGGCGCGGAAACAACAACATCGCCGAATCCATCTTCCGCCAGCTGGAGTTGGAGCGTTTCCCGGAGCCCGCGTGGATCGTCGCCACGGCCGGCACCGGCGGCACCTCGGCGACCCTCGCGCGCTACGTCCACTACATGCAGTACGACACCCGGATCTGCGTCGCCGACCCGGACAACTCCTGTTTCTTCGAGGGCTGGACCACCGGCGATCCGGACGTCACGTGCGACTGCGGCTCGCGCATCGAGGGCATCGGCCGACCGCGCATGGAGCCGAGCTTCGTGCCCGGTGCCATCGACCGGATGATGAAGGTGCCGGACGCGGCGAGTGTCGCCGCCGTACGCGCCCTGGAACAGGCCATCGGCCGCAAGGCGGGCGGCTCCACCGGCACCGGCCTGTGGAGCGCGTTGAAGATCGTCGCCGAGATGGTGGCCCAGGGGCGCACGGGAAGCGTGGTGACGCTGCTCTGCGACCCCGGGGACCGCTATCTCGACAAGTACTACTCGGACACGTGGCTGGCCGAACAGGGCCTGGACATCACGCCGTACACGGGGGCGATCACCTCGCTGCTGGAGACCGGGGTGTGGCCGGACTAGGGTCCTGCCTGTGCCCGGTGCCGGGCGAGCTCATGGCGCCGAAGTCCCGGCCGGGCTTCAGGCCGGGGTCGACGCCAGTCGTCGGTCCAGCGCCGTCACCGCGTCGCGGAAGGCGCGGCCCAGACCTGCCCGACCGAGTGTGAGGGCCGCCCGGAAGAGGGCGGTCCCGTCGGCGGCGAAGGTCCACTGCACCCGCGCGCCCGTCCCGTCGGGCGTGAGCCGCCACTCCTCGACCAGGGCCCGGGCTCCGGGCGCGTTCGTGACGTCCACCCGGTACGCGTACACCTCAAAAGCCCTGGCCACCAGGACTGTTTCCTCGAAACGCGTGCCGCCCCTGAGCCGGACCTCGCGCCCGGCGCCGTCCTGGGTCGGCCGGGCGAGCGCCACGGCTGAGAACCACTCGCTCCAGCCGGACACGTCCTCGGCGAGCGAGCGGAAGACCGCCTCGGGAGGGGCGGTCACCACCCGCGCGAAGACCAGACGCAGCGGAGCGCTCTCGACGAACTCGGCTCCCACCGGACGCAGACGGCGTGCCATGAACGAAACCCCCTTGCGGGAACGGAGTCCCGGGCGGCAGCGGGCGATGACCAGGGCGTGCCCGCGCCACGGGCGGCGCGAGGGGCGTCACCGGCGGCGCGAAGCAGCGTCACCATAGCTGGCGCGCCGTCAGATGTCTGTACCGTCTCCGGGCTCGCCGGCCACCACCAGGCGCCTGAGGTGTTCCGAGATCTCCACGCGTGCCTCGGCCGGCAGTCCGGCGTCAGTGACCAGCGTGTCGACCTGTTCGAGGGTGGCGAACGAACTCAGGCCCACCGTGCCCCACTTGGTGTGGTCCGCGACCACGACGACACGGCGCGCGGACTGCACGAGCCGCCGGTTGGTCTCGGCCTCCGCCAGGTTCGGCGTCGACAGGCCCGCCTCCACCGATATCCCGTGCACGCCGAGGAAGAGCACATCGAAGTGGAGCGCCGCGATGGCCTGATCGGCGACGGGCCCGACGAGGGAGTCGGACGGCGTGCGCACCCCACCGGTCAGGACGACCGTGGCGGCGCCCTGGCGCTGGCCCGAGGTGCGCTGCGCGGAGTGGAACACATCCGCCACGCGCACCGAGTTGGTGACCACGGTCAGGTCCGGGACGTCCAGCAGCTGATGGGCCAGCGCGTACGTCGTCGTACCGCCGGAGAGCGCGATCGCCGAGCCCGGAGCGACCAACTCGGCGGCGGCGCGCGCGATGTCCTCCTTGGCGGTCAGCTCCAGACCCGACTTGGCCTCGAAGCCCGGCTCGTGCGTACTAGCCTCGACCACCGGCACCGCGCCGCCGTGCACCTTCTCCACGGCACCCTGACGGGCGAGGGCGTCGAGGTCGCGGCGGACCGTCATGTCGGAGACGCCGAGCTTCCGGGTCAGTTCGTTCACGCGGACGCCACCGCGGCGGCGCACCTCGTCCAGGATCAGTGCGCGGCGCTGCTCCGCGAGGAGGTTCTGATTCTCACTCACGTCCGCTCCGGTCCCTTCGCCACTGGCTGCCCGACACTCCGTCCGAACCCACTCCCACGTGGACATTCTCCTTGTCCGAGGTCCTGAGGACCCCCCATCCTTGCACGGGTCACCGAGAGTCGTGTCACCGCACCGCACAGACACCGGGCCGCTCCCGCGCCGTCACTGCCACACGTATCGGGGAGATTCCGTGACTACGGGTGTGCACGTCCCTAGGAGTGGAGATCCTTGTGCCTGCACATGACACACGCCACACACGGCACGGGGGAAGTGCAGAAACAGTGGAACATGCCTCGACGGGGGAGCTCGGCAACTCCGCACAGCGGCCCGAAGGGGCCGAGACCGCCCTTGAACTCCTGGTCCACGGGGTCGGCGGGACCACACCGGAGGAGATGCTCAACGATCCACGGACGGTCCGGATCACCGGCGATGCGACGGCGGCCGTCTTCCGGCGCGCCGACGACGCCGACGCCGAGCAGCGTCCCGACGACTACCGGGGCAAACCGGTGCGTGAGGCCTACGTGTGGTGCAACCTCACCTCCGGCAACGGCGCCCGCGCCCTGTGGCTGTTACTCCTGCCCTTCATGGTGGTCAACCTCGCGCACTGGATGCGCCCCACCACCCGCGGCCGGAAACAGACGGTCCGCCTGTACGGCCTGCTCGTCCGCCTCGCCGGACTCACCCTGACCGTGCTGCTCGTCGCTGCCGCCTGTGAGGTCGCCCTCGACCTGACCGCCTGGCAGTGCGCGGGCACGCGCGCGTGCGCCCGGGAGCACTCATGGCTGGGGTTCCTCTCGCCGGAGGTGTCCGGCGGCGGCTGGTGGAGTCAGCCGGGCCGGCGCCTCGCCCTGGCCTGCCTGGTGCCCGCCGCGCTGACCGGCCTCCTGTGGTACCTGTCCCATCGCACCTGGAGCGCGTACGAGTCGCAGCAGCCGATGTCCCGCAGGGCCGAGCCCGACGAGGAGACCGGCCGCACCGGGCTCGGCCGGCCCGGGTTCTGGTACGGGCGCCGCCTGGTGGCCCGGCTGCGGGCGGCGCACACTGCCGCGGGCTTCCTGACGGTCGCCGCGGCGGTCGGCACCTCCGCGGCCCGCTACGACCGTGTGTCCGGCGGCCCCGCCGTACTCGGCACGCTGGGACGGCTCCTGGACGCAACCCTTGTCGTGGGCACAGCCGTTGTGCTGTGGGTGGTGAGCCGCCGTGGCCGTAGCGAGAACCGGCTGGACCAGGAACTGGACCAGACCCTCGTGCGCTGGCTGCCCGTGGGCTCGATCGCCGTGCTCGCCCTGACCCTGGTGTACGCCGGGTGGTCGCGCCCGGACTGGCACTCGACGGGGCGACTGCCCGGCGACATGACGTTCGGCGGCATCGCCCTCGTCCAGGGCCTGCTTGTCATCGTGCTCGGCGTGGTGGCCCGCATCCTGTACCGCACCCGTCCCGACACGCGCACCGCGATGCGCGGCCTCGCCGGTCCCGCCGTCGCAATGCTCGCCTGTGCGCTGGGCGGCGTGATGTCCGGCGGGGTGTCCCAGCGCGTCGCCGACTGGCTGGACGGCACCCGGGACTCGCTCCCGGGCCCGCCCGTCCTGCTGACCTGGCAGGCCTCCGTGATCCCCCCGCTGCTTGTCGTGCTGGCGGCCCTCGTCGGCTGGCTGGCCCGGCGCTCCTGGCAGCTGCGCAACCGGGAGATGCACAACGTGGAGCTCGACTACAAGGGAGAGCCCAAGGACACCGCCCGTACGCGCCGGATCGCGAGCACGCGAGCGATGGCGGCCCTCACCGACCGGGCACCTCGCATGGTCGGCGTCATTTCCTCCGTCACGCTGCTCCTGGGCGCCGGAGCCCTGGCGGGCTCCCTGGCGACCGAGGACCCCCCTGGCGAGGCCGCGCAGGGGGCGTACGCCGTCGTGCAGGGCGCCGCCGAGACCGCGCAGGCGCTCGGGTCCTGGCTGATCGGCTTCGGCTTCATACTGTTCGTCACCTGGGGCCGCCGCGCGTACAAGGACCCCGCCGCCCGTCGCACCATCGGCATCCTCTGGGACGTGGGCACGTTCTGGCCGCGCGCCGCCCACCCCTTCGCGCCTCCCTGCTACGCCGAGCGCGCCGTGCCCGACCTGACCTGGCGCATGGCCACCTGGATCCGTGCCACCGGCGGACGGCTCGTGCTGTCCGGGCACTCCCAGGGCAGTGTCCTCGCGGCCGCCGCGGCCTGGCAGTTGAAGCCGTCGGTACGCAAACGGATCGCACTGCTCACCTATGGCTCACCCCTGGAGCGCCTTTACGGGCGCTGGTTCCCTGCCCACTTCGGCCCGGCCGCTCTCACCTCGCTGCACCGCGAGGTCGCCTGCTGGCGCAATCTGTACCGCCCGACCGACCCCATCGGCGGACCCGTACGGCTGCCCGGCGACTGCGGCCCCCAGGTGGACCGCGAGCCCCTCAAGGATCCGCTCGCCTACGGCCGCACCGAGCGGCAGCCGCTGCCCGCGCCGATCCTCGGCCACTCCGACTACCAGGCGGACCCGGCCTTCGCGGACGAACGGGAACTGCTGCTGGCACGACTGAGGCCGGACGTCCCGGCCCCGCGCGCACAGGACGACGCCGGCGGTGTGCTCGAGAGCAGCTGACCCCTTGTGCGTGCGCCAGGTGGGCTGTCCCGGGGTGCGCCTCGGGACAGCTGCCCGGCGGCGCGTCTCAGGGCAGCTCCGGCAGGTCCTCCGCATAGAGCAGCGTGAGGTCGTCCGTGCTCGGCTCGGGCAGCTGAGCGACCCGTCCCGCGTGCCGCTCGACCATCGCCTCGAAGGTCTGCCGCGCGGTGCGGCCGTTGCCGAACGCGGGCCCCTTCGGGATCGCCGTGAAGTACTTCAGCAGCGCCTCGGCCGCGCCCTGGGCCAGCCGGTACTCGTGCTCCTCGGCCTGCTGCTCCACGATCCGCAGCAGCTCCTCGGGGGCGTAGTCGCTGAAGGTGATGGTCCGTGAGAAACGGGACGCCACACCGGGGTTCACCGAAAGGAACCGCTCCATCTCTGCCGTGTAGCCCGCGACGATGACGACCACCGCCTCCCGGTGGTCCTCCATCAGCTTCACCAGCGTGTCGATGGCCTCGCGCCCGAAATCGCGTCCCGAGTCCTCCGGCGACAACGCGTACGCCTCGTCGATGAACAGCACACCGCCACGCGCCCGGTCGAAGGCCTCCTGCGTGCGGATCGCGGTGGAACCGATGTGCTCGCCGACCAGGTCCACCCGGGACACCTCGACGAGATGGCCTTTCTCGAGGACGCCGAGCGAGGCGAGGATCTCGCCGTACAGCCGGGCGACCGTCGTCTTACCGGTGCCGGGGGAGCCCGTGAAGACCAGATGGCGCCGGACGGAAGCCGCCTTGAGGCCCGCCTGCTGGCGGCGGCGGCCCACCTCGATCATGTCGGTGAGGGCTCGCACCTCGCGTTTGACGCTCTCCAGGCCCACCAACGCGTCGAGTTCCCCGAGGACGGCCTTCGACGTGCGCGTCGGCTGCACCGGCTCCGTGGCGGCGACGAGGGGCTCCTGCTCGGTGGTGCGCTGACCCGGGATCGCACCCAGCAGGCTGGGCGACGGGCTCGACGTCTGCACGGCGGTCTCGTGCGCAGGGGAACGCAGTCCGGCGCTCTCGTCGCTCGTGCAGTCCTCGACGACCGGACCGCCGCTCGAGCCCTGCGCGCCGCCGTCGGCGAACTCGTAACCCCCGCGCGCACACCGCTCCGTACGGCACTTCTTCAGCGTCGCTCGACAGCCGTCGATCACATGGAAGCCGTAGCCCCCGCTGTCGTTCACCCGGCAGTTGAGAAAGCTGCCGCGGCCACCGGCCGACACGTAGAAGCCCGCCTCGGCCGGTGAAGTGACCGTGCAGCGCTCGATGGTGGGATCGGCGCCCTTGGTGACGATCACGCCGGTCTGCGTGCCGTCCACGGTGCAACCGGACAGGGTGCCGCCGCTGCCGTGGTCACGGAACCAGGCGCCGGTCGCGGCGTCCCGGATGCGACAGTCGTCCAGCTGCGCGGTCGCCCCGTCGCTCACCGAGACGGCCGTGTTGCGCACCTGGGAGAGATCGCTGTCGACGACGTCCGCGCGTGAACCGCGGTCGAGGACGAACAGGGCGTCCGGGACGTCGTGCACGCGGCAGGAATCGAGTACCGCGGTCGCCCCGTCGCTGACCCACACCGCGGGGTAGTCGCCGGTGCTGTCGAAGATCTCGCACTGGTTGGCGTCCACGCGCGTGCCGGGGTCCCAGACCGACAGACCGTTGCGCCCGAACTGCCTTACGCTCGTGCGCGTCAGCGTGAGCACCGAGCGCGAGCGCAGATCGACCGCGTTCTCCGGGATGTCGTGGATACGGCAGTCGGCGAGCGTGAGCACCGCGTCGGTGTCGAGCGTGACGCCGTCGGCCGTCGTACGGTGCACATCGCAGTCGGTGAGATGAGCCGTGGCCCGACCGGTGATCTGCACCCCGGAGCCCTTGACCTCGTACACCTCGCAGCCGACCGCCTCCAGCGACGAACCCTCCCCGGTCGCCGAGAGCCCCGCGCCGGAGGTGTGGTGCACCCGGCAGCGCTCCAGGCGCGGATGGGCGCCCCCGCGGACCGCGACGCCGGACTGACCGGCCGCGACGACCTCGCAGTCCTCGAACACCCCACCGCCGCCATCGAGTACGGCGATGCCGATGCCGGCCGGGTTGTCGACGGTGCAACGGCGCACGGTCGGCCGGGCGCCGCCGCGCACCTCGATCCCGGCCGCGGACCGCGTGACGATCCGCACGTCCAGCAGCTCCGCAGTGCCCTCCTCGATGAGCAGCGCTGGCGCCGCCGAGTCCTGGCCCTCCACGTGCAGGTCCTGGACCACGACCGAGGCGCGCACGGTCAGCGGCACCCCGTCCACCGGCGCGATACGCACGGAGCCGGGGGACCCCTCGGGGCCGCGCAGCGTCACCGCGCGCTGTACCACCAGGTTCTCCCGGTAGGTGCCGGGGGCGACGGTGAGCACATCGCCGTCTGCTGCGGCCTCCAGGGCGGCGGCCAGCGATGCGTACTCTCCCGTGCGGCGCCGCCACCGCGAGGTGCCGGTGTGCGTCACCTGGACCGTGCCCTGTGCCATGGCGCTGTTGTGCCCCCACCTCGTCGTACGCGGGTCTTGCGAGGCCGTACTGAAAGCCCGTCGGGATCAAGGACAGCCTCTCACGGCGGTGCCGAACACTTCGGCCGGTCCACCGTAGCGTGCGCGGGGACGCCGGGTTGACCGGAGCGGGAAGGCCGTCAACTGCCGGTGCCGGTCCTGCCCCAGTCGGGACCCGCCCTGTCCCAGGCCTGGTCCCAACGGGCGTACCGACGACGGATCATGCGCCAGACGATCAGCCGCCTGCCGCCCTCGACGAGCCCCGCGGACATCAGGGCTGCGCCGAATCCGGCCAGCACGGCGTGGGTCGTCGCGGTGGCGCTGTCCAGCGGGCGGCCGACTATTCGGCCGTGCAGGTCGGTCCAGATCGTGAAGTGATCCCCGTGGTGCGGTGACTTGAGGGCGGCTATCACCGTGCCGTGCCGCGCGGCGCCGTCCGGTGCCCTCCAGTCGGCGAGCACGCGGCTCTGGGCGTCCCGTGCGGAGGAGGTCTCGGGGTCCGGATCCAGCGGTCCGCGGGACAGCTTCCTGACGACGGTGGCCGCCACCTCGTGGCGGCTTTGCCGCTGGTCCCGCACGGACTGCTGCAACGCGTCCTGGGCCGCGGACCCGACGAGGGAGCCGATGACGGGAGCGGCGACGAGGACGAGCAGCACGGCCGCCAGGGCCAGCCAGGCCTCGACCAGATCGGTCGTGCGGCGCAGCGGATTGTGCCGCCAGCGCCAGAGTCCGCTGATAGCTCGCACCGTCCCGCACCCCCTTCCGCGTCCGTGATAACCCGCAGCGGAGCCGTTCACGCGAGAGGCCGGGGAAGAGAGAGCGAAATCACCCTTCCCCTGGACCTCTCATGAACTTCTCACGAAGTGTCAACGCTCGTGCCCGGGGCCCGGGTTCCCTCTCGGCGCGCACATTCACACATCTCGATCGCGCGGGCTATTCGAGGACGGTGACCGGGTCGCCGACGCGCACTGTGCCGGGTGACTCGGGCACCAGATTCTGCCCGAAGACCAACTGGCCGCCGAAGCGGCGGTGGCGCCCGAGGGTGCGCAGGGGCTCCTTGCCGCGCTCGGCGGTTGTCTGGTCGGTGGTGGTCACGACGCAGCGGCCGCACATCTTGGTGACGCGGAAGACGACCTCGCCGATGGCGATCCGGGACCAGTCGTCCTCGGCCCACGGGGCCGTGCCGGACACGACCGCGTTCGGCCGGAAACGGTTCATCGGGAGCGGACCCTCATGGGGATGGTCGCCCTGCGCGATCAAGGAGTTGAGGGCCCGCAGCGAGGCGAGTGTGGTGACGAGCAGCGGATAGCCGTCGGCGAAGCTGACGGTCTCGCCCGGACGCGCGAAGTCCGGGTCGACGGGCCGACGCGTGGCGGGATCGTCCATGTGGACGAGGCGTACCTCGGCGCCCAGATAGTCGCTGCACCAGTCGTGCGCGACGGTGCCGGCGAGGACGGCTTCCACCTTTTCCCCGAAGATGTCGAGCGTCGTCGTGCCGATCGGCTCGGGCACGGGCACGCTCAGCGGCTCACGGCCCGGTGCGGACAGCCGTATGCCGCCGCCGGGCAGCAGCTCGGCGGCGGCCACGGCCAGACGTGGCTGCTGGCGTTGCGTGACGACCTTTCCCCCGTCGTCGATCAGTACCCAGCGTCGGTCTCCGGCCAGCCCCCAGGGCTCCACGACGGCCTCCCGGGGCGACTGGCCCCGGAACGCCTTGACCGGATAAACATGGATCGAGTCCAGCTCCGCGTTCCCCATGACCGCCATGGTGCCAGCAGGCACCGACAATCCGGCGCGAATTACTCAGTAGCCGCGGTACTGCTGGCTGTTGTACGGGTCCTGGTACGGAGCCGGAGCCGGAGCGGGACGGGGCGCCGCGGGGCGCATCGCCTCGTAGCCCGTGCCGGCCCCCATCGGACGCTGCTGCTGCGGCTGTGCGCCCGGATATCCGCGCGGTCCCGCAGCCTGTTGAGGGATGTACGGCGCGGGGGCCTGCTGCAGCGGCGCGGGCTGCTGGGCCTGCGGGTAGCCGTACGAGGGAGCCTGGTGTGAGGGCCCGGCCGGGAGGGCCGGAAGTGCCGACGGGAGCGCGGGCAGATGGCTGCCCGTGTCGTAGGCGGCGGGAACCCGGATCGGAGCGATCTGGGGAGTGCCCCGTTCGGCGACGAGAGAGTCGTAGATCGGGGTGTCAGGAAAGAAGGACGGCGCGGAGTAGTAACCGCCGCCATAGGTGGAGCGGGGGGAGGTCATGGCACATAAGTTAAGCCCACGATGTGCTGGTTGGGGAGACCGATAAGAGGGTTGTTTTCCGTGTCGGCAGTGACGCGGGATCCCCAATGCGAGCGAACTCGGCAAAAAAGGACGCCAAACAGCGCTCGGATCGTGTAAAGGCCGAGTTCATGGTGGGTTACCGGCGGTTGACCACGGGTCTTCCTGTCCGGGTCATGGGAGTTCGGCGGGCCGAAGGATTAGGTTTGGCGGCAACGGAGCCGGCGGTCCGCCCGAGGTGCGGCCAGGCGCGGAGACACGTGATGGGGGCGTACATGTCAATGCCTAAGGGATCGAATGTTCCCGTGCCGACGACCGCACTGCGCGTCGAATTGGGCTGGCGTTCGGGACCGGGGGTGCCCGACGCGGATGCCTCGGCGCTGCTGCTGGTGTCCAGAAAGGTTCGCTCGGACGGCGACTTCGTCTTCTACAACCAGCCGGCGCACTCCTCCGGTGCCGTGCGGCACGAGGGCAAGCGGGACGCGGGCGGTCAGGTGACCGACGCGCTGCTCGTCGACCTCGCGCGCGTGGAGCCCGCCATCGAGACCGTGGTGCTGGCCGCCTCCGCGGACGGCGGCACCTTCGGGCGGGTTCCTGGGCTGTACATCCGGGTGCTCGACGCGCAGAAGGGCACGGAGGTCGCTCGCTTCGACAGCGCCGACGCGACCGTAGAGACCGCCTTCGTGCTCGGCGAGTTCTACCGGCGCCAGGGCGCCTGGAAGTTCCGCGCCGTCGGGCAGGGCTACAGCAGCGGACTCGAAGGGCTGGCCACGGACTACGGGATAACGGTGGACGAACCGCAGCACGCGGCGCCGCCCGCCGCCGTACCACCCGCGCCCGGCAGCCGTGTGCAGGGTCCGCCCCCGCCCGTCGCGCCGCCCGTGACCATGCCGCCCCCGGTCGCGCCGCCCGTGACCATGCCGCCGCCCCCGATGGCTCCGCCGCCCGCGGCTCCTACCGCTCCGGTCCGCCTCTCCAAGGTGACGCTCACCAAGGAGGCTCCCTCGGTCTCGCTCACCAAACAGGGCGGCACCTCGGGCACGATGCGTGTGAATCTCAACTGGCAGGTGCGCAAGCAGTTCTCCGGCTGGGGCAGCAAGCGGGGCCGGGCCGTCGCGATGCACGCGGACCTCGACCTCGATCTGTGCGCCCTGTACGAGCTGTCCGACGGCCGCAAGGGGGTCGTCCAGGCACTCGGCAACGCTTTCGGGGCGCTGCACCAGCCGCCGTACATCCATCTCGACGGTGACGACCGCACCGGCGCCGTGGCCAGTGGCGAGAACCTGTCCATCAACCTCGACCACAAACAGAGCTTCCGGCGCATTCTCATCTTTGTGACCATCTACGAAGGAGCGCGTTCCTTCGCCGACCTGCACGCGACGGTCACCCTCCAGCCACTGGGCGGCGCGCCGGTCGACTTCTCTCTCGACGAGTGCACGGTGCCCTCGACCGTCTGTGCCCTCGCCCTCATCACCAACAACGGCGGCGACCTGGTCGTCCAGCGCGAGGCCCGCTACCTCGTCCCCGAGCGCCGCGTGAGCCCGCAGCGCACCGTCGACTACGCCTACGGGTGGGGCATGAACTGGACCCCCGGCAGGAAGTGAGCGATCAGCTCTCGTCGAGGGCGGTGTCGGGGCGCGCGTAGGTGCGGCCCTTCCAGGCCGCGCCGCGCCCCCTGTAGTGCTGCACCGCCGAATCGACTGTCATGAGGAGGTACAAGAACGCGGTGACCGGCAGCAGCGGGGCCGGCCACAGTGGCTGCCGGTAGTAGCGGAGCATCGGCAGATACGTGGCCGTCATCAGCACCCACGCGAGCCCTCCGGCGGTCGCCGCCCAGACGTTCCCCGCGGCAAGGCCCACCGCGAGAGCGACCGGCGGAGCCAGGTACACCACGGTCAGGCCGGCGACCGTGCCGGCGAGCAGCAGCGGGTTGTGCCGCAGCTGGGCGTACGCGCTGCGCGAGACCATCCGCCACAGATCGTGGAGCCGTGGATACGGCCGCACGCTGTCCACCCGCTCGGCGAGCCCCAGCCAGATGTGGCCGCCGCCGCGCTTGACCGCCCGGGCGAGCGCCACGTCGTCGATCACGGCATGCCGGATCGCGTCCGGGATCCGCGCCCGCTCGGCGGCGTCGGTACGGAGCAGGACGCAGCCGCCCGCCGCGGCCGCCGTCCGCGAGCCCTGCACCGCGATCCACCGGAAGGGATAGAGCTGTGCGAAGAAGTAGACGAAGGCCGGCACGACGAGCCGCTCCCACACGCTCTCCACGCGCAGCCGGGCCATCTGGGAGACGAGGTCGAAGCCACCGGTGCGCGCGGCCGCCACCAACTCCCGCAGGCTGTCGGCGTCATGGGCGATGTCCGCGTCCGTCAGCAGCAGATATTCGGGTCCACGCGCGCGTGCCAGCCCGATTCCGTGGCGTACGGCCCAGAGCTTGCCCGTCCAGCCCGCGGGCGGCTCCCCGGGCGAGTCGACGGTGAGCGGCAGGCCGCCGTGGGTGCGAGCGAGCTCACGGGCCAGTTCCCCGGTGCCGTCCGAACTTCCGTCGTCGACGAGGAAGACCTCGGCCCGCCCCGGATAGTCCTGTGCCAGGAGCGACGGCAGGCTCGCGGGCAGAACGGCGGCCTCGTCCCGTGCCGGTACGACGACGCAGACGGACGGCCAGTCGTCCGGATCCCGACGCGGTGGCAGCCGCACATCCGTACGCCAGAAGAAGCCCTGGCCGAGCAGCAGCCACAGCCAAGCGGCCAGTGATCCCACAGCGGTCCACACAATGGCGCTCACCCGCCGCAGTCTGCCCCACCCCGGCCGACCGTTGGGGCGGATCGTCTATGGTGACCGGGTGAAGATCGCGCTCATGGACTCCGGAATCGGACTGCTCGCTGCTGCTGCCGCGGTACGTCGACTGCGGCCCGACGCCGATCTCGTGCTCTCCTCGGACCCCGGCAGCATGCCTTGGGGGCCGCGTACGCCGGAGGACGTCACCGCACGCGCCCTCGCCGTCGCCGAGGCCGCCGCGCAGCATCGGCCGGACGCGCTGATCGTCGCCTGCAACACCGCCTCCGTGCGCGCCCTGCCCGCGCTGCGCGCCCGTCTGGAGCCGGAGGTGCCCGTCATCGGCACCGTCCCGGCGATCAAGCCGGCCGCGGCGGGCGGCGGACCCGTGGCGATCTGGGCCACACCCGCCACCACCGGCAGCCCCTATCAGCGAGGACTCATCCGCGAGTTCGCGGACGGAGTGAGCGTCACCGAGGTGGCGTGCCCCGGGCTCGCCGACGCCGTGGAACACGCGGATCAGGCAGCCATCGACGCCGCGATCGCCGCGGCCGCCGAGCACACCCCGAAGGACGTAAGGGCCGTCGTCCTGGGCTGCACCCATTACGAACTGGTCGCCGAGCGTATCCGCGCGGCCGTGCAGCAGCCCGGCCTTCCGCCGCTCGTCCTGCACGGGTCCGCCGGCGCCGTGGCCGCCCAGGCGCTGCGCAGGATCGGCGAGCTCCCGGACGCCGAGGCTCCCGCCGACTCCGCCGTCACGGTGCTCCTCAGCGGCCGCGAGGGCGCGCTGCCCGCGACCGCGCTGCAGTACGAGGAAGGCCGCCTCCTGTCGGCGGTCAGCCCCGCCCGCTGACCGACGGTCACCGCTGGTCAGCACACGGACGCCCTCCGTACAGCCGTCGACCACCCGGGGGAGTAACGCTCCGCGACCCGGTGCCCGCGGTGCGGAACCTGAGTAGTCTCATTGATATGAGGGACCACCCCCACGGCGAAAGCACGCCCCCGGAGATCTGGACCGGGCGTGCGACCAACCGCGTCCAATGGCTGCCCGCACTCGGCGGTGCCGCCTGCCTGGCGCTCGGTATCGAGCTGGCCGTCGACTCCGTGTGGACATCGGGCACGGCTCCGCTCGTCATGTCCGTGGTCGGCTGCATCGCGGCCGGACTGCTGATCCTGTTCGGCACGCTCGCGTTCGTGCACGTCGCCGTGAAGGTCGACAAGGACTGCGTCGAGGTGCGCTGCGGCCACATCGGTCTGCCGCGCCGCCGTATTCCGCTCTCCAGCGTCGTGGGCGCCGACTTCGAGCCACGCGTCACTCCCCGCCAGTGGGGCGGGTGGGGCTACCGCTGGCGGCCCGAGAAGGGGACCGCCGTCATCGTCCGGCGCGGCGAGGGCGTGGTGCTGCGTCTTGGCGACGGCCATACGTTCACGATCACGGTGGACAACGCCGAGGCGGCGGTACGCATCATCCGCGACCGTCTGCGCCCGGCCACTCCCGGCACCGTGATCTGACCCGGGCCGGCCCGCCCGGCCTGCCGTGCTTCACGGCTCCATGCGGTTGCCGCGGCGATGCTCCGCGGTGTCCATGACGTTCTCCGGCCCCTCGTCGGCCAGCGGCCGCGCCGTGGCGAGCCCGGCGAGCAGGCCCGCCCCGGCTGTCACCGTGGTGAAACTCAGCGCATTGCCGATCGACGCGATGGCGGCCAGCGCCGCCAGGGCCGCGCCCGCCGTCAGCGCGATCGGTGTGGGGCGCGGAGCGCGCCACAGCGCGTACAGGACCCAGCAGAACGCCGCCGCGAGCAGTGCCACGCCGATCAAGCCCTGCTCGGCCGCCTGCTGCAGGGGCGCGGAGTGGGGCTTGCCGTCGGGCAGCAGTGAGTGCGCGACCGTCGGGCTGAGTTCTCCGTAGCGTCCGGGACCGACACCCAGCGCCGGATCCTGGCGGGCCAGATGGAGTGCGTCGTGCCAGAGCAGGACCCGGTGCCGGGTCAGCTGTCCCTCCAAGGAGGTGGTCAGGCCGTCGGGCAGCGAGTCCTCGGCGATCGCCCAGGTCGTTCCTGCGACCAGCGCCGCGGTGAGCGCCAGTCCCGCGAGCCCCAGGGCGCGGTGACGCATACGGGCCGCGGCCGTCGAACACAGCAGGACCCCGGCGCAGGTGACGAACCCCGTGGTCGACCCCAGCACCGCCGCGGTCACCGTGACCCCGGTGGCGAGCAGCCGCAGCGTGAGGCGCAGCGCGGGTGGGTCGGCTGCCCAGGCCGCGCAGCACGCGGCGCCGGTGGAGAGTGTCAGCAGTGCTGCCGTGGCGCCCGTGTGACCGAGCTGCGAGGTGATCTGTGGTCCGGGAGTGGCGATCGCGAGGCCGAGTCCGGCAAGGGCCCCGGCGCAGGGTGCGGCGACCGGCAGGAGAGCCCCGAAGATCCGCCCCGAGGCGTAGCCGGCCGCCACCGCGAGCACCGCCAGCAGTACGCCCTCGGGCCTGCCGTCGTGTGCGGCCGCCGTGATCAAGGACCAGGTGGCGCAGGCCGCGAGCACGATCACGCCCGCGGCGTCCGAAGCGTTGCGTCTCTCGCCCGCGGCCGCCGTATCGGCCGTGGACGTCATCCCCGTGGACCCCACCCCGTCGCCCCCCGTGTATGACGGGCCCCGGTCGTCGTGGCCGCATCCGGCCGCACGTCAGAGGCTCGGGCACACCGTAACGGGTGATGCGCCGGTTTGTGGACAAGTTGCGCAGAAACGTTGCGGCAGACGCGCACGGGACGTCCTGCCCGCAGCCGTTCGCCCACCCGGGCCCACAAGACCGTGCTGTCGGCGCCGATGTCACGCGCCGTACACTCCCCGAGTGACCGCCACCGCAACCACCGTAGACGAGCCGGACCAGCTCGAACCCCAGGCCGCACCCGCCTCGCGCGCTGCCGGACTGGCTCGGCATCTCGTTCCGGCCGCCGCCGCGACGCTCTCCGGAGTGCTGCTGTACGTCAGCTTTCCGCCACGGACCGTGTCGTGGCTCGCCCTGCCGGCCTTCGCGGTCTTCGCCTGGGTCCTGCGTGACCGCACCTGGAAGGCGAGTCTCGGCCTCGGCTATCTGTTCGGCCTGGGATTCCTGCTCCCGCTGCTCGTGTGGACCGGTGTCGAGGTCGGCTCCGGGCCGTGGCTGGCTCTCGTCGCGGTGGAGGCGGTGTACATAGCGCTGGTCGGTGCGGGCATCACGCTCGTCTCCCGGCTACCCGCGTGGCCGCTGTGGGCGGCCGCGGTGTGGATCGCCGGTGAGGCGGCACGCGCGCGTGCGCCGTTCGGCGGCTTCCCCTGGGGAAAGATCGCCTTTGGACAGGCCGACGGCGTCTTCCTTCCGCTCGCCGCCGTGGGCGGCACCCCGGTGCTCGGCTTCGGGGTCGTGCTCTGCGGCTTCGGGCTGTACGAGATCGTGCGCCTGGTCGTCGAAGGCCGCCGTACGCGTGTCGTCCGGCGAGGCGCCGCCGCGGCGGCGCTGCTCAGCGTCGTCGTGCCCGTGGCGGGGGCGCTCGCCGCGCGGACGCTGGTGAGTGACAAGGCCGAGAACGGGACGGCGACCGTCGCGGTCATCCAGGGCAACGTGCCGCGTGCGGGGCTCGAGTTCAACGCCCAGCGGCGCGCGGTTCTCGACTACCACGCCCGGGAGACCGAGCGGCTGGCTGCCGAGGTCAAGGCGGGCAAGGTTGCTCAGCCCGACTTCGTGCTGTGGCCGGAGAACTCCTCCGACATCGACCCGTTCGCCAACGCCGACGCGCGCATCGTGATCGACACCGCGGCCAAGGCGATCGGCGCCCCCATCTCGGTGGGCGGTGTCGTCGAGCGGGACGGCAAGCTCTACAACGAGCAGATCCTGTGGGACCCGGTCAAGGGCGCGGTCGACACCTACGACAAGCGGCATGTCCAGCCCTTCGGCGAGTACCTTCCGATGCGTTCCCTCCTCGGGGCCATCAACAAGAACTGGACGACCATGGTGCGCCAGGACTTCAGCCGTGGCACCAAGGCGGGCGTGTTCACCATGGACGGCGCCAAGGTGGGTCTCGCCACCTGCTACGAGGCCGCCTTCGACTGGGCCGTGCGCAGCACCGTCACCGACGGGGCGCAGATGATCTCGGTGCCCAGCAACAACGCGACCTTCGACCGCAGCGAGATGACCTACCAGCAGCTCGCGATGTCCCGTGTCCGTGCCGTGGAGCACAGCCGCACCGTCACGGTGCCGGTGACGAGTGGCGTCAGCGCCGTGATCATGCCGGACGGGAAGATCACCCAGAAGACCGGGATGTTCGTGGCCGACTCGCTGGTCCAGAAGGTGCCGCTGCGCTCCTCGCAGACCCCTGCCACGAAGCTCGGGATCCTCCCCGAGATGGCCCTGCTGCTGGTCGCGGCGGGCGGCCTCGGCTGGGCGGTGGCGACGACGGTGCGTGGACGCCGGGACACCGGCAGGTAGGCGCGCAGGACGGGGCTGCCCGGACCGCCGGGGCGTTACCGGGCTGGGCCGTTAGGGTCGGGGCATGGCTATTCCTGACTTCATTCGCACGATCCGGGCCTCCGCGGGCCATCAGCTTCTCTGGCTCCCCGGCGTGAGCACGGTCGTCTTCGACGACGAGGGCAGAGTGCTGCTGGGCCAGCGCTCGGACAACGGTCGGTGGGCGCTGATCTCCGGTATCCCGGAACCCGGCGAGCAGCCCGCGGCCTGTGCCGTGCGCGAGGTGTACGAGGAGACCGCCGTACGCTGCGAAGTCGAGCGGGTCGTTCTGGTCGAAGCCGGCGAACAGGTCACCTTCGACAACGGTGACATCTGCCAGTTCATGGACACCACGTTCCGGTGCCGGGCCATCGGCGGCGAAGCCCGTGTCAACGACGACGAGTCGCTGCAGGTCGGCTGGTTCGACGTGGACGCCCTTCCCGAGCTGAGCGAGCACGCACTCTTCCGGATCAAGCAGGCGCTATCCGATGCACCCACATGGTTTGCACCCATGGCCAGAGGGTGAAGTGTGTGCGGCGACCACATCGGTTGGGACGTGGGCGCTGCTTAGGGTCGAGGCATGACCGCGCCCAGCGCCCTCCCGGGCCCCCACGCCTCCGCACTAGACCTCGGCGGCCGCACCGCCCTTGTCACCGGCGCCGCAGGCGGCATCGGCCGCGCCTGCGCGCTGCGGCTCGCCGCCGCCGGCGCCAAGGTGAGAGCGGTCGACCGGGACGCCACGGGCCTGCACGCGCTGGCCGAAGGAGCCCAGGGCCTGGCAGGCACGGTCGAGCCGTACGTCCTCGACCTCACCGACCTCGACGCGGCAGAGCAGGCAGCCGCGGGCACCGACGTCCTCGTGAACAATGCCGGGCTCCAAATGGTGCGCCCCATCGAGGAGTTTCCGCCCGATGTCTTCCACACCGTACTGACCGTGATGCTGGAGGCACCGTTCCGGCTCATCCGCGGAGCGCTGCCCCACATGTACGGGCAGGGCTGGGGCCGCATCGTCAATGTCTCATCGGTCCACGGGCTGCGAGCCTCGGCGTTCAAATCGGCGTATGTGGCCGCGAAACACGGCCTTGAGGGGCTCTCGAAAACCGCCGCCCTGGAAGGCGCACCCCATGGAGTCACCTCGAACTGTGTGAACCCCGCCTATGTGCGCACCCCACTGGTCGAGAAGCAGCTCGCGGACCAGGCGCAGGCGCACGGGATTCCCGAGGAGCGCGTCCTGGCCGAAGTGTTGCTGCAGGACAGCGCGGTCAAGCGGCTCATCGAGCCCACGGAGGTCGCGGAGGCGGTGGCCTATCTGTGCGGTCCGCAGGCGGCCTTCATCACCGGTACGTCCCTGGTGCTGGACGGGGGCTGGACCGCGCACTGAGCCGGAGCCGAACGGGAGCCCGGGCATGAGTTGTCCACAGGCCTTCCGGTGCCGGCCCGTCGATGCGTAATCCTGTGAGCATGTCCCGCGATCACGTGCAATCCGCCGAGCGCCCGGCCGACAGCGCCGAGGCGCCGTTTCTGGAACTCCTGGCCAGAGGCGCGTCCGCCGACGCCTACGAGCAGCCCGTGCTGCTCGCCCGCGCCGAGGGCCGGCCGCCCGAGCGCATCGCAGCGCTCGAACAGGCCAAGCTGCTCGCCCTGCGCGTGCGCTCGGAGATAGAGGGACGGCGCCGTCGTGAGGCCGAGCTCTCCGCGCTGTTCGAGACCGCGCACGACCTGGCAGGCCTGCGCGACCTCGACGCCGTACTCCAGGCGATCGTGCAGCGGGCCCGGTCACTGCTCGGCACGGACGTCGCATACCTGAGCCTGCACGACGAGGCCAGGGGCGACACCTATATGCGGGTCACTGAGGGCTCGGTCGCCGCGCGCTTCCAGCAGCTGCGGCTCGGCATGGGGGAGGGGCTGGGCGGACTCGTCGCACAGACCGCCCGCCCCTACGTCACCGACGACTACTTCAAGGACGAGCGCTTCCAGCACACCCGGACCATCGACTCGGGCGTCCGGGACGAAGGCCTCGTGGCGATTCTCGGGGTGCCGTTGATGATCGGGTCCCAGGTCATCGGGGTGCTGTTCGCGGCGGACCGCCGCGCGCGGGTCTTCGAGCGGGAGCAGATCGCCCTCCTCGGCTCGTTCGCGGCCCTGGCCGCGGCGGCCATCGACACGGCGAACTGGCTCACGGAGACCCGCTCGGCCCTCGACCGGCTGGGCCGTGCCAACGAGATCATCCGGGACCGCAGCGGGGTGATCGAGCGTGCGTCGGACGTCCACGACCGGCTCGCCGAGCTCGTGCTGCGCGGCGGCGGGGTGCACGACGTGGCCGCCGCCGTCTCCGAAGTCCTCGACGGCACTGTCGTGTTCGTCGAATCGGGCGACGCGCCGACTGCCGCTGTGGAGACATCCCGCACCGAGGGCCACGCCGTGCGACACCGGGACGACTGGGTCGCCGCGGTGGCCGCCGGAGGCGAACTGCTCGGCGCGCTGGTGCTGCGCGGGCATCCGGGCCTCGACCCCGTCGACCAGCGCACCCTGGAGCGGGCCGCGATGGTCACCTCACTGCTCCTGCTCGCAAGGCGATCGGCCGCCGAGGCCGAACAGCGCGTCCGCGGCGAGCTGCTGGACGACCTGCTGGACGCCCGCGACCGCGATCCACGCCTGCTGGGTGAGCGGGCCGCCCGTCTGCACGCCGACCTCGATGGCCCGCACGTGGTACTGGCCGCCCGGCTCGACGCTCCAGCCGCGGACGCCGACCAGGAGGCAGCTGCCCGCAGACGCCTGTGGTCCGCCGCCTCCCATCTCGCCACCACCCGGCATGGACTGGCCGCCGCCCGAGACGGCGGCACGGTCCTGCTGCTCCCCCTCGCGCCCGGCGACACCGCGACGAACCTGGCCCGTCGTACGGCCAGGCACCTCGGCACCGCGGTCCACGCGGGGGTCACCGTCGGCGCCTCCGCGCCCCTCGAGCAACTCGCCGCCCGCCCGGACGCGGTGGCCGCCGCGTACGCGGAGGGACAGCGCTGCCTGGACGCCCTGCGTCTGCTCGGACGCGCCGGAGACGGTGCGGCCGCCGAGGACTTCGGCTTCCTGGGGCTGCTGCTCGCAGGGGACCGGGACATCTCCGGCTTCGTCGAGCGCACCATCGGCCGCGTCGTGGCATACGACGAACGACGCGGGACGGATCTGCTGCGCACCCTCGACGCGTACTTCGCCTGCGGCATGAGCCCCGCGCGCACGAAGGACGACCTGCATGTGCATGTGAATACGGTGGCGCAGCGGCTGGAGCGGGTGGGACGGCTGCTCGGGGACGACTGGCAGAGTCCGGCCCGCGCGCTGGAGATCCAACTCGCCCTGCGACTGCACCACTTGTCGTCGGCCGCACCGCACTGACCCCCGTACGCGTCATCCGCGTACGGGGGCCATGAAGAGGGGACCAGAGCCTCAGACGGTGCGCGCGTCCGCGGCCGGGACCGCCGCCGGCCGGTCGTCGTTCGGGGGCTCGACCTCCGCCAGGTCGCGGTGGCGTGTCTCCTTGGCGGCTCCCACCGCGATCAGGGTCAGGACGGCCGCCGCGATCACGTACAGGGCGATCGGTGTGGAGCTGCCGTAGTCGGACAGCAGGGCGGTCGCGATGAGCGGTGCGGGCGCGCCCGCCGCGACCGAGGCGAACTGGGCCCCGATGGAGGCACCCGAGTAACGCATGCGCGTCGCGAACATCTCGGAGAAGAAGGCGGCTTGGGGCGCGTACATCGCGCCGTGCAGGACCAGGCCGACAGTGATGGCGAGCACCAGGTTTCCGAAGCCGCCGGTGTCGATGAGGGAGAAGAACGGGAACATCCACAGGCCGACTCCGGCGGCGCCCAGCAGATAGACGGGCCGGCGGCCGATCCGGTCCGAGAGCGCGCCCCAGGCCGGAATGACGACGAAGTGCACGGCGGACGCGATGAGCACCGCGTTGAGCGCCGTCTGCTTCGAGACGCCGGCCGACGTGGTCGCGTACACCAGGATGAAGGCGGTGATCACGTAGTAGCTGATGTTCTCCGCCATGCGGGCGCCCATCGCGATGAGTACGTCACGCCAGTGGTGACGCAGCACCGAGACCAGCGGCAACTTCTCGGGCTCCGTGTCCTGTGTCGCCCTACGAGCCTCGGCCTGCTCCAACGCCTGCTTGAACACGGGCGATTCATCGACAGACAGACGTATCCACAAACCGACCATCACCAGGACGCCCGAGAGCAGGAACGGAATGCGCCAGCCCCACGAGCCGAACGCGTCGTCCGACACGGTGGCCGTCAGCAGCGAGAGCACGCCGGTCGCCAGGAGCTGCCCCGCGGGCGCCCCGGTCTGCGGCCACGAGGCCCAGAACCCGCGCCGCTTGGCATCGCCGTGCTCGGACACCAGCAGGACGGCGCCGCCCCACTCGCCGCCCAGGGCGAAACCCTGCACCAGCCGCAGCGTGGTCAGCAGCACGGGGGCAGCCGCCCCGACGGTCGCGTACGTGGGGAGCAGGCCGATCGCGAACGTCGCCCCGCCCATCAGCAGCAGGCTCAGCACCAGCAACTTCTTGCGGCCCAGCCGGTCGCCGTAGTGCCCGAAGACGAGCGCGCCCAGAGGCCGGGCCGCGAATCCCACCGCGTACGTCAGGAACGACAGCAACGTGCCGACGAGCGGGTCGGATTCCGGGAAGAACAGCTTGTTGAACACGAGGGCGGCGGCCGAGCCGTAGAGGAAGAAGTCGTACCACTCGATGGTGGTGCCGATGAGGCTGGCGGCGACGATGCGCTTGAGGCTGGCGGGTGGTGGGGGAGCGGTTGCTGCGGAGGCCATGTGCGCCACTTCCTCGTGGTCGGTGGGGACGGGTAGGTGTCGGCACACCGTAGAAACACGCAGGTCGGACGCACATGTGGCGGGGCAACATAGTTTGGGGGTTGGCTATGCGTGCAGCCAACATGCCCGCCGGGGGAAGGGTGGCTCAGCGGCTCGAACCGGGTTGAAACGAGTGCCGTCCGGGTGGTGGAGTCCGGGGTGATTTGACGGTGCCGTGCTGACTCCCCAACCCCCCGTCGCCCAGGCGCGTGCGACAGGTCAGGATGCCGCTATGAGAATGCCTGTCGGTCATGCGAGCCTGCGTCCGTATCTGCCGTACCAGCAGCCGCTCATGACGAGCGATGACGGGCTGGTCGCACATTTTCTGGGCACCAGTTCCGTCCTCCTGTCGGACGGCGAGACCTCCGTGCTCAGCGACGGTTTCGTCACCCGGCCGGGGTTGCTGCGCGTCGCCTTGGGCAGGATCGCGCCCGACCGCTCTGTCGTGCGCGCGGCCATCGATCGACTGCGGGTGAAGAATCTGGCCGCGGTGGTCTGCGCCCACTCCCATTACGATCACGCCCTCGATGCGCCGGTGTGGGCACTGGAGACCGGCGCGGATTTGGTCGGATCGCCCTCTACCGCGAACATCGGCCGCGGCCTGGGAGTGCCGGCGTCGTCCTTGCGGCTGGTCGCTGACGGGGAGACCGTCTCTTACGGCCGTTTCGACCTGACCTTCCTGGACTCCGTGCACAGCCCCGGCGACCACTATCCCGGCACTGTCGACGAGCCCCTCGTACCACCGGCCCGGGCCGCAGCATGGAAGACCGGCACCGCCTACAGTGTCCTCGTCACCCATCCCGCAGGCCGCATCCTGCTGCACGCCAGTGCCAACTTCCGCCCTGGCGCCCTGCGAGGCCGGGCCGCCGACGTCATCTATCTGGGCATCGGCAACCTGGGCAAGCAGTCGACCGAGTTCCTGCGCACCTACTGGGACGAGGTCGTTGTTTCGACCGGGGCCCGCCGGGTCGTCCTGGTGCACTGGGACGACTTCTTCCTTGGTCTGCACCGGCCCCTGAGGCCGATGCCCTACTTCCTGGACGACATGGACGCCACGATGAGTCGGCTGTTGCCCTTGGCCCGCCGCGACGGTGTCGACGTCGTCCTACCCGTCGCCTGGCAACCGAGCGCTCCTCTCGCCGACCTCTCGTGAACCGTTCCCGCATGTGCCGAGTGACGTCGGCATGGACGACGGGCCCTCACCTCGAGACTGATGACGGCAGCGACCTGGTCGTCGTAGCGGGCGACGAGGCCGGTGCGCCCGTTGACGGAGTGGGCGGTCAAGGTGGTGCGCGGACGGCGGGCCAGGAGTGTCAGCAGGCTGTGGGCGACCCGCCGGCTGCCGTGTACGGGCCTGATCCGTGCCCGGATCTTGCCGCCGCCGTCGAAGAACGCCGTGGCGTCCGGACACAGCAGCGAGGCGAGCAGCTCCGTGTCTTCGCTTGCGCAGGCCTGCCGGACGGCGCGGGCGAGGGCATCGTGCCCTTCCGGCGTCGTGGGGCGTGAGCGCTGCATCCGCAGGCAATGGCGGGCCCGGTCGGCTAGTGCCGCGTCAGCCAAGGTTTGCCCGTTGAGGAGCGGCGTCCGGTGCGTGCTCTGGGTGTCGCCCCCGGCCGAAGGCTGGGGGACTGCCGGCCGGAAGTCCTCGTACTGGATGTACTTGGGCTTTCGGCCGGCGCGGCGAGTGGGGGCACCTCCCACGCCCTTAAGGCAGTGGGGGAGCGTGCCGGGCGTCGCGACGGGGCGAACCTTGGCTGACGCGGCACTAGCTAGTTCGATGCACTCCGGCTCTGGGCGTCCCACGATGTCGGCGACCATGTCGGGCACCAGACCGAAGGCGTCATTGAGTACGAACGCCGCCCGCTGGGCAGGCGACAGAGAGTCCAGCGCGTCCAACAGCACCTGGCTGACCTCCTCGGCCAACCTCGCCTGCGTCTCCTCGGCGTCTCCCGTCTCCGTGCGATGACCCTGCCTCTGGCCCGTCGCACTCCGTTCGGGGTGGGTGAGCCTGCTCAGACAGATCTCGCTCGCGATCTTCGCGAGCCAGGTCCGGGGTGCTGTGATCTGTCGGCGCTCCGCGTCGGACAACCCGTACCACCGGCGGTAGGTCTCATCGACGACGCTTTCTGCCTCACGGGGGCTGCCCAGCATCCAGTAGGCGACATCCAGCAGATACCGACGCTCTTCCAGCAGCTCAGCGATCGGCACCGCGTCAGCAGGGTCCATACGGCATCCTCCCACTCGCACGGAATCTTTGGCCGTGCGCATCAACCCGTCGACGTTGGGGAGGGACTCAGGGGTATCGGCGTCCCGATGGCTGGGTGCCACTCCGCGGCACCTGCGTCCTGCAAACGGGCTGCAGCAGCCGATGGCTGAATCCTCGCGAGGTCATTCGGCAAGCTTTCCCTCGGTCGAGACTTCTTCCATCAGGGAGGAAATCTCGTCCGGGATGGCCGGGATGCTCTCGCGGCTGATACCGGCCGTGGGGGACCACACAAGGTTGACCTGCAGATCGGGGTCGAGGTCGGGGTGGTCGCTGCGGTTGTGACAGCCGCGGGTCTCGCGCCGCTCCAGTGCTGCTTCGAGGGTGGCCCGGGCTGACAGGGCGGCGGACTTGAGATCAAAGGCGTGCGCGAGATCCTGGAAGCCTGCGATGTCCGGGTGTATGCCTACGTCCTCCATCCTCTTCTCGATCACCGCGAGCTCCGCCAGCCCGGCGCGAAGGCCTTCTTCGTCGCGTACGACTCCCGCATGCTCGGTCATCGTGTTGCGGATGGCGCGTTGCAGGGCGCGGACGTTCTCCCGTCCGTCGGCCGCGAGAAGATCGTCGATCTCCGCGCGGGCCTGCCCGGTGGCCGACGCCGACCGTAGCTGCGCGGTCAGGGACTGCGAGTAGGCGGCGGCCGCCTGGCCTGTGATGCGACCGAAGACCAGCAGTTCGATGAGACTGTTCCCGCCGAGGCGGTTGGCGCCGTGCAGCCCGCTCGACGCTTCGCCGATGGCGTACAGGCCCCGAACATCGGTGCTGTGGTCCTCGGGACGCACCCACACCCCGCCCATCGAGTAGTGCGCCGTGGGCGCGATCTCGATCGGATCGCGGGTGATGTCCAGCATCTGGAGGTCCAGAAGGGTCTGGTAGACGCGAGGGAGCCTCGTCATGATCGTCTGCCGTGGCAGGTGTGAGACATCGAGCCACACTCCGCCCTTGGGAGTCCCGCGTCCTTCCTTGATTTCCGTGTAGGAGGCCAGGGCCACGCGGTCGCGGGTGGACAGTTCCATGCGCGCAGGGTCGTAGCGGGTCATGAACCGTTCCCCGAGCGCGTTACGCAGGATGCCGCCCTCACCCCGCGCCGCCTCGCTGACCAGGGTGCCGGCCGCGTTCTCCGGCTCGATGATTCCGGAGGGATGGAACTGCACCAGCTCGGGGTCGCGCAGGCGGGCTCCGGCCTCCACGGCCAGGCGGAAGGAGTCGCCCGTGTTCTCGTCGCGTCGTGAGGACGTACGCCGCCAGATACGGGTGTGGCCCCCCGCCGCCAGAATGACGGCGTCGGCATGGATCAGATACCGCGTTCCGTGGGTCAGGTCGAAGCCGTAAGCGCCGAAAACGGCCCCATCGTGCACCAGAAGCCGGGTGATGTAGACGCCGTCGAGCACGGGAATGTTGAGCTGGGCCGCGCGCCTGATGAGTGTGCGCTGGATCTCCAGGCCGGTGTAGTCGCCGGCGAAGGCGGTGCGCCGGAATTTGTGCGCGCCGAAGAAGCGCTGGGAGATCCGTCCGTCCTCTTCCCTGGCGAAGGCCATGCCATAACGTTCCAGGTCGTCGATACCTCGGATGGCGCCCTGGGTGACGATCTGGACGGTGCGGGGATCGGCCAGCAGATAACTCTCCTTGAGAGTGTCGGCTGCGTGCTGCTGCCAGCTGTCCTCGGCATCCATGGTGCCGAGGGCCGCGTTGATTCCTCCGGCAGCGAGTGCCGTATGGGCGTCCTCCTTGGGGCGCTTGCCGACCGTGAGGACGTCGACACCGGCCTCGGCCAGTTCGATCGCTGCGCGCAGCCCGGCACCTCCGGTGCCGATCACCAGCACCATGGTGGAAAGACGCTGTTCGGTGATAGCCACGGTCTGCTCCGATCGCCGAGGGGTTGCCACTCACTACGACCGGACCGCCCCGGGATATGTGACACCTTTCGCTACTGCGACTCCCGTGGTGGGTGGCGTCCACTGATTGTCAGGATGTCGTTGGCGCCGCCAAAGATGCCTGACCCGCCATCTGACCGACGCATGCTGTCCTGTTGATGATGTGTCGGCCGTTTCGAGCGGTGCGGCTCAGCCCAGCACTCCGGTGCCGATGCGCGCGGCCGGTCGGGCGTTTGTGACCTCATGGGAGCCCGGCCAAAGGTCTCATCACAGTCTTCCCCTTCCGCCCGACTGGCGCATGCCTGCCGAAACGGCCTGGAAACGGCATACGGTCGGACAGGCCGCCGATGTCGCGGCTACGAAGCCTCACCGAGGGGCCCATCGCCAGGACCAGGTACGACCTCCCACCGCATAACCCAGCTGTTGAGTGTCTGTGGTCGGGTTAGATCACTCGTTTATGCGATGCGCCTCAGTCCGGTCCCGATCCAACCTGGCCAGGTAGGAATGCATCGATCGGAAGCGATGGGAGCAGCCGTGACTTTCAGTGACCAGAGATTGTGTGGCATCTGAACAAGCCGTGTGCTCCCTGCCCGGCGGCACGTCGGTCTGCAGGAGGGTGACCTGGACTGGGGGCGGAACCGTCCGTGAACGAGGTAGCCGGTGGTCCCGCCAGTAGGCGGCCGTGACCGGGGGAAGGGAGACCGCAGGATTATGGATCTCAGATCGTCCTCCCCGGCGGAGGACCTTGAAGAGGCAGTCTCTGTGTTTGTTCGGTACCGGGGTCGCCTGTTCGGCATCGCCTACCGTGTGCTCGGCAGCGTGGTCGAGGCCGAGGACGTGGTCCAGGAGGTGTGGCTGCGCTGGCAGAACACCGATCGCTCCGCGGTGGTGAGCCCGGTGGCCTTCCTCTCGAGCGCGACGACCCGTATGGCCATCAACGTTGCGCAATCGGCGCGTGTGCGTCGGGAGACGTATATCGGGCCGTGGCTGCCCGAACCGGTCGACACCAGTTCGGATCCGGAAGTGGGCGCGCAGCGTGCGGAGGCACTGGAGCTGGCTCTGCTGCTGGTGCTGGAAAAGCTCAGCCCGGTCGAACGTGCCGCATACGTGTTGCGTGAGGCGTTCGACTATGGCTACCCCGAGATCGCTGAAATACTTCAGCTCAGCCTTGTCAACGTGCGGAAGATCGTCAGCCGTGCTCGCAGGCATTTGTCGGACGAGCAGCGGGAGAGCGTGGACACGGCGGAGCACCGACGCCTCCTGAATGCCTTCGTCTCAGCGGCTCGAACGGGGGATGTGGCTTCACTGGAGGCCCTTCTCACCCCGGATGCCGTCAGTCTGTCCGACGGCAACGGTCTCCGGTCCTGCGCTCGTATACCCGTGCTGGGCCGTGCGCGGGTGGCCAAGCTGTCGACCTATCCGCGGTTCTGGCGGGAGGCGGAGCCCAGGTTGGTCGACGCCAACGGCTGTCCAGGCGTGATGGTCTACCGAAATGACCAACCCATCGCGTTCATGACGGTAGCCGCCTCGCAGGGAGGCATCTACAACGTGATGTGGGTGTTCACCCCGAGCAAGATCACCGCGTTCCTCGATTCTTGGCCCCGCTGTGCACCCCCCGTTGCTGCGTAGGGTGATGTGTGCCTGCCCCAGGTGTGACGTGGGAGTCGTCATGCGATGAACGCAGGCACCCGACGGACCCTCCGTTCCCGTCCATCTTGTGTGGAACGACCTCGTGTCCGGCCGTGTCCAGCTTCTTCGCCACCTGCGTCCGGACCAGTCCCATACCACCGATCACGGCGAACTACATGGGCCACCTCCCCGACCGCACCGAGCAGTTATGCGGGCTGCGCGCTGACGGCACAGGAAATACGCCCCTGATCTCTGCCGGACCGTGCGTCGGCAACATCCATCCAGGCCATCGCGGCCATGCCGACCGCGTACCGCAGCCTCTGTGCGGTTGCGGTCAGTACCGATTTCTCGCAGCGGCTGACAGCGCTCAGCGGAAACCACAATGCGGCGGCTGCGAAGAAGGCTGTCAGCGGCGCCTCCGGCAGCATGCGCCCCCAGTTCCAAGGCATCACCGCCATGGCCAGCGCCATGGCGGTGCGCAGGAAATGGTCGACTCGACTGCGCTACCCGGCACTCCGTGACAGGACGTCATACCGCAGCGCTCGGATGGCCGCCGCCGCGAACAGCGCGGTCAGCATGCCGTACACGACATCAGTGGCGCTCATGCCTCATCGTGCCCTCCCCCGGAGGAGACGAGCTCCGTTCGAACCCGGGCTGTGCGAGCAGGCGGCAGGTCAGTCGGTGGGCCGCGGGGCGCGCAGGTGAGCCCGCTTCTCGAGCTCCTCCTCGTTGACCAGCGTGAGCATCGGCCGGCCCGGCGCACAGAGCATGAACACGACGTACTTGGCCGGCGCGTCCGACAGGGCATTGCCGTTCTGGTAGTGGATCACGTCACCGCCCGGCTCCCAGAACGTCTCACCGGCCTTGATCACGCGCTCCGGCTCACCCTCGAGCTCCCACCGGACCGCGCCCTCGGTGACGTAGCCGAAACACGGCCCCGAGTGGCGGTGAGGAGGAGTGCCGGGGTGACCGGGAGGCCACTCGACAAGGACGGTCATCCCCGAAGCACCCTCGGGAATGAAGGGCGGCTTGACGTCCGCCAGCATCTCGGGTCCGACCCCGTCCACTGAATCCATCTCGTGCACTGTGCAACACCTCCGTAGGGCTGCCCGGAATGGACGTTCTCGCGTCGGCGATTCCGGGCTCACAAACAACTTGCTTCATAGTGAAGACAAAGCGCGGCACGCATCTGTGACACACCGTCTGCCGTCTGTCTTCTGTCTCGACAGAGAGTCCCGAGACCACCCAGCCTCTTGTCGTGCGGCTTCCACAGTCCGGGAGACCGCGGCATCGAGTACCCGGCCCGCACTCGCCCTTGACGGCCGCCTCGGGGAGAACACGGTCGATCCGCGAGGAGTACCGTCCTTCAGACTTTTCAAAGCTGTGTCGTGAAGGAGGTGGCGCAGTGTCGGGCTGCCAAGAAACGGGCGCAGCCGACCGCGTGGTTCAGTGCGGATGGCCGGCGCCCGAAGTCGGTCTCTCCGCCGGAGGCCGGGGCGACGCGGAGACGGATCATGCGCGTCCGGCCGGGCCGGACGTCCTGGCTCAGCCGAACTGGCCCACCTGATAGCTGCCTGCCGGCTGCTGGTTGATGATGTTGATGCGGTTGTAGCTGTTGATGACGGCGATGAGGGAGATCAGCGCGACGAGCTGGTCCTCATCGAAGTGCTTGACGGCGTTCGCCCAGGCCTCGTCCGTGACCCCACCGGCTGCGTCCGCGATCCGGGTGCCCTGCTCGGCCAGCTCCAGTGCGGCGCGCTCGGCCTCGGTGAAGACCGTCGCCTCCCGCCAGGCGGCGACCAGGTTGAGCCTCACCGAGGTCTCCCCGGCGTGGGCCGCGTCCTTGGTGTGCATGTCGGTGCAGAAGCCGCAGCCGTTGATCTGGCTGGCGCGGATCTCCACCAGACGCTGAATGGCGGCCGGCAGCGTCGAGTCCGACAACACCTTGCTGGCCGAGTAGAAGTGCTTCAGCAGCTTGGTCGCGAGGTCATTGCCGTAGTAGTTGAGACGCGCATCCATGGGTCCTCCTAGCAGAGTTGGCGTTACGCACTACTGACCGGACAGCCCGGCAAGGTGTGACACCAAGACGCTGTGTGATGTGAGTCTCAGCGACCATGCCATCGCCGTACGGACGGCACCCTTGACACCGTCGGCATGTTCGCCTGGACGGCGCCCAGTGAGCTGCAGTCGGGAAACCATGCCAAACCACTCTTCAGTCGGAAGGCGAGCCGAGTGTGTGACCAAGGCTGGGGGAGACGTTCTGGAGCCATGCGGGCTTCGACGAGAACCGCTACAAGAAACGCAACACCGTCGAGCGGGCCGTCAACAAACTCAAGAACTCCCGGGCCGTAGCCACCCGCTGCGACTGTGCGGATGGCGGTGCCGTCTCGGCGGTGGTCCGACCCGACCGGCCGACCACACTTGGGGCAAGCGCAGGGAGCTGACCGACCGCCGCGAGCAGTTCGAGCGGCAGTTCCTTGTCTCCCTGGCCGATGGTGAGCGCGAGCCAACTGCCGGAATCCCCGTGTGGCCATGCCTGCATGCTTCCGGCCAGCTGGCCAAGGAAGTTGATCGGCTCGGACACGGCCTCCCCTCGAAGCCAGCCCTCAGATACGGCCACAGGTCGACGACGAGTGGCTCGCCCCAGCGTGCCTTGAGCGCTGCGACCAGCGCGTCGAGGTTGGCCCGCAGGACTGCGTCGGCCTCGCGCGCCGCCTGGCCGTCGCCGTCATCCCAGAAGTCCTGACTGGCCCGCAGGATGCGCACACGATGCTCGGGGCCACCGCACCCGGTGTCGTCATGAAAGGTCGTCTCCGGGAAGGGCTGTTCGAGCAGCTCGTCGATCAAGGAGAGGTGCTTCTCAAGAGCCGCACCCGCAATGGCTCCGGACTCATCGGTGGTCATGAGCGCAGACTAGGGGACTGCACGGCCAATCCAACCCGGGCCTTGCAGCCCGAACCGTGATCGCCCGGACAGCTCCTGGCGGTCGACCCCAGAGGCGGCTTGCCCTGAGACATTCGCGCAGTTCACTGGCGCTTACCCCGCTCGCAGTGGCAGGGGAAAGCCACTCGTCGGCGCAGGGGCATCGTCGAGGAAGAGTTGGAGCGCAAGTATCAGAAGTGGTCGGCCGGCGGCGGGGACTCGACGGCCATGACTGTGGCGGATGTCGAGGAGCACGAGTTGGTGTGGATCGTCTGCCGGCAGTCCGAGGAGTTCGTGCGCACCGGGCACCCCGGCGCCATGCTGGTCGGCAATGGACCGTATCTGGTCGATCGCGTCGACGGAGGGCTGTACCAGATCGGAGTCATCTCCGCGGTGGGCGGGGAGTCGGAGGCCGACTACCGCTTTCGCATCCGTGGGCTGGCCGTCCGGACCGCGGCAGGCGATCTACACGATGAGATACGCGAAGTCGCCGCCGCAGGCGGGCGCATGCAGTTGTCGCACCCTACGTCACAGGCTGTCGGTGCTGTCCCCGGCGCAGGCCCCTCGAGTACGTGAGCGCGGTGCTGGGCGGTGATGCCCCAGCGCACCTCGTGTCGGTCGCCGTCGAGCAACTCGTTGAACCCATCAACCCGGTGCTCGCCGTGCAGACCACCTGTCAGGGAAACCCAGCCGGCCGATGTGACTCACGAGCGTTGACTTCCCCATGGGGAAGCCATCCGTAATCACAGTTGGACACTCACGAGGTTGTGATGTTGCTTCCGTGAACCTACTGCCGCTGCACAGTCGGGCTGTAGCCCATTGAGTCCGAGGAGCCGGGGTTTGCGACCCAGGACAAGGCCATCGGGTGTTTGACGGAGATCCACAACGAGAGGAGCTGGGCCACTGGCTCACGATGACGGCGGATTCACAGGCGTGGCGGAGACCTCGACCGAAGGCTCCGTCAGCTGAAGTGGACGTCGCTGAGGTCGATGGAAACCATGACCTGATCCATGAGCGGGCGACCGTCGATGTCGCGGCGGTAGGCCCGGCGTTTGGTGGGCAGCACGATGCCGTCCGCTTCTGCGTAGTCGTGGACGTACTGTGCGGCGGTGAATCCGCCGGCCACGTCGACGTGGTAGTCGTGGCGCCGTAGCAGCCGGTCAGGGCCGAAGTAGAAGTCCTGGTGGGTGCTGTGGCTTGCGATCCGGAGCGGGAAGGCGGCGCGCAGACCCGGCCAGACCTCGTCTCTTTCCCGCCACGGCTCGATGTCGGTGACCGTGAAGCCGGGCATGGCGAGCAGGAAGGGCGTGGTGAGGTAGGTCCACAACGCGTAGCCGTTGAAGTAGGCGCGGTCCAGCGGGTCCCAGGGGGTCTCCAGTGTGTGTCCGGAGAATGACGCCCGAGGGTCCGTGCGTTCGGCCACCACCTGCCCGTCGAGTTTTTCGATGCTCACTCGTCCGGGCGTGAAGTCGGTCCGCTGGTCGGGAGCACCGAAGGGCCGTACCGAGGCGTGCTCCTCGTGCAGCCTGACGGTCATCGTGCGAGGCGTCGCATCCTGCGTCAGGCCCTTGATGGCGAACAGGTCGCCACCACTGACAAGGGTGGCTTGTGCTTGGGTCAGTTCCTGCCAGCGTGCCATCCCGCCATGGGCCTCGATGACTTCGATGAGGAGATCATTCACGTTGAATTCCTACCGTGCTTTCCGCCCGTCGCCCCGGGAGGAGAGCCGATGATTCGGCCGGATGGGTTGGGGCCATGCCGGGCCGGCGGTGCGCCCCCGTGGGCGTGTTCGCCTGTCATGTGAGGTGCTCACTGAACCGGGCAAGGGCGGTGGAGCTCGACTTGGAGGTGCCGGGCCAGCGCAGGAGCTCCACGCTGACGCGTTCGGCGAGCGTGTTGATGAGCTCCCTCGGCCTGCGGTGCACCCCGGTATGAACGCCCACGAACATGGAGCTGCGTTCCGGCCGGGTCGCCTCGCGCAGCCCGCACGGAATGGAATTGACTTGTTCCAGCACGTCCCGCGCGAGCGGCAGCAGCGCCTCGCGGGGGTGAGCGTGACGCCGTGGGTCGCGCTCGAACAGCCGGTTGTCGAGCTCCCGCTCCTGGTCCCTTATCCGCTGGCTCAGCGGTGAAGCGGCCATGTGCAGTCGCCGGGCCGCCGCCGTAAAGTTCAACTCCTCAGCAGCTGCGACAAAATAGCGCAAATGCAACATCGCCACGTTGTCACGTCAACCGCGATCCACCAACCTCCGAGCTGTCGAGCGTCGGAACGGCGGCTCATGCCGTGCCGGCTCTCCCGGGGCGCCAGAGACGCGAGGAATACGTCGGGGTGCAGCCGGGACTGCACCTCGGACTTCGGGGCGGCTGCTGCGAAGGAGGGTGACTCGACCCCGGTAGGCAGGCCACGAGCCGCTGATTGGCTCTCGCGCCCGCACGGCGCGCCAGGGAAACTGCGGATCCGATGCCGTACTTGGAGGAGTTGTGATGCAGGTAGCCGTGGTCACCTTCGACGGGTTCAATGAGCTCGACAGTTTCATCGCTTCCGCGCTGATCAACCGGTGCCGTAGGGACGGCTTGGAAGCATTCATTACGACGCCGACGCCCGTGGTCACGTCGATGAACGGCGTCGAGGTGACCGGGCAGCGCCCGATGGAGTTCGTGACCGAAGCCGATGTCGTGCTGATCGGTAGCGGGGTGAAGACGCGAGACGTGGTCGCCGACGACCGGCTGATCTCCAGGCTGCTGCTCGACCCTTCGCGACAGCTGATCGGTGCCCAGTGCTCCGGCGCGCTGGTGCTGGCCCGGCTCGGGTTGCTGGATGGCATGCCGGCGTGCACGGACATGAAGACCCGGCCCTTTGTCGAAGCCTGCGATGTCACCGTGCTGGATGCGCCGTTCTACGCCGAGGGGAACATCGCTACGGCGGGCGGTTGCCTGGCGTCCCAGTATCTCGCCACGTGGGTGATTACCCGAATGCTCGGGGAGGACGCCGCGCGCGACGTCATCGGCTACGTGGCCCCGGTCGGCGAAATCCAGGAGACGGTCGAGCGCGCCATGCGTGCCGTCCATGCGGGCGAGGTTGCACTGCACTGACGCGCCGTTATCCGCCTTGCGAGCCGGCCCGCAGTTACGGCGACGACTGAGCGCATTGAGGGTCTGGCGCTGTTGTCCCTCAACAACTGGCCGAGGTGATAACGGAGTTGTGCGCTTCCAGTTGCCGCATCAGGCGAATGCCGAGCTGTACGCGCCTACGCCGAGGGTCTACGCCGAGGCCAGAGGGTCACGCTGCACCTCGACGGCACCGAGGTGCAGGTCCGGTCATCGCATCTCGGGTGTCCTCCCGTACTGCGCGGTCCCACTCGATCTGAAGGACCACAAGAGCGGGGTGAACGCTCGGGGCTCGGCGCGTGGGATGTGTTCATTGTGGCCACGGTGACATTGTCGAGGATCACATGTGGTCGGCTCAGAGGCTGCCTGGGCGTACCAGACCGGTCCGCTTGACCCCGGTCAGGATGGGGGTGACCTCGAGGGTGGAGATGTGCTTGAGGGCGCCGATGGTGTCGCTCATGAAGTGGTAGAGCGCGTTGAGGTCGGCTGCCGCGACGGCCACGAGGAGATTGGCCGGGCCGGTGGTGGCCTAGGCGAACCGGACCTGTGGGTGGCGGCTGAGCCACTGGCCCGTCTCCTCCAGTCCGCCAGGTGCGACGGTGATCCACAGGAGTGCCTCGGCGCGGATGCCCAGCCGGGCGAGATCGACTTCGGTCGCGAGCCTGAGGACCTGGCCGCCCACCAGTGCCTCCAGACGGCGACGGGCGGTGAGGGCGGTGGTGTCGGCGCGGCGCGCGAGGTCGGTGTAGGAGGCTCGTCCGTCCTCGATCAGCGCGGCGGTCAGCTGGTCGTCGACTGACAGGAGGGCGGTGCGGGTGGGTACCACGCGGCGGGCGGCAATGCGACCTATGTCTACCAGTTCGACTACCGGCCAGCCGAGGACGAGCACGCCTTGGGCGCCACCCACTGCGGCGAACTGCCCTTCCTCTTCAACACCTTCGACGCCTACCCGGACAGCCCGATGCTGGGCAAGCCCCAAGACGCCCAGCGCGCCCTGGGGCACCTCTTCGCGGGCGCGGTCGCCGAGTTCGTCACGACCAGATCGGTGCACGACTGGCTGCCGTACGCGCCCGCGGCGGGCGCACGCATCCGGCACTTCGCCTGAGTTGATGATGTTCCGGATGTCAGTCATCTCCTCCGGAGATGGCCACGGGGACCGGCGACTGCGGCCTTACCGGATGCTTGCTCATGACCGAGACCCGGTTGAACGCGTTCATGGTGACCGCCACCCAGATCACTGCCGAGATCTGGTCATCGGTAAGCACCTCGCGGGCCGCGTCGTACGCGGTCTCCTGCAGTGCTGCGTCACCGGGATCAGTGGTCGCCTCCGCGAGCGCGAGCGCAGCGCGCTCGTCGGCGGTGAAGAGTTCGGTGTCCCGCCAGGCTGCCAGCACACCGAGCCGCTGCGTGGTCTCGCCCGCCCGCACGGCCGCCTTGGTGTGTACGTTGAGGCAGTAGGCGCAGCCGTTGATCTGCGACACGCGCAGGTTGACCAGTTCCACGAGCGCCGGGGCGAGCCCCGCCTCCAAGGCGACCGCGCGGACCGCCTCCGAGGTCTGCACCAGAGCGTCGTAGGCGGCGGGGCTCTGCTTGTCGATGAAGATCCGCTGGGCCGCGGATCCGGTCGCTTGGGTGCTCAACCTCGGACTCCTCCGGGGCCTGTGCAGCCCCTTGTCGTGTGCTGTGGACCTGCTGGTGCCACTGCCTACCATCCGGCATGATGGTTGAATATAGAACAAATTTCGGGCTGGGAGGCGATCCTCGGTGAGCAATGTCGAAACCAGAGCCATGGAACTGCGATGCGGCGCGGCGGTCGACGGCGAGCGGCCGACCGAGGCGTCACGGGTCGACGTACTGGCTGCACGTGATGTGCCCCTCGGAGGCCCCCGGGCGATGACCGTGCGGCGAACACTGCCGCAGCGCGCACGTACCCTGATCGGCGCTTGGTGCTTCGCTGATCACTACGGCCCCGACGACGTGTCGCTGACGGGCGGCATGGATGTCGCCCCGCATCCGCACACCGGGCTGCAGACGGTGAGCTGGCTGTTCAGCGGGGAGATCGAGCACCGTGACAGCCTGGGCAGCCATGCCTACATTCGGCCAGGCGAACTGAACCTCATGACGGGCGGGTTCGGCATTTGCCACTCCGAGGCGTCCACCCCGCGGACCACCATCCTGCACGGTGTCCAGCTGTGGGTGGCGCTGCCGGAGGAGCACCGCGATGCCGAGAGGGACTTCCAGCACTACGCACCCGAGGCCGTGCGGATCGAGGGGGCCGAGATCAGGGTCTTCCTGGGTTCCCTGGCCGGCGACGTCTCCCCGGTGCGAACCTTCACCCCCCTGATCGGCGCCGAGATCCTCCTCCAGCCGCGCGCCGCCGTCACGCTCGCCGTGGACCCCGGTTTTGAGCACGGCCTCCTGGTCGACCAGGGCCATGTACATCTGGGCGACACCCTGGTCGGCCCCGCGGAGTTGGGCTACGTCCACCCGGGCAGCGACGTCCTGACGCTGACGAACGGGTCGGACGACATCGCACGGACGGTCCTGCTCGGCGGAGCCCCGTTCGAGGAGGAAATCGTCATGTGGTGGAACTTCGTCGGGCGCAGTCACGAAGACATTGCGCAGGCCCGGGAGGATTGGCAGAACTCTTCCGATCGCTTCGGCGCTGTCGAAGGGTATCCGGGTGACCGCCTTGCCGCCCCAGCACTGCCGAACGCCGTCATCACGCCACGCAGGAATCCACCGCGCCACTGACCCGTCCGACGCGTCACCGACCTCCTTCTGAAAGGCGCCGATGAGCCGGCCTCACACCGCTCCGAGACCGTAGAGCGGGTGGACGCCAAGAACCGCTATGAATCCATGTCGACGGGAAGCGCGCCGGACTGACCGCCTACCGCGACCTCGGGGAGCAGCGCGTCTTCTGTCATACCGAGGTCGACGACGCCTTCGCCGGGCAGGGCCTGGCCTCCCAGCTGGTCCAGGAGGCGCTCACCGACGTGCGTGACTCCGGGAAGCGGATCGTGCCCGTCTGCCCGTACGTGGCCAAGTTCCTGAAGACACGAGGAGTTCGCCGACTTCACCGATCCCCGTGACGCCCGACGTGAGCAAGCGCTTAGTATCTTTGTATGGGACAGTCCGAGCGACAGGGAAGGCCAGTTATGCCGACGTCGCAAGCCGAGGCCTTCTACGAGCGGGAGGCCCCCGATCGGTTCCTCCCTACCGCCTACACCCGCGGGCCCTGGGACGCCGACTCCCAGCACGCCGGTCCGCCGGCGGCGTTGCTCGGGCTGGCCGTGGAGCAACGGCCGGGTGGACGCGCGGAGATGCGGGTCGCCCGGCTCAGCTACGAGATCATGCGGCCTGTCCCGATACGGCCGCTGACCGTGACCACGCGCGTGCTGCGCGCCGGACGCAGCGTCGAGCTCGTGGAGGTCGGGCTGACGCCCGACGGCGGCGATGAAGTGATGCGGGCGACGGCCTTGCTGATGAAGACGGCGCCGGACTCGGTACCGGAGGTGTCGCCCGGGCGGCAGGTTCCCGGGCCCGGGGACGCGCCGTCGAAAGCGTTTTTCCCGGTTCCGTGGGACCAGGGCTACCACACCGCCATGGACGTGCGCTTCGCCGCCGGTTCGTTCCTCGAGTCCGGTCCGGCCACGGCGTGGATGCGCATGAGGGTCCCCTTGGTCGCGGGCGAGGAGATCACGCCGCTGAGCCGGGTGCTGACGGCTGCCGACTCGGGCAACGGTGTCAGTGCCGAGCTGGATTTCCACCATTACGTCTTCATCAACGCCGACCTCACCGTCGGCCTGCACCGCCACCCCGAGGGCGAGTGGGTCTGCTTGGACGCCCGGTCGATGGTGGACGGTGCGGGCATCGGACTCGCCGAGTCCGCCCTGCACGACGAGAAGGGCCCGCTCGGTCGAAGCACCCAGACCCTGTACGTCGCCGCGCGCGGCTGAGGCAGCCTGCACGGCGCGCCCTCGACGACCGCGACAAGTGGCAAGGTGGCGCCCGCCGGGCGACTGCGAGGGGGAAGGTGCTGCCAACGCCGGCTTTGGCGGCCAATTCGGGCCGGCTGCTCGTGTGTCCTCGCCAAACTCCCAACGCTGGAGTGGATCCGAGTCGCGGATCTCCGGCGCGGCTGACGACTCCCATTCAAGTCCGGCCCCGGCGCCACGCCTTGTAGGTGAAGTGGCCCCAGCCGTCATTCACATGGAGTGAGCTGACGAGCGGACAGTCCGGAGCCTCCATCGGACCCGGTGCGATTCACAGCTGGTTTCGTCCCATGGCTGTGACCATCGAGACGGCTGTCTGTCAGTGATCTGAACGTGGTTCAGGTAGTGCTGTCGGAGGGCGTTTCGGGTTTCGTGTGGAGGACTTCGCGGGCCTGGTCCGCGGCGCGGGTGATGCTCTCTGAGACGAAGTCGAGGAAGCGGGCGATGTTCTCGAGGCGGGTGGCGGCCGGGGTGTCGCGGCCGAGGATGTTGACGCCCTGTCGTGCGGTCTCGGCGACCTGAATGGTGCCGCGGGCGCTGGCGATCATGGACTGGTACCAGACGTCGTCGTCGGCGACGTAGCGCTCGCGGCGGCGTTCGTCGCGTTCCCGGCGCACAAGGCCCTGGCTTTCGAGGAACGCGATCGCTTTGGAGATGGACGCCGGGCTGACCTGGAGGCGCTGGACGAGTTCAGCCGCGGTGAGGCTGCCGGCGTCGCTGGTGTAGAGGCAGGTCAGCACCCGGGCCATCATCTTGGGTGTGCCCGCTTGCATGAGGACGGTGGTGAACGTCTCCTCGTACTCGCGTACGGCCTCGGCGTCGCGTCCGTGGGCCTGCGGGGGCGCCTGCTCCCCTCGGGTTGGGGCCTGCCGACGGCGGTGGGCGCGGCGCTCGGTGGCGCGGTGGGCCAGGTCGGCGCGGTAGGCAGTGGGACCGCCGTTGCGCATCACCTCGCGCGTGATCGTCGAGGTCGGGCGGTCGAGGCGTCTGGCGATCTCCGCGTAGGCGAGGCCGTCGGCCAGTCCCAGCGCGATCTGCTGACGTTCCTGCTGGGTGAGTCTGCCTCCGGGCATCGGCGGTCTCCTTCGTGCTCATTGGTGGCTCCACCATAGCGTTCACTTCCAATTGATTGCAACGAACGGACGGCTGTCGTTGCATTACTTTCAGGGTCGTTGCAACAAATTCTTACGTCTACCTGCATTGATGATGATTGTGCGCAACGAGCCTGTTGCTAGAACTGTGAATGCAACGTAGCTTTTCCGTCATCGGAAACAGCGACGAGCACAGGAGCGCATGATGCAGAAGTTCGACACCCCGGCCCCGATGACCATCGTCCTGGACATCCCCGCGGGGCGCGTCCGGTTCATCGCCGCCGACCGGGCCGACACCACGGTCGAGGTCCTGCCCGCGGACGCCTCCAAGGGCCGTGACGTGAAGGCGGCGGAGCAGACCACGGTCGTCTACGGCGACGGCGTCCTGCGGATCGAGGCCCCGGCGGCGAAGAACCAGTACCTCGGCCCCTCCGGATCCATCGAGGTGACGGTCCGGCTGCCCGCCGGCTCTCGCATCGAGGCGAAGGCGGCCAGCGCCGAGATCCGGGGTGTCGGACGCCTCGGCGACGTCGCCTTCGAGGGCGCGCAGGGCTTGGTCAAGCTCGACGAGGCCGCGAGCGCCCGCCTCACCCTCCTCGCCGGCGACGTCTCGGTCGGCCGACTGGGCGGCCCCGCGGAGATCAGCACTCAAAAGGGCGACATCCGGATCGCCGAGGCGGTGCGCGGCACGGTCGTGCTGACCACCCAGAGGGGCGAGGTGTCGGTCGGTGCCGCCCACGGAGTGTCCGCATCACTGGACGCCGGCACCGGATACGGCCGGATTCACAACGCGCTCAAGAACACCGACGGAGCCGCCGACCTGAACATCCGCGCGACCACCGCCCACGGCGACATCGCCGCCCGCAGCCTCTGAAGGAGCACCCTCATGACCAACTTGGCCATCGCGGCGAACGGGCTGCGCAAGTCCTACGGCGACAAGACCGTCCTCGACGGCGTCGACCTGGCCGTCCCGGAAGGAACGATCTTCTCCCTCCTCGGCCCGAACGGCGCCGGCAAGACCACCGCCGTGCAGATCCTCTCCACCCTGATCAGCGCAGACCCCGCCAGTGGCCGGATCCGCGTCGGCGGCCACGACCTCGCCACCGACCCGCAGGCCGTGCGTGCCGCGATCGGCGTCACCGGTCAGTTCTCCGCCGTCGACGGGTTGATCACCGGTGAGGAGAACATGCTCCTCATGGCGGACCTGCACCACCTGTCCAAGCGCGAGGGACGGCAGGTCGCCGCCGAGCTGCTGGAGCGGTTCGATCTCACCGAGGCCGCGAAGAAGCCCGCCTCCACCTACTCCGGCGGCATGAAGCGCCGCCTCGACATCGCCATGACCCTGGTCGGCAACCCGCGCATCATCTTCCTCGACGAACCGACCACCGGCCTCGACCCGCGCGCCCGCCACAACATGTGGCAGATCATCCGCGAACTCGTCACGGGCGGCGTCACCGTCTTCCTCACCACCCAGTACCTGGAGGAGGCCGACGAGCTCGCCGACCGCATCGCCGTGCTCCACGACGGCAAGATCGCCGCCCAGGGCACCGCCGACGAGCTCAAGCGGCTCATCCCCGGCGGACACGTCCGGCTCCGCTTCACCGACCCGGCCGCCTACCAGAGCGCCGCCTCCGCGCTGCGCGAGATGACCCTCCCCCACTCTCGGCTTCGCTCGAGCGGGGGGACCCCCATCGACGAGGCGCTGGCGCTGCAGATCCCCAGCGACGGCAGCCAGCGCGAGCTGCGCTCGATCCTCGACTGGCTGGACTCGATCGGCATCGAGGCCGACGAGCTGACCGTGCACACCCCCGACCTCGACGACGTCTTCTTCGCCCTGACCGGCGACGCCGGCATCCCCAACCAGCCCAAGGAGGCTGTCCGATGAGCTCCCCCCTGGCTCCCGCCCGCCCGACCCGGATCTCCCTCGCCGTGCGCGACTCGTCCACGATGCTGCGCCGCAACCTGCTGCACGCCCGGCGCTACCCCTCCCTCACCCTGAACCTGCTGCTCACCCCGATCATGCTGCTGCTGCTCTTCGTCTACATCTTCGGCGACACCATGAGCGCGGGCATCGGCGGCGGAGCTCCGGACCGCTCCCAGTACATCGCCTATATCGTCCCGGGCCTCCTGCTGATGACCATCGGCAGCACCACGATCGGCACCGCGGTCTCCGTCTCCAACGACATGACCGAGGGCATCATCGCCCGCTTCCGCACGATGGCGATCCACCGTGCTTCGGTGCTCGTCGGACACGTCATCGGCAGCGTGGTGCAGTCGATCGTGAGCGTGGTCCTCGTCGGCGCCGTCGCCGTGGCCATCGGCTTCCGCTCCACCGACGCCACCGTCCTGGAGTGGATCCTGGCGTTCGGACTGCTCGTGCTCTTCGCCATGGCGCTCACCTGGATCGCGGTCGGCATGGGCCTGGTCAGCCCGAATGCCGAGGCCGCCAGCAACAACGCAATGCCCCTGATCCTGCTGCCGCTCCTCTCCAGCGCCTTCGTCCCCCTCCACTCGATGCCGGGCTGGTTCCAGCCGATCGCCGAATACCAGCCCTTCACGCCCGCCATCGAGACCCTGCGCGGCCTGCTGCTCGGCACCGAGATCGGCCATAACGGATGGCTCGCCGTCGTCTGGTGCCTGGGCCTCGCGGTGCTCGGCTACCTCTGGTCGACCTCGAAGTTCAACCACGACCCGAAATAACCGCCATGACAACGCGGGCCACCTCCCGCAACTCGTCCCACCCGAGGGCGGCGCACACCGACACGCGTCGGCGTACGCCGCCCCGTTCGTGTGCAAGGAGGACATCATCCGGGCCGCTGCCGCTCCGTGGACCAAGCCCCTGACCTGGTTGCTCGCCGGGCGAGAGTTTCCTGGTCATCCCCGAGACGCTGGACCATCGAGCGCAGGATCCACTGACCTTCGCACCCACCCGTGACCAGCAAGACCCGAGACCCGCCCGCATTGCTCCGATAGCATGATCGCACTAATCACCCGCCCTTCACCGGAAAACCATGCCATCTAATACTATGAGTAACCTATTTGACCAATATGTAGCAAATCGGCCAAACAATTGATATCCATAGCATCGCGGGTATTTTCGCGAATTAACTGCAGAATTAGATTCACCGCGTGGCGTCAGCCGCGGGCGATCCTGGGGGCCACGGCGGGTGTGGTGGCCCTCGGATTCCTCATCACGCTGGAGATCGCCGCTCGTCGCTACGGCCTGCCGGGGCCGATCACCAACCAGGCGCGAGAGGTGATATTCGCCCCCAAATCGGGGCCACTGTTGTACGCCAGTATGGCGTTGATGATGGTGGTGCTCCCCTGGCGGCAACGGTTCATCGCGGCCGGCGCCGCGATCGGCATCGATGTCGCCTTCTGGCTCGTGCGGTGGGCGGTCGACGCCAAGATGATGTTCGGCAACGGCGCCTTGTGGGTGATTTTGGGCTGTGCGGTCATCGCTGTCACGCGCCGCACCGGCCGGGAACGCGTCCTGCTGCTGAAAGGCGTCGGACTGGCCCTGTTGCTGGTGACCGGCCGCAAAACTGGCGATACCTGGCTACTCATCACGTCGAAGACCCGCCCGGCGGTGCTCGACCAGTACGTGGCAACCGCCGATCACGCGCTGGGCAACCCGTCGTGGCTGGTAGGCCGTTTTGTCAGGGCCACCGGTCCGATCGGCGCCCATGTTCTCGACTACGTCTACATTCAGCTTGCGGTGGCCGCGGTCATCGTCACGCTCTACCAGTTGCGTAACGTGGCGGTCGAGCGCCGCTTCCCGCGCCATCATCTGGTGCGCACCTTTCTGGTGATCGGCCTCCTCGGGCCGGCCATCTACATGATCTTCCCGGTCGTCGGGCCGGTCTTCGCCTACGGCACCGGCGCCTTCGGCACCGGCGGCGGGCACTGGGCGGTGGCCAATCTGTGGCCGGACGCACCGCCGCCGATCAATACCCCGCACCACATGCCATTCGACGAGATCACCCCACGCAACTGCATGCCCAGCCTGCACACAGCGTGGGCTACCGCGATCTTCATTCATTCCCGCAGAGGCCCACGGATTCTGCAATTCGCAGGCGCGTTCTGGCTGATTGCCACGCTCGGCGCAACGCTGGGCTTCGGCTACCACTACGGCGCGGATATCGTTGCCGGCGTGGTGTTCACGCTCACGATCGAGGCAGCTCTGCGCTCGCTCGAACGTGGCTGGGATCGGTCAGGAATTCAGCTGGTCGCTTACGGGGCAACGGTCTTCGCTGCGCTCTTGGCGTCATATCGCTATCTGTCGATGGAAATGGCCAGACATCCATGGGTGTTTGGACCACTCATCATTCTGGCGATGGCCTCAGTGATCCACGGCTATATACGGACCACCAAACTGTGGGAACCGAAGGCCGCACCAGTGTGGCAGCCGGAACCGCAACCCGAACCGGTTTGAATCATGGTGCATCAGGTTGTGGGCTGAGCGGTTACCGAGTGGGGCCGGGATGATGAACGTGTGCGGGCGAAGACACACCGGAGACTGTCTCCGCCCGCCGGCGACATCGCGACCCGCCGTACACGGATCAGGGGAGAGAAGGGGCGGGATCCGTGCCCGCCGGGGTGCCAGTGACCTTCGAGTGCAGGATCATGCACGCTGTCACCGAGGAGGTCCGTCACCAAGGAGGTCACTGACCAGCTGACCGGGACAACCGCCCTCACCGGCGCCACAAGCAGCCGTCTGGAACGTAGCGTCTCGGTGGTTCTCGTTCGGAGGCCTTTGTGGTCGCGCCCAGGTGGCCTGCCACTGGGTGTTCCTTCTCCCGTACAGTCCGTGTTGCCGATGCTCCGCCACGGCCGAGCCCAGCGGTTGACCAGGAGAGGCACATGGACATCGAAGCCAGTCCCGGCTCCCTTCCGTACGTTCCCGGAACGGGCCGGCCGGTCCCCGAAGCCGAGCCTGGACTCGTGGAGAGCTGGCGTTCGGCGCGAGGCGAACTGGTCGAGCTGCTGTCCCAGGTGCACGAACGGCTCGGCGGCATCGCCGCGTTCCGCCTCGGGCCGGCCCCCACCGTTCTCGTCACCGACCCACAGGCCGTCCAGCACGTACTCGCCCGGCACCCGGAGCGGTACGTCAAGCGCTCCCACCGCGCCCGTGTGCTGATCGGCGACGGCGTCCTCGCCGCCACCGGTGCGGCCTGGAAGCGGCAACGCCGCTTGTTGCAGTCCCAGTTCACCGGCACGGGGATGCGCCGCTACGAACGGCGGATCACCGAGGCTGCCCGGACCACCGCAGGGCGCTGGCGCGAGTACGCCCGTACCGGGCAGAGCATCGATGTCGGGCAGGAGATGCGCCGCTTCGCCCTGGACGCCATCTGGCGCTCTCTCACCGGGCACCCCCTCGATGACGGGACCGAGCGCGAACTGGCCGCCGTGGCCGCCGTGGCGACTGCCCTTCCGACTCTGCCCGCTGACGTCACCGACGCGCAGGACGCCGTCGCCGCCGATCTCGCCCGGATCGACGCGGTCGCCCGGCGCGCCATCGACGCCGCCCGCAGCGGGGCGGCCGGCCCCGACGGCCCGGGCCTGCTGCACGTCCTGATCGACGCCGCCACCGAGCGCCCCGAGTACACCGACCGGCTGATCCGCGACGAACTGGTCACGCTGCTCGTGGCCGGGCACGAGACCACCGCCACCACCCTGACCTGGCTCTACCTGCTCCTCGACCAGTACCCCGCCGCCCGCGGACACGCTCTCGCCGCCGGCTGCGAGGGCTCACCGCAACGTCGCCAGGCCATCCAGGCCCTGGTCCACGAGACGCTCCGGCTCTACCCGTCCGCCTGGATCCTGCCCCGCCACGCCGCCGGGGACGACAACCTCGCCGGCTATGCCGTCGAGGCGGGCACCGACATCCTGGTCTGCCCGTACCTCACCCACCGCGATCCCGAACTGTGGCCGGACCCGGAGCACTTCGACCCCCGGCGCTTCATCGCCCCGGACGGCCGACCTGCCCACCCGGGCGCCTATTTCCCCTTCGGCATCGGTCCCCGTGCCTGCCTCGGTCTGCAGTTCGCGCTCCGCGAATCGACCGTCCTGCTCGAACACCTGCTGCCGGTCCACACCCTGGCCTTCCACTCCACCCCCGCGAAGGCGGTGTACGGCATCACCGTCCGCCCCGACGGCCCCACCCGCGCAACCTTGGACCCGCCACTCGCCTGAACGTGCCACGCTGGGGCGCAGCGCCCGGTCGGCCTAGCGTGTACGCCCGGCGGGCTTCCCGTCCACGACACGTCAGGGCCGCGGACGCACGGCCGAAAAGACCGAGCACCGCTTCCTTCGGCACCACCGGCGGACGAGCCGTCACCCGCCGCCGGGACCGCCGGAGCCTCAGGCCGGATTGCGGCCGATGAAGAACTCGCGGAACGGATCCATGCTCGGTTCGAGTCCGGCGTCGATCAGACCCTTGCGCAGGGCGTTCATCTGGGCGTCGTGGATCCGCTGCGTGGGCTGACGGAGTGGGCCGCCGTTGTAGCCCTGGAGCCGGTCCTGGAACTTCCACGCCTGCCGGTTGATGAACGCACCGCCGTGCAGGGCGGCGGCGAGACCCGACTTGACCTTACGGGCGGGATGAAGCTGCCAGTGGATGTCGGCGGCATCGTCGTCCTTGCCCTCCCGCAGGAGCTGGAAGGCGCGCGGGATCATCGGGCCGTAGCACTCGTGGTCACCGGTCGCGGAGAAAGAGCATCACCGCGAGGTTCGTCGCGTCGCAGACGGCCTTGGTGTAGTCATAGATCTCCTGCTCGGACTCCGGGTGGAAGTTCGGCGGGTACGACAGCAGTATCAGCTCGGCGCCGGCCTCCTCGGCCCCCCCCCGGACGGCTTCCATGTTCTGTTCCAGGGTGCTCCAGCCGGCGTGGTGCGTGAGCAGCAGCCGGTCGCCGGCCTCGTCCTTGACGATCCTCAGGAAGTGGCGCCACCCAAGGACCACGCGCACCCTTCGGCCGGGCGCGCAGGCCCGCCGTCCCTCAGTGACGGGCTGCCTCGGAGGCGCGCCGCACGCCGACCACGGCCAGCAGGGCGCCGACGAGGCACAGCGCACCGGCGACCAGCACGGAGGTGTGCACGCCGTTCATGAACGCCTGGTGGCTTCCCTCGGCGACGGCGGTCTTGAGCCGGGCGGGCATGTCGCCGGAGACCGGAGCGACACCCATGGCGACCGCATCCTTCCCCTCGGTCAGGCCCTTCGCCGCGGTCGCGGGCACGCCGGCGGAGGTCAGTTCGCCGGTGAGGGTGGAGCCGACGCGGCTGCTGATGAGTGACACGAGCACGGAGGTGCCGAGCGCGCCGCCGATCTGCAGGGCGGTCGCCTGCAGGCCGCCTGCCACGCCGCCGTCCTTGACCGGTGCGTTGCCGACGATGGCGTCGGAGGAGGACGACATCACCATGCCGACACCGAGACCGAGCGCGATGAACGGCGGCCACATCACGGTGTAGGAGGAGTCCGCGCTCCAGCCGAGCATCACGAAGCAGGCGACCGCCTGGAGCACCATGCCCAGCGGCATGGTGAGCCGCGGTCCGAACCGGTCGGTGAGCGCCGCGCCCAGCGGGGATGCCACGACGGACGCCAGACTCAGCGGCAGGGTGCGCACGCCCGCCTCCACGGGGGTGAAGCCGCGTACGTTCTGGAGGTAGAGCATCACGAAGAAGATCACGCCGAGCAGCACGAAGAAGTTCAGCGCGGTGATGACGGTACCTATGATCAGTGCCGGGCTGCGGAAGAGACGCATGGGCAGCAGGGGGGCCGCGACCCGGGTCTCGTAGAAGCCGAAGAGCAGCAGGACAGCGATGCCGGCCGCGATGGCGCCCAGGGTGCCGCCCGAAGTCCAGCCCCAGGTCTCGCCCTTGACTACGCCGAACACGAGGGCGAGCAGGCCGAGGGCGAGCAGGACGACTCCGACGATGTCGAACTTCTCGTCCGCGGCGGCCGTGTTCTTCCTCTGCGGGAGGACGGCGATGCTGAAGACGAGCGCGATGACGCCGACGGGGGCGTTGATGTAGAAGACGGACTCCCAGTCGACGTGCTGCACGAGCAGGCCGCCGACGATGGGGCCGAGGGCGGTGGAGACCGAGGAGACCATGGCCCAGATGCCCACCGCCATGCCGAACTTCTTCGGTGGGAAGACGGCGCGCAGCATGCCGAGGGTGTTGGGCATCAGCAGGGCGCCGAAGAAACCCTGCAGCGCTCGGAAAGTGATGACGGCCGCGATGGATCCGGACAGTCCGATGGCGACGGACGCGATGGTGAACCCGGTGACGCCGATCAGGTAGAAGGTACGGCGCCCGAACCGGTCGCCGAGCTTGCCGCCGAGGATCAGGGCGACGGCCAGGGCCAGCAGGTAGGCGTTGGTCACCCACTGGAGGTCGGCGGTGGACGCGTGCAGGTCCCGGCCGATCTCGGGGTTGGCGATGGAGACGACCGAGCCGTCGAGGCCGACCATGAAGAGGCCGAAAGCGACGGCAATCAGGGTGAGCCAGGGGTTGGCCCGCCTGCCGCGGGGGTGGTCCGCGGGCGGGGCGTGGGTCGGCAGGACGGAAGAAGTGACGGAGGGCATGCCTGTCTTTCGTAGGTCATGGAGGATGCGTGGATGCGTGCCACGGGGCGCCGAAAACCGAGAACCTGCCTGCGAATTCATAGAGAACGCGTCCGCATCCGGCGGAACGCTGAGAGGCGTGCCGCCCGACCGTGGTGGGCCCGTTGAAGTTCGGTCGGGGGTCAGGCCCTAGGCGACGCGAAGAACAACGCCGGCGACGCGAAGAACAACGCCGGCACTGCGAAGCTCGCCACTCCATCGTGTCCGAATACCGCGCCTCGAAGGCGACCAACCGGCACATACTCAATATTTCCGTGGCCCCGGAGGGTGGCGGCACCGGCACGGTCAGCGAATTCGGCGCCTACGCCCCCCTACACAGGTGTCCGTCATCGCCCATCCCGCTGCCGGCTTCCAGTTCGCGGGCTGGGGCGGCGACGGCGTCGAGCACACCGACACTGGTGCGGAGTACCGGATCACCATGGACGAAGACCGGAGCATCATTTGCGCGCTCCAACGAGGTGTGACCGCACATCCATCCCGTCCCTGACCGGCGGCTGACGTAGAACCGGGCGGGGGGGGGGGGGCGGCCCCCCCCCCCCCCCGCCCGGGGGGGGGGGGCCGCCCCCCCCCCCCCCCCCCCCCCCCCCACACACCGAAAAAACAAAATATTGATCGTGAGCCCCAAAACACA